>NZ_CP006951.1:1021613-1362151 GCF_000830885.1 Dehalococcoides mccartyi CG5
TGTCAAGAGTTTTTAAATATTTTTGTTGCCATATGGGTTTTGGGGTGGTTACAATAACCCTAAGACTAAGAATAAAGGCGGCAAAACCATGAAAACCAAAACCCTGAGCCTTATCCTGAGCCTGATATGCCTTTTCACTCTGATTACCGGATGTGACGGTATAGGACTGGAGGATATCCACCTGAATCTGGGGGGTGATGATTCCAATACCGATGATACTACCCAAGAGATTAGATGCCAGCTGACACTTCAAACCAGAGTAGTCACAGTAACAGGGGCTTATGTTTACCCTGTTATGGTTATATTCATGACAGATGTGCTGGATGCCGGCGGCAGCAATGTATATTTCCATGACCGCCAGATTAAGTATACAGACTCCAAGGGTTATATCAGCTTCACCGCACCCTCATTCAACCTGCCACCGGACAGATATGCGATAATTACAGTCTATGTTCAACAGGGAGATGAAGAAGGCTTTACAGCAACTACTGCGTCCATGTCATTCACATATGCTGAAATTTCCCAACATGGCACTTTGCGCAGCGGCGGCCTGATTACCTATGCCAAGTTCATGACAGTCATAAAGGGGTAACACCAGTCTAAAACAAAAAAAGAGGTCTTCACACCTCTTTAAAATATATGCTGGTCCTGCCGCTAGCCCGATTACGCTCAGGGCTCCGCCCACGGGAGGGGACCTGGATGATAATTAAGCCGTTCGGCGCCTCAACCGACAGCACCCTGATTTCCCCCGGCAGGACCAACCACGTATATCAATTTTTAAACTTTCAGGGGATTTAAGCTACCCTGAATCAAGATTGATAAATTATGACAGAATTATTCTGTTTTGGCAATACTATTTATCGTTTTATTGCCAAGTCAAATTTTATCTTGGCTTTTAAGGCCATCCATCCCAAATTCATATTAGCCCAAATGCGTTTCCGGCCTGTTGTCTTTTAGATTTTATCAGAACACCCCAGACAAACCGCCTTAATCCAATTGCCCACCCCCGCAGGTCAGGTATTAAGTTAAACCCCGAACAGATTTTTAATCTATATTATTGTCAGCAGCCAAGAAAGACTCCGGGTTATTCAGGAAATCACGGTAGATGCGGTAGTACTGGGTATCGTAATACCCTATTGGGGAAACAGGTGCGGTATCAAACGTGTATATGGAAGCACCCGGACAGGCCAGCAGGATAGGCGAATGGCTGACAATAATAAACTGGTTATGGTCAGAACTTGACGCCTGACTCAGAAGTTTTAACAGCATGAGTTGGCTTTTGGGTGACAGGGCAGTTTCGGGCTCGTCCATAAAATACAGACCCCTCACCTTGTAACGGGATTCAAAATATTTCATCAAAGACTGCCCATGGGAACGGTTGGTAAGGGAATCCCCTCCAAAGTATTTCAGAATATCCGGCGAAGCCGCCGCCCATTCATCCAGAAAACGGGTAAAGTCTTGAAAGGTGCGCGAATCAAAAAATGAGCCCTTAACCCCGCCCTGAGGCAAGCCAAGCTCCAGATAGTCTGACAAACAGTCTGCATAGGGGTTATTATCCAGTGTCAGGCGGCTGGTATCCTCCCAGATATGTACCCCGGCCTTGCGGCAGATAGCCCTGAGCAAAGTAGATTTGCCGCTGCCGTTTTCCCCGATGAAAAAGGTGACCGATTTGTCCAAAACTATCTGAGGGGTCTTATGCAATACGTCCAGATTAAAGGGGTAAACACCGGTATCCGGAAATCTGTCAGACCTGATTTTTACGTTATCCAGAAACATGGGCCAAGCCTCGTTTCCTTAAAATGATTTCTGCCATTGTATGACTGCGGGATAAAGCTGTCAACGTATAAGTCTCAAATAATACTGGACATACACATACGGAAAATGGTATTAAATAGCATCTTCAAAGCTGAAACAGGTACGAAATGAATACTAAGATAAAGATAGTTTTAATAAGCGGTTCACCCCGAAAGGGCAACACCGAATATATACTGGAAAGTTTATCCAAACTGCTTAAAAAAGCCGGGGCAGATACCTGTCTGATACTGCTCAGAAAGTGCAATATCTGCTTCTGTACGGGCTGTCTGGCCTGCGAAACACGCACGAAAAGCCAACAGGGTATCTGCAAACAGAAAGACGATATGCCCGAACTGCTGGAACAACTGAAACAGGCGGATACAATAGTACTGGGCACGCCGGTCTATTTTGAGATGCTTAGCGGGCTGACGAAAAACTTCATAGACCGCACCTGCCCCGTCTGGCCAAGCCTGCAAGGCAAAAAAATGGGCGGAGTAGCGGTGGCTGAGGAAGGCATAGGCCAAGCTCTGCTGAACCTGAAACAATACGCCGAGGTCTGCCATATGAAATACCTCGGCAGTTTGGAACTGCTGGCCAAAACACCTAAAGAAGCCAGCCGGAATACCTCGCTGCCGGAAAAGCTTACGGCTTTTACTGATTTGTTGCTTCAGGGCTGAAGCAGGAGCGTCCGGCTGTAAGCCATTTCAAAACCCGCCCGGCGGGCATTACGCTCTGATGAATTGCCCGGTGCAGATACAAATATCATTTGGCGGACACCCATTTTGCGGGCTATTTTCATGCGGTGCTGGATAAGGGCAGTTTGAACCCCCCGGCGGCGGAAATCCGGCAAAGTGGCATCTCCCCCTAATTCAGCCATATGCCCCCGAACATACAATACCCCACCCCCGGCCGGTTTGCCGTCCAGATAGGCCAGATAGGCCGAAGAATTACGGCTATGGTAATTTGGCTCGCAGATAGACTGCATGGACATCAAATCTGACTCTGCAGAGGAGAAACCGTGGCTAACCACCTCCAGCCAGGTAAGATAGTTATTTTTGTTTACCGGCCAGATAACTATACCCGGCGGCTCTTTTATCTCAAGTTGAAAACTGCTGACCTCATGTACCAGTACACTGTCAAACTGATAAACCGTGTACCCCCGCTTGCCCAGCATATAAACCATATTTTCTTCTACCAGCGGGCATACATCCAGCATGGCTTTAAGACCATGTACGGCATAAAATTCCTCTATGCCAGGCAGGTCTTCCTCAAGCAGGGCTTCTTTCAACCCCAGACACATCACCCGGTTTACCGGTGATTCAGCCCCGTCATATATCAGAAATGCCCCTTTAAACTCCCTGACGCAACTGTCTGCATCAGGGTGCAAACGAACTCTGGCCGCAACATAATCAACCCTTCGGTGAGCTTGAAGCTCTTCCAGAGAAGCCGCCAAAGATAAAGTCAGATTCATATACCTATTACTTTACCCGTTCAGCCCTGTTTCCACAATAATCAGGCAGAAATATTCCCGTTATTTCCCATAATCAGTTCGGGAGACGGATATATGAAGGTGCAACTCGGGATACTGCCAATCTCACCCAAGCAGCGGCAGGCAGGGAAAGAAATCGTATTTAAGCACGACTATCTGCCCAAAAAACTCCTTGCCTTTCAGACAGGTGCCGGTTTGGACAGAAGCAAACCAAAGACAGCCAGTCACCCCTGCATATACAGATAACAAGAGAATCAGATTTAGAGCCTGTCAGGAAGCCTTTTTAGCCAGCGGCAATTCAGGATTGTCTTCGGTAACGGCTGACTCCAGTTTGCGAAGTATGCCGAATAGTATTTTCTCCCTGGCGTGCAGGGCTTTTTTATAGGTATCTGTTTCGGTATGGATTATCTCCACCCGAAGCTCACCGATATAGTTTTTAAGTATTCCTGCCAGCATCTCCCTTTCAGGCATGGTCAAATTTTTGGTCTTCATAAATCACCTCCCGGTGGCAAATTCACCATTCATTGAGGAAGTGCCAACCTTCTTCAATATCCCATAGGGGCTTAAACCCCACAATTAGTATGCATACGTATTTACAGATAAAGAGTGTCTTAGTTTTGAGGGCAGATACTTAGACAAAGAGCGGATAGCCTTTGAAACAGAGAAATCTATTTCAGGTATCTGAAAGTATTTCAGTCAGGAATTTACTTGACCTGATTTTTTTAAAAGACTAGACTAATTCAATGAAAATTGTAGGCATTACCGGTGGTATCGGCAGTGGCAAGACTACAGTTTGCCGTTATTTAAAAGAACTTGGGGTAAATATCATTGACGCCGACGAGATTGGCCACCGCGTACTGCAGAATAAGGGTATCCGTACCAAGATAACAGATGTATTCGGCAACGAGGTAATGAACCCTGACGGAAATATCAACCGCAAGATACTGGGTGAGTTGGTTTTCGGTTATCCCGAAAGACTGGAACGCCTGAACAAAATTACCCACCCCTTGATAGAACAAGCTATTTCTTCCCTGCTGGAAGAGTACCGCCAAAAAGGCATAAAATCAGTCGCCATTGAAGCCCCTTTACTGGTGGAAGCAGGCTGGCTAAAGCTGGTAAACGAAGTCTGGCTTATTACCGCCCCCAAAGAAAGCATCTTCAAGCGGCTGCATAGCCGCATGGGACTAAGCCGTGAACAGGCTATAGCCCGAATTCAGTCACAAGCCACCGACAATGAACGCCTCAAATATGCCAGCGTTGTAGTAAACAACAACTGCCGTTTTGAAGACCTGAAAGCCTGCGTTCAGCTACTGGCTAAGGAACGGCTGGAGCTGGCTTAAGGTAATCAAGCCCTTCTGAAAGAGGTTTGGGGTCAAAGCCAAATTCTCTCTTTACAGCATCCTCAACAGTTATATTGTCTACTGACAGGGCTTTCAATTCCGGCATGGTAATAGGCGGGTTAGAACTTGCACGTTCCATCAGCCAAACCAGCGGACGCATTAACCCCACAGGTACATGCAAACGGGGCTTTTTTATCCGCATAGCCTGCATCACGGCTGAAAGTACCTGATCATAGGTAAATATCTGAGGTCCGCCAATCTGTACGCTCTGGTGTATTTTTTCACCCTCCAGCATTTTCAACAGGCAGCTAACTACGTCCTCCACCCAAATAGGCTGAAGGCGGGTTTTTCCGTTTCCGGCTACCGGGGCAATAAACGGATAGGGTTTGAACGAACGAATAAGGGCATTTATAAATCCTGCCCCCGGCCCGAACATAACCGAAGGCTTTAAGATACTGTAACCCAGACCCGAATGCCTGACAGCTTCTTCAGCCAGATATTTGGAATGGAGATAAGTAAAACGGGGATCCGCACTGGCACCCAGTATACCCATATGAATAAATCTTTTTACCCCGTTTTCGGTAGCGGCCGCCAGTATATTTTTTGTGCCCTCTATATTTACCTCTGCAAAGGTGGCATTTTTATTTTCACGAAGTATTGCCACCAGATGAATTATGGCAAAAACATCTTTCAGACTATCCATCAGCACCGGCAAGTCATTAACCGTACCATAAACAAACTCCACTCCGGGAGTTTTTACCCGGTTGGCCTCAGTTTCATTCATAACCAACAGACGAATTTTAAAGCCGTTTTCAGCCAGTCTGGGCAATAAATGCCTCCCCACAAACCCACTGCCTCCAGTGACAAAAACCCTGTTAGTCATTTTGCCCCTCCTTCGCCTGATACTTTGAGTATAACTCCACACGCCAACAGAAATGTATAGGCCTTCAAAGAATATTTTGCTTATTTGGCGGTTTTAGGCTAAATTATAGGGGCAGATTTCGCAGAGGTTCTTGACAAGCATATCTAAACATATTATTTTTAGAAGGTTTTGTTTAAAAGCCTAGCGGCTTTGCGTTTTAATATATTCTAATGTATAATATTGCTTTGCTTTTGGGAGGTGTCAACATTTACGCCATAATTGAATCCGGTGGAAAACAATACAAGGTAACGCCCGGTCAGCTGGTTGAAGTAGATTTACTTGATCTGGCTGAGGGTGACAGCATTGAACTGGACAAGGTTCTGATGCTTAATGACGGTGAGACCGTTACTATAGGTTCCCCCACTATTTCGGGTGCCAAGGTAACAGCCACTGTTGCCGGCCATATCAAGGGTGACAAGGTCTTTGCTTACCGCTTCAAGGCCAAAACCCGTAACCACAAGAAAATGGGCCATCGCCAGCTGTACACTGTACTAACGATAGGAGAAATTCTGACCGGCGGGGCTGCCGAAAAGCCTGCCCGCAAGCCCAGAGCCAAGAAAACAAACGAGGTAACTACAGATGGCGCATAAAAAAGGTGCGGGTTCTACAAAGAACGGACGTGATAGCAAGCCCAAAATGCTGGGTGTTAAACGTTTTGCCGGTGAAAAAGTGAACTCCGGGACTATTATTGTCCGCCAGAGGGGCACTCATATTCACCCCGGTGAAAATGTGGGGCTGGGACGTGACTATACCATCTTTGCCACTTGCGAAGGTGTGGTAAAGTTTGAGCCTACCACTAATGACAGGAGGAAAGTCAGCGTAGTTGCTGACTAATGCCGTATGAAGGAAAAAATACACCCTAAATATAATACCGCCACCAACGTAATTTGTGCCTGCGGCAACACTTTTACAGTGGGTTCTACCAAGGACAATATCAAGGTGGAACTTTGTGCCCAGTGCCACCCCTTCTACACCGGTGAGAAAAGAATGGTTGATACCGCCGGACGGGTGGAGAAATTCCGCCAGCGCTACGGCAGCAAAACCTAAGCAAGCACCAGTTAAAAAGGTAATAATAAAAGGAGCGGTATTAAAAGCCGCTCCTTTTTGTTTATGACGGAGTGGAATATTGGCAGATAAATTTTATTACGGCGGACAGGCAGTACTTGAAGGGGTCATGATGCGCGGCCAGAAAAATCTGGTCACGGCTGTACGCAACCCCGACGGCGAAATAACTACCGAAATCAGGCCGCTGCATTCGCTTTATACCAGCAAGTGGCGCAAAATGCCCATTATTCGGGGGGCAATTGTACTCATTGAAAGCATGGTTCTGGGTATTCAGAGCCTTATATATTCGGCAAACATAGCTCTTAAAGAAGAGGAAGAAGAACTTTCAGGCGGGCTTTTGTGGCTGATGCTGCTGGTATCACTGGGTTCCAGCGTAGCCCTTTTCTTTCTGGCCCCCCTGTTTATAACCAATCTGATGAGTTCCTTTCTGGAATCCGCCGTTTTGTTCAATCTGATTGAAGGTCTGGTAAGACTGATAATATTTGTCATTTATATAAAGCTGGTTACCCTGACGCCGGATATTAAACGGGTTTTCGGCTACCACGGGGCGGAACATGCAACCATTAATGCCTTTGAAGCCGGCGTGCCGCTTGAGATAGAACGGGCAGCCGAAATACAATCTTACCCTACCGCTCACCTGCGGTGCGGTACCAGCTTTCTGCTGGCGGTGATGGTGATAGCCATACTGGTATTCAGCCTGATAGGCAAGCCATCTTTTGCTGTTATGTTCGCTTCACGGATAATTCTGGTACCGGTGATTGCAGCTTTGAGTTATGAATTCACCCGTTTCAGTGCCGGACACTGCCATAACCCGATAGTCCACTTTTTAATTAAACCCGGTCTGGCTTTGCAGTCACTCACCACCCGCCCGCCGGATATAAAACAAATCGAGGTTGCCATCACTGCCCTGAAAAAGACAGTAGAGATGGACAACCCCGATTATATTCCCCAAAAAGCCTGCCCCGAATGCGAAGCGGCTACTTAAGCTCTACAGTTTTGAAAAAGCAGCTGCGGTTGCCGGTGTGGCAGGTGGGTCCCATAGGTTCAGCCTTTACCAGCACGGCGTCATTGTCACAGTCAAGGTACATTTCTTTGACAATGAGCTTGTTGCCGGAGGTGGCGCCTTTGTTCCAGAGTTCCTGGCGGCTGCGGCTGTAAAACCAGACACTGCCGGTTTCCTGAGTGAGTTTAAAGGATTCGGTATTCATATAACCCAGCATCAGTACTGTGCCGTCCTTCACGTCCTGTACTATGGCGGCTATAAGACCCTTGTCGTCCAGTTTAAGTTCCATTAGAATGCATTATCTCCCATTTTTATTTTTGCGTATAAAATGTTATTTTATCAGGAATTGAATTAAAGTGCATCTTGTAAGTGCTATAAAACTTTGGGATAGGCTGCCATTAAAACACAGGGGGTACATTTTGGAGAAGTCGCTTTGCATCCGCAGGGTAACCAGTGAAGATATGAATACGCTTGCAGATTTTAACACAGCTATGGCGCTGGAAACTGAAAACAGGCTACTGGATAAGGATATTACCCTGAAAGGGGCAGCCGCACTTTTAGAAAACCCCGCCTATGGCTTTTACCTGATGGCTGAATATAACGGAGAAGTTGCCGGTTCGCTGATGGTTACCTACGAATGGAGTGACTGGCGGAATAAACTCTACTGGTGGGTTCAGAGTGTATATATAAAGCCCGAATTCCGCCGCAAAGGCATCTTTCGGGCTATGTATGAAAGTCTGACAGAGCAAGCCAAAGAGGCAGGTAATGTCTGCGGACTGCGTTTATATGTGGAAAAAGAAAATAAACGCGCCCAGACCACCTATGCCGAATTGGGCATGACCCCAAGCCATTACCTGATGTACGAAACGGATTTATAGCCTGAGCTAGGACAGATCTTCAAATGCCCGCTTAAGATTCAGGTCACCGGTGTATATGGCCTTGCCCACAATAGCGCCTTCTGCACCTATATCTTTGAGAAGACGTAAGTGGCTCAGGCTGGAAACACCACCGGAGGCTATAACCGGTACATTGATAGCTGAAATAAGGTCACGTATAGCCGCAAAATTAGGTTCGCTTAGGGTGCCGTCACGGCTAATATCGGTATAAATAAAACGCCTGATACCCAGTTTTTTCATACTTCGGGCTAGTTCCAAAGCATCTATTTCTGTATTGGTGACCCAACCCCGGGTTGCCACTTTGCCGTTCCTTGCGTCTATACTTACGGCTACCGAATCAGCATATCTGGCACATATTTCTTTAACCAGTTCAGGGTTTTCCACTGCCGCCGTACCCAGTATTACCCGGTCAACCCCGGCTACAAGCAGTTTCTTTACCGTCTCCATACTGCGGATACCGCCGCCCACTTCCACCGGTATAAGAGCGGAGTTGGCTATTTCTTTTATAAGCTCAAAGTTTACGCTTTGTCCATCAGCAGCACCATCTAAATCCACCACGTGCAGGCGGGGAGCACCCAGCGACTGCCAGCGCATGGCTGTACCCACCGGATCAGACGAATACACTGTCTCCTGAGCATAATCACCTTGAAAAAGGCGAACACACCTTCCGCCTAAAATATCTATTGCCGGAATTATCTCTATTTTGACACCTCTCTTGAAAATGCCGCTTAAATACGGGATAACGGTGCCGCCCCGCTGGCACAATAATATGTTTCCGCAAAACGGTTCAGCTTCCATACCCGGCACTTGGGGCAAAGGCAGCTTATCTTTTTAACCATATACGGGCTTTTAGCCCGCTCACAGTAGACCATCTTGTCTTTATGTCCCGGGTAACTGGGACATTTTTTACACCGGCAGAGATTACTGTTAAACCCCAGTATCAGTTTTTTAACCGGATTATTATTATCCATGCCAAGCCCCCTTTTCCTGAGACCTGCCTGAACCTGCCGCCATTATAACATCTTGGCGGATTTTAGCGAAAGAACGCATCTATTTGGGTTTCACCCAAAGACGCATTTTATCCCGCCCGACTACCACCACTTCCCCTCCGCGGGGTATAGACACGCCAGAAGTGACCGCCTCCCAAAGCTCTCCATCCAGCCGTATCATACCCTTCGGGTTTACGCTTTCCACCACTACGGCACTGCTGCCGATAATAGTCTCCGACCCGGTACGGGGTTTCTGGTCCAGAGTAACCGTACCCACATGATAAAAATATACTGATGAAACCAGCAGCACAGCTTCGGCAAGGAGTATAACCCAAAGCGGCAGTTGGAAATCTATCTGCGGCAGCAACCACAAACCCAAGAAGGCAATGCCAACTCCTTCTAACAGCGTAGTAAATACAGTCCAGACCAAGCGGATATTCATACCCTATTATATCAACAACACCTTCCCCTTAATACAGCTAAAGGGGACCTTTGTTGCCCGCATTTGGCGGCAGTGTTATAATCTGGGGACTTGTAAACGGGGGATATTATGAAGCTAAATCGTGAAGACGTACTCCACATTGCCCGCTTGGCCAGACTGGGGCTTGAGGAAGACGAAATAAACCGCCTGAGCAAAGAGCTTTCAGCTTTGCTGGAGCATTTTGAGGTGTTACAGCAGGTGGATACCACCGGTGTGGAACCCACCTCTCAGTCCACCCCGGTTAAAAGCGTACTTAAAGAAGATATTATAAAATCTTCATACGCCCGAGAAGACATACTTTCAAATGCCCCCAGACGTGAGGGTGATTACGTACGGATACGGGCGGTGATGGAATAATGACGGATTTAGTTAAACTGACTATTGCCCAGTCCCACAAGTTGCTCAAAGACCGCAAGATATCATCAGCCGAACTTACCAAAGCCCACCTTGAGCGGATTGAGAAACTTGAACCTGAAATAAAGGCCTTTATGACTGTTTGCCCGGAAACCGCCCTGTCACAGGCTGAAGCGGCAGACAAAGCTATCAAACAGGGGGATATCCGCCCTCTTACGGGTATACCCATGGCCCTGAAAGACGTACTATGCACCAAGGGCATCCGGACTACCTGTTCATCTAAAATGCTGGAAAACTTTGTACCCCCTTATAACGCCCACGTGGTGGATAAACTGGCGAAAGAAGGGGCGGTTTTGCTGGGTAAAACCAACATGGATGAGTTTGCCATGGGTTCTTCCACTGAAAACTCGGCCTACTTTACCACCCGCAACCCATGGAATACCGATAAAGTCCCTGGCGGTTCTTCGGGCGGTTCGGCAGCCTGTGTGGCCGCTTCAGAAGCTGTATTTTCATTGGGTTCGGATACCGGCGGTTCTATCCGCCAGCCGGCCAGCTTCTGCAGTGTTACCGGGTATAAACCCAGCTATGGCATGGTAAGCCGCTACGGGCTGGTAGCCTTTGCCAGCTCACTTGACCAGATAGGGCCTTTTACCAAAGATGCAATGGATTGCGCTTTGGTAATGAATGCCATTGCCGGCTTTGACGACCGTGACTCCACCTCTGTCCCGCAAACTGTTCCTGATTTCAGCAGCGGCCTTGACGGGAATATAAAGGGGTTTAAGCTAGGTGTGCCCAAAGAATATTTCAGCCAGAATATGCGGCCGGATATCACCGAAAAGATAAATGACGCCCTGGGCGTACTTTCGGGTCTGGGTGCAAGCATAGACCGCGAGGTATCTCTGCCCCACACTCCATACGCACTGGCAGTTTATTACATACTGGCGCCCTCTGAAGCATCCGCCAATCTGTCACGCTATGACGGGGTAAAATACGGCTACTCTTACAATCAAACCGAAAACATGTGGGAAGCGATGGAAAAAACCCGTGCCAAAGGTTTCGGGCCTGAGGTGAAACGCCGCATTATGATAGGTACTTATGCTCTTTCTGCCGGCTATTATGACGCATGGTATGTCAAAGCCCAGAAGGTACGCACTTTGATAAGCCAGGAATTTAACAACGCCTTTGAAAAGTATGACGCCCTGATAACCCCAACCACCCCCAACCTACCCTTCAGTATCGGTGAAAAACTGAATGACCCTTTTGAGATGTATATGTGTGACACCTGCACCATTCCCATAAATATTGCCGGCTTGCCCGCGGTAAGCATACCGGCTGGTTTCGTAGACGGTTTACCGGTTGGTTTACAAATTATAGGCAAGCCCTTTGCTGACCAGACTATCATGCGTATAGCTCATGCTTTCCAGTGCGCTACCACCTGGCACAAGGAAACGCCCCGGTTATAGAGAGGTTGGAAAATCCATGATTAAGCAACCAAGCGAGTGGTACCAAACCAGCAGTGATACTATTGCAAAACTGGAAGCAAGCCTTAGCCCAAAGGAAATTAAGAAGTACCGTCTGAAATGGCTTAAAACCGTCCTTTACCAGATGGATAGCTTCGGACAAAACTGCAAGGATTGCAGCATGTTCCGCCATGCCCTGACTGCCTGCCTGAAAACCCTGAGTAACAAACCCGTTACCCAGAATGATGAGGAATCTTATTTCAACACCTTGAACGGTGCGGTACTTCACCTGCAAAATAAACACAAGTTAACACCCCCGGGTGAAAACATAGGCATCTGGCTGGCTTTGGGCTTGGTCATAGGTGCGGGGTTGGGATTTGTGCTGAGTGATATGGCTGCCGGTATTGCCATAGGGATAATCACCGGGCTGGTCATAGGGGGTATTCTGGATATTGCCGCCCGCAAACAGGGACGCGGTATTTAGAACCAGACTTCTCAAGATGAATAATAAAGCGGCTGGTAAACAGCCGCTTTATGTTTATATACCAAATTCCATAATGTATAGCTACCTTGACATTTTGAATATGTAGTTTTACAATACCAATCTATGAGTATTAAAAATTTCCGCTATCTGGTCATTCTGCTGTCGGTAATAATGGGTATTGGCATAGGGTGGGCAACAGCCAGCGGCGCATATCTCTTCGGGCTTCTGATAGTGCCTATCTTTATTGGGCTGAGTGTATTTCTAAAAAGCCAAGTACGGGGCGTATTGGCAGATGAACGCCAGTATCGCATTCAAGAAAAGGCCGCCAGCTTCACTATCCGTATTTTCGGCCCGGTAGTAGGTATAGCACCCCTGATATACCTGATGATAAATGAAGATGCGGCATCTTCCCCCGAGTACTGGCTACTCGTGGGCATGGCATTATTTTTTATTTTGCTGTATGACCTGGCAAATCTTTACTACCGCAGTAAAATGTAGACAACATGCAAAATAAACTTAAGGTTTTAAGAGCTATAAACAGCCTCACTCAGGAAGAACTGGCAGACAAACTGGGCATTACCCGCCAGACAGTTATTTCTATAGAACGGGGTAAGTATTCCCCTTCTCTGGAGCTGGCTTTCAAAATAGCCTCCCTTTTTAAAACACCTATAGAAGAAATATTTGTATATAACACTGAACAGGAAGGGCAATGATAGAAGTAAACAACCTTAGCAAAGTCTTTAAGGGCAAAACGGTGCTGGATAATATCACATTCAGTGTCGCCCCGGGGGAAATATTCGGTTTTCTGGGCCCCAACGGTGCAGGGAAAACCACTACCATGAGAATCATTCTGGGGCTGTTAAACCCCTCTAGCGGTAAGGCAACTCTGAATGGCAAAAATCTGGCTAAAGATGATACCGCCCGAAGCAATGTAGGTGTCCTGCTGGAGGTAGACGGCATCTATGACCGCCTGAGTGCCTACGAAAACCTGCGGTATTTCGCGGATATTTACCAGATACCCAACCGCGAAGCCCGCATAAATGAACTACTGGAATTTTTTAACCTGAGCGAACGCCGAAATGACCCAGCCGGCAAATTTTCCAAGGGCATGAAGCGTAAACTGGCTCTGGCCAAGGCTATTATGCACAAACCGGAGGTGCTATTTCTGGATGAACCGGCTTCCGGCCTTGACCCTGAAGCCCAGAAAAGCTTCCGTGACCTTATCCTGTCCCTTTCCCGCGAGGGCAATATGACTATTTTCCTGAATTCGCACGATCTGGACGAAGTTCAGCGTATCTGCAATAAAGTAGCCATTATAAAGGGCGGTAAACTACTGGCTTGGGATAGCCTGACCAATCTGGACAGGAAAAACCGCCAACCCGGTATGGAACTTTCATTCAGTAACACTGCTGATATTGAGCAGGCTGAAAAACTGCTTGTTTCCGCCAAACTGGCGGTTGATATTCACCGCACACAGGAAGGACTGACCCTGACCCCGGCTGAAGGCGTAGATACCCCAAAGATAATCACCTATCTGTCCGGTCACAATATCCAGCTGGAAGAGGTACGTAAGCTAAAGCGATCTCTGGAAGAAATATATCTGGAGACTATGAAACAGGAGACCAAGTAATGAAAAATATACTGACCGTAGCTAAAAAAGAATTGCGGGATAACTTTAGCAACAAGGGCATGCTTATTCAGGCTCTCATCATGCCGCTGCTGTTCGGTTTCCTTTATTCCAACAACCTATCCAGCCAAACAGGTCTGGGTTTATCCTTAAACGGAGTAGTCTTTTACCTGTCCATTATGATAAGCGCCTTTATGTCTTATATGTTTCTCAGCCAGGCATTCGTGATGGAAAAATACACCCGCACTATTGAAAGCCTGATGTGCACCCCTCTCAGCCTGCGGGATATTCTGCTGGGAAAAGTACTGGGAGTAAGTGCTTCCACCTACCCGTTTGTCCTGCTGGCTGTTTTAATACCCATTGTCCGTACCGGCCTTGAAAACGGGGAGTTTATACTGCCCTCGCTGGCGATATTTATTCAGGTACTGTTTGTAACCCCGCTGGTTATTTTGGGTTTTGTAAACCTGATGGGTTTTTTAAACCTGTACGTGGGGCTTAAAGAATACCGGATTTTAAACCTGATTGTGTTTGTACCAATGTTCGGGCTGATGGGCGCAGGTATTGGTCTTGCCAGCAATATTGATGCTCAGTGGACTCTGGTAGGCATAGTAGCCGGAGTAGCTTTGCTGCTTTTGGGTATTTCCACTTACCTGACCCGCTTTCTCAGCCGTGAAAGAATAGTAACCACCCTGCCCTAAAATAATATTACCGTCACCTAATGCCCCTCTGCCTATAAAAGCAAAGGGGCATTTTTTTGACAGGAATAATCAACAGGAGTATTTTTTACATTTAAATATATCTGTTATAATAACCCTACCATAAACAGGAGAAAATAATGCTTAGTGACATTTTGAAAATCCTGGAAAATGACTCCCGAATCACACCTGACAGACTGGCCTGCATGACCGGCCTGCCCGAAGGGGAAATCAGCCGTGAAATAAAGCAGGCTGAAGCTGATAAAACTATCCTCAAATACAAAACCGTTATCAATTGGGAAAAACTGGGTGCCGAACAGGTTTTTGCCCTGATAGAGGTCAAGGTCAGCCCCCAGAGAGATGTGGGATTTGACGCTATTGCAGAGAGGATTTACCGCTATCCGGAGGTTCGCTCATGCTACCTGCTTTCAGGCACTTATGACCTGCTGGTAATGGTAGGCGGCAAGACCATGCAGTTGGTGGCCAACTTCGTAGCCCAAAAACTGGCTCCTATCGAAGGCGTACAGGGAGCGGTTACCCATTTTCTGCTGAAGCGCTACAAAGAAGATGGCGAAATAATTGACGGCAATGATGATATTAAACGTGAACCGGTAGTCCTTTAATAAAGATTCAGAGGTTTATGCTATGACATCACAGGTGGGAACGGACAAAGGTTTTATCTCTGACAGAGCCAAAGAGCTCAAGCCCTCCGGCATACGCAAATTCTTTGACCTGGCCGCCAAGATGGGTAGCGGAGCGATATCTCTGGGTGTGGGCGAACCTGACTTTACTACCCCCTGGCATATCCGCGAATCTGCCATTTATGCTCTGGAAAAGGGATATACCATGTATACCTCTAACGCCGGGCTTTTGGAACTCCGTCAGGAAATATCCAAATACCTTTACCAGACCTATGGGCTGGAGTACAACCCTGAAACCGAGGTATTAATAACAGTGGGCTCAAGCGAGGCTCTGGACCTGGTTATGCGGGCTACCCTGAACCCCGGTGATGAAGTACTGATGACAGACCCAGCTTATGTAGCCTATCCTTCCTGCGTCTTTATGTCATACGGCAACCCGGTACAGATACCCACCTTTGAAGCTAATAATTTTGAGATAAGTGCGGCCGATATAGCCCCCAGAATTACCCCCAAGACCCGCTCTATTCTGCTGGGTTACCCTTCAAATCCCACTGGGGCGGTTATGCCCAAGAATAAACTGGCGGAGATTGCCAAGCTGGCCTGTGACAAAAACCTGCTGGTGGTATCTGACGAGATATATGACAAGATTATCTACTCCGGTTTTGAACATACCTGTTTTGCCACTCTGCCGGGTATGCGGGAACGCAGTGTTATTATAAACGGTTTTTCCAAGACCTATGCCATGACCGGCTGGCGGATTGGTTATGCAGTAGGCCCGGCCGCTATTATTCAGGCCATGACCAAGATTCACCAGCACACCATGCTCTGCGCCCCTATTGCCGCCCAGAAAGCCGCCCTAGAGGCCTTGAGGAACGGTCAGGATGATGTCCGTCTGATGGTAGAGGAATATGACCGCAGACGCCGTTTTATAGTAAAAAATTTCAACGATATGGGTTTGTCCTGTTTTGAGCCCAAAGGGGCTTTTTACACCTTCCCTTCAGTGCGAAAAACCGGACTGAGTTCGAACGAATTTGCTGAAAAACTGCTTATGGAAGAAAAAGTGGCAGCTGTACCCGGTACTGCCTTTGGTGAGAGCGGCGAAGGTTACCTCCGCTGTTGTTACGCTACCTCCCTGAAGGATATTGAAGAGGCCATGAAACGTTTCCGCCACTTTTTAAAACACAACTGCCCGCAGATGTAGGCACTTCTTTCATTAGGCAAAACTAAAGCCCCGCTTTTCGGCGGGGCTTGTTTTATAAACTGATACCAAACGGTTTGGATTAGCGGAGATTCATTTTCTCACGGACCTCGTCCAGCGTCTGGCGGGCGATGACTCCGGCTCTTTCCGCCCCGTCTGCCATTATGCGGTAAATCTCGTCCGGGTTTTTAGCCAGTTCGCTTCTTTTTGCCCGAATGGGACGCAGGTAAGCGTTGATAGCTTCGGCTAGAGCCCGTTTGCACTGGACACAGCCTATGCGGGCATTTTGGCAATCATCGGTAATCTGGGCAACCGCTTGCGGGCTGAAATAATTGTGCAATTTGTAAACATTGCAAATATTCGGGTGACCGGGGTCAGTCTTGTACTGGCGGGCAGGGTCAGTAACTGCACTCATTACTTTTTTGGCAGTTTCTTCCTCTGACAGAGCCAGTTCAATATGGTTGTTGAGGGACTTACTCATTTTATCCTTGCCGTCCAGACCAACCACAGTGGGGAAATTGGTCAGCCTTGCCTGAGGCTCGGGAAAGGTATCCCCGAACTTTTCATTGAAACGGCGGACTATTTCACGGGTAAGCTCCAAATGGGGCAGCTGGTCTACCCCCACCGGCACCACATCCGCCTTGTAAAGGGATATATCTGCCGCCTGAAGCACCGGATAACCCACCAGACCGTAGTTCACATTGTCAGGGTGCATTTTTACCTTTTCCTTAAAGGTGGGCACCCGAAGCAGCCAGCTTAAAGGGGTAATCATGCCGAACAGGGTGAAGAGTTCGTTTATTTCCGGTACCTGAGACTGGACAAAGAGAATGCACTTTTTAGGATCCAGCCCCGAAGCCAGCAAATCCAGCATCATCTCATATATATTTTCTTTCAAAGTGGCAGTTTCTTCCAGAGTGGTCAGGGCGTGAAGGTCTACCACGCAGTAAATACATTCGTAATCATCCTGCAAAGCTACATAGTTCTTAACCGCTCCAAGGTAGTTACCCAGATGGAGACGGCCTGTGGGACGGACACCGGAAAAAACCCGTTTCATTTGTTCCTCCTAAATAACAGGTGGATTGTAACATAAGCCAAAGCTAATTTAAAGCTAAGCTCCGGCTGAAAGCCTATCCAGATACGAACAAACTTCGGATATGGTGGTTTCATCAGTGGAAGCCCCGGAAGTAATGCCGATGCGGCTTACCCCCTTTAACCAGTCAGTTTGCAGTTCTGAAGCAGTCTCTATCAAATGGGTGTTGGATACGGTTTTGCATAAATCCAGCAGGTGGCGGGTATTGGCACTGTTGTGCCCGCCGATAACCAGCATCAGATCTACCCGTCCCGCCAGTTCCAGAGCGGCCGACTGCCGGTCACGGATATCGTGGCAGAGGGTATCGGCTATACGAATTTCGGCATCTTTGACCAGAGCCTGATCTATAACATTTTTAACAAAAGAAGTGAAACCGGTGGGTATCTGGGTAGTCTGAGAAAGTACGCCTATATAACGGGATAAATCCGGGATATCATCTAATCCCTGCGGGTTAAGGGTAGCCAGTCCGTTTCCACCCGCCCAACCCAGTATGCCCTTGACCTCCGGGTGGTTTACATCACCGTAAATTACAGTAAAAAACCCTGCATCATGAAAGCGTTTGGCGGCTACCTGAGCCCGTTTGACGAAAGGACAGGTGGTATCCACTATTTCCAGCCCTTTGGATTTTAGCTCAGCCAGAACCGCAGGTCCTACCCCGTGGGAGGAAATAGCTACAGTACAGCCGCTGATGTCATCTATATTTTTTACAACCCGTACACCCATACCGGAAAGGCGGTTTAAAACCTGCTGGTTATGCACCAAAGCACCCAGAGTCTCCACCCCGCCCCGTTCGGAAGCCGTTTTTTCCAGTATGTTTATAGCGCGGCGTACGCCAAAACAAAACCCGATATTAGATGCACATTCCACTTTCATAGCTAAAAGCCATTATATCCCGTATATCCTGCCAAAACAAATACTTCTTGATTTAGCGGCTTTCTTGCTACATAATGGCTCTAAGATGAGTATAAGCGCCGGCAAACTGCTTAATCTGACTGCTCTGGCCAGCCCCAGAGGCGTATTTGAGATTGCGGCTATGGACCACCGCGGCTCAATTAAAAAGCACCTCTGCCCCAAAAACACAGATGAAGAATGCTACCGCAATCTGGCTGATTTCAAACTCAGCCTTTGCCGTGCCTTTTCCGGTCAGGCCAGTGCAATATTGCTTGACCCACTTTACGGACTGCCTGAGTGCCTGTCTCAAAATGCCCTTTTGCCCGGGTGTGGTTTGCTAGTCAGCCTGGAATCAAGCGGTTATGCGGGGGAAGCCGAATACCGCACTACCGAGCTTCTGGAAAACTGGGGGGTGACCAAGATAAAACTGCTGGGAGCTAACGCCGTTAAGCTCCTGCTGTACTACCGCCCGGATTTAAAAGATTTAGCCAAGAAACAACAGCTTCTGGTATCCAGAGTAGCTGATGAATGCCGCAAACTGGATATCCCCTTTGTGCTGGAACCTGTCACCTACCCCATAGGGCAGGAACTGAAAAATGCCGAACTCTTCGCTAAAAATAAACCGGATCTGGTACTCTCAACCGTAGCGGATTTGGCCGGTCTGGGTATAGATATACTGAAAGTGGAGTTCCCCGTTGATCTCCGCTTCAGCCTGACCGAAGACATGGCATTTCAATCTACCCGGAAATTGGATTCTCTCTGTCCCGTACCCTGGGCTATACTCTCAGCCGGGGCAGATTTCAGCCTGTATGTGAGAGAATTGGAAATAGCCTGCCAGTGCGGAGCTTCCGGTTTTCTGGCCGGGAGGGCAGTCTGGCAGGAGGCTCTGGAGATAACCAATCCGGTAAACCGTCAGGATTTCATAAACCGTATAGCTGTTGAAAGATTTAAACGGCTGTGCCAGATAGCCGAAAACGGGGGGCAGCCATGGTATGAGAAGCTGGGGTTGAAAACAGGTAATTTTATAAATCCCAGCCAGCACTGGTATGCCGAATACCACCCGGGTGAAGACCTGTGATTGCCACGGTTACTTTAAACCCCTGCCTGGACAAGCATATAGATGTGCATGGTTTGGTACTATATGAAACCAACCGCTGGCATCGCATGTCCAAATATGCCGGCGGCAAAGGGATAGATGTTTCACGTGCCGTCTACGAAATGGGGTTTGATACAATTGCCTGCGGTTTGCTGGGGGGAGAGGAAGGGCGGGAAATTGAAACCCTGTTGACAGAGCAAGGGCTAAAATATCACTTTACCCCCATAAGCCAGCCTACCCGCAGTTGTTTTATAATTTACGATACCAAAACCCGCCGCCAGACTAATCTGAACGCCCCCGGTCCGCGAATAGCTCCGCCTGAACTAAAAATGTTTTATGCAGACCTGCTGAGGGAAAGTGCTGCTTCCAGCCTGATTGTTATGTCGGGAAGCGTGCCGCCGGGAGTGCCGTCAAGTGTCTATTTCACCCTTATCAGCCACGCCCGCAAACTGGGCAAACAAACCATACTGGATACCGCCGGTAAATACCTGCGGGAAGGGCTGAAGGCTAAACCCTGTCTGGTCAAGCCCAACATCCGCGAAGCAGAGGAACTGTTGGGCAGAAAACTGGAGACTGAGGCTGAAATAATACTGGCTGCCAAAGAAATAGTCCGGATGGGGGCAGGAATAGCGGTAATCTCCATGGGTAAAAAGGGGCTGATAGCCTGTGACGGAAAGCAAGTAATAAAGGCAAGTTCGGCTTATGTGCGGGTAAAAAGTACGGTGGGAGCAGGGGATTCAACCGTGGCCGGTTTTGCTATATCACTCCGCCGCGGAGACAGCCTGGAAGAAGCCTGCCGTTTGGGGGTAGCTATGGGCACAGCTGCCGTAATGACTCCCGGTACTGAACTCTGCCACCGTGAAGACGTTCAGTATTGGCTGCCCCGGATAAAAATCCGCCGTCTGGCTTAGCCTTCAGGGAATATACATGGCGTTTAATATCCGCTGGTAAGCCGCAATTGCATTGGCAACCACCCAGGCCATATCCTCGCGTACATCATCGGAAGCTCTTTCCAGAGCCAGATTAAGGGCATTCTGATTAGCAATGGCTAAAAGGATAATGCCATTTTGGGTAGTATTGGCACTGCCGCCTGAATTTTCAGTTAACCCGAGGTTTTTATTGGGAGGTGCAGTGACTGGTGCAGTCAAGGCAGTATCATCTCTGTCTTGAGGGTTAGCCGCTGACATCACACTGTTTTCAAGCCCCACTAAACTTGCCATAACAGATAGAGCGGAATTGAGCTTGTCATTGGTTTGCCTTAACAGATTAACCTGATCCGTATCCGCCAGATAGATTATCTCGGCAACCCGTCTGTCGGCAATCTGGTTCATAGCGTTTATTTTACCCTCTTCGCCAAAGGAGAAATTCAGCCAGAGTTCTTCGGTTGCCAGTTTCACCCCGTATAGCGGGCTGTCAGGCATACTGCCGGAAGCAGCTACCGCAACCCCTCCGCCTGAAACAAAAAGGAACATAAGGGCGCTGGCAAGCCCGGTTGCCCAGTTAAGCCGCCACCCGAAAAAGCCTTTTCTATGTTTGCTTTCTTTCAGAGCAGACATAAATTCATAGCGGGCTCTGGCCTTGAATACTGGCGAAGGAGTACATCTGCCGGCAACCCGTTCAATCCCGATAGCGGTTTTGAGCAAAGGAGCTAACTCTACCGCCTGATCAGGATACAGGCGAAGACAGCTTTCCAAATCCTGCCCGTTTATAAGAATACGGTCCAGACATTCGTTCAGGATGTTATTAAATTCAGGGCTATTTTTTACATTCATTTCATTCACGCTCCAGAGAGCATTCGGCGGAGTGAGGATACCGCACTGTGCTGCAGCGCCTTGACCGCACCCGGAGTTCTGTTCATTATTTTGGCCACCTCGGCGATAGGCAAATCCGAAGAAAACCGCAGGGAAATTACCTCCTGCTGGGCGGGGGTAAGTTTGGCAGATACCTTCACAAACTTCTCATAGTCTATATTTACTTCGGTAGTTTCCACCGGGTCATCGGCACAAGCCAGCGGGGCAACTATCTCTATATCCACCGTGGGCTGGCGGCTTTTCTTCCTCAGGTAGTCTACAATCTGGTTATGGGCAATACGGTATAGCCAGGCAGAGAATGGTGTATTATCTTGCCATTTAAAGGAAGACATAGACCGGAGAGCGTTCATAAAGACCTGTTGGGTCAAATCCTCGGCCTCCATTTTGTTGCCAATCTTCAAAGCAATATAGCGATAAATTTTATCGAAATATTCCTCATATAGTCTGGCAAATGCCTGCTCATCTTTTTGTCGAGCAAGCTCAACCAGGTGTCTTTCTGTTTGCACCAGTAAGATCCCCTTCTTGGCCGGCCTCTATTTGAGGACTCCCGGCCGGTCAAACCCGGTTATTTACCCGTGCACAAATTATAACGAAGCAGTTTTTAAAAAGATAGCAATCCGAAACAGTTAAAATCTTAAGCATCTTGCAAATATTTTTTTCCTGCAAACTTTCTCTGTCTTCAAACAAGGGGTTGAAATCCTTGTCTGTTTCCGTCATTATAGGAAATATACACCTTTTGGCTTCCCTAAGTTATCTTAACTTATATTACTATTTTCCTATACAGGTTAGTACATTCGGGGGATTGGATAGTAGAGTTTATATAATGTATAGTTCTGAATAGTTAGGTTAAGATACTTTAAGAAAGGACTGCCATGGCAAATCATGAAGATAATATAGTCTCCCCCATGCTGACCACCAGCGAAGTAGCCCATATGCTGAATGTGCATATAAATACTGTACGCCGCTGGAGCAATCAGATGGTACTTAAATCCTATCGGATTGGAGCCAGAGGTGACCGCCGTTTCCGTAAGGAAGACGTGGAACAATTTTTGGAACGGGCAGGCAAGACCAAACTCTTGAAAGAAACTCTAGGCTAAAAGAAGGGGCAAGCGATGGAAGACAACAGTAAAATCAGGGTAATGGTCATAGATGAGCAACCATTTTTCAGAGCGGGTGTTGCCCAGGCCTTGTCCGACAATAATTTTGAGATATTGGCAACAGACACTCACAAAGACCCCCTGGAACAGGTTGAAACCAAGATGCCTGATGTAGTTTTGCTGGGTTCAGACCTGACCGCTTACAGCGGGTTGGATTTGGGGCGGCGTATTGTGCGTACCTTCCCCAATACCAAGGTTATTATCCTTTCCCCAAACCCCAATGATACCGAACTGTTTGAATGCATAAGAACAGCGGCTGTAGCCTGTCTGAAAAAGAGCAGTACTGCTGAAGAGCTTATTGAAACTATCCGCCGGGCAAACCGGGGTGAGTATCCTATCAATGAAAGCCTTATGGGTAGCCCTAGCCTGGCTAAACAGGTATTGGCCCAGTTTCAAGATGTCTCCATGCTGGGTAAAGATGCCTCTAGTTTTGTTGCCCCCTTGACCAATCGTGAAAAACAGATATTGACCTTGATTGCCAACGGCAATACCAACAAGCAAATTGCCAACAATCTGGAAATAAGCGAGCAAACCATAAAAAACCATGTCAGCGCCATTTTACGCAAATTAAATGCCAATGACAGGGCACATGCGGTTGTTGTAGCTATACGCTGTGGCCTGATAAATATATAATATGGCTTATTTTTGACAAATAGTTGCACCTTTATATGTATTATGCGTAAGATGTTATAATTAAGTGAATAAAAGCCAATAAACTAGCTGAAATGTGGTTGGGAATGTTACAAAACAAAGTGAAAGATACAGAACTTCGCAAACTGGTAAGCAAACGAGTGGCTGATTATTTGTCCAGCCACAATTACCAGGTGGAAAGTGATGTTAAAATAACCGGGCAATCCGGTATAGAGCATATCTTTGACATCGTAGCCCGCCGAAATGATGGATTTACCGCCAGAACTATGGCTGTTTGTATAATTCTGGGTTCAAACCAGGAGGAAGAAAGCAGCTCTATTTTCAACTTTGCCAACAAAGCCTTTGATACTGGCATAAATGAACGTATCCTGATTGCCATACCCAAACTGACCCCGGAAACCCGCAATCTGGCTGAAAAACAGCGGATAAAAGTCTTTGACGAGGACCGTTTGGAAGATCTGTTGATTACCAGCACCAAGCGCCCCAACCGTCTGGAAGGCATGAACAACATCTCCTCTCGCGAAGACCTTATTAAGGCTCTGACCAATCTGGGCTACACCATAAGGGAGAATGCCCGTATCAAAGGGCGGTCAGGCATTTCCCATGTTTTTGATGTGGTGGCCAGTGATATTAACACCGAAAACTACACTTTAGGTATAGATATTTTAAAGAAGCAACCTGCTCTGGAACTTCAGGATGTGGCTCTCTTTGATGCCAAAGCCTTTGACTGCGGCATATCTGACAAAGTTATCGCTACCACAGCCAAAATAACACCTGATGCCCAGCAATTTGCTGATGCCCAAAAAGTTAAACTTATAAAACTTAACCCTATCCCTATCTCCACTGAAGAGAGTGCCGCTATAACTACTGCCGAAGAGGTTGTAAAAACTTCGGCTAAAACCGAATCCAAAAATGGCAAACCTGCTATAACCGACCTGCGTCAGTCACCACGCCCCGAAGCACTTAAACTTATCCCTGAGGTGCTTGCCCGGCGTTATACCGCTATACCTCTAAATATAGTGGGCAATACCCTTGAAATGGCTATGGCTGATCCGTCTGACATTCTGGCGTTGGAAGCTTTCTCCGCCCACTCCAAACGTCGTATCAAGCCAATACCGGCAGACGCCCGCGAGATACGCGAATCTATAGACTTTAACTACAAAGGCTACGGGGATATTGAAAAATATCTCTCCCGCATGTCTATTCCCAGTGAAATTACAGATGACCGTCTGGCTATTGATGCGGCTATTGACGCACCTCTAGCCCAGGCCCTGAATCTTATTATTGAAGAAGCGGTGAAAGCCCGCTCATCAGACGTACACATTGAACCCAACGAAGACCGCCTGCGGGTGCGTTTCCGCATAGACGGCACTCTACAGGATATGATGTCCCTGCCTATCACCGCCCACCGGGCTATCATTTCCAGAATTAAAATTTTGGGTGACATGAACATAGCAGACCATTTCCACGCTCTGGACGGTCAGTTTAGCGTAAATGCCGGCGGACGGGAGATAGATATCCGGGCGGCAACTGCCCCCACCGTCAATGGAGAAATGTCTGTTTTGCGGTTGCTGGATAAGAGCCGGGCTACTATTGAACTTTCCCAGCTGGGCTTTTTACCCGAAAGCCTGGAAAAATACAACAAGATGCTCAAAGTACCCTATGGCATGATACTTATCAGCGGCCCTACCGGCGCTGGGAAAACCACTACCCTTTATGCATCTATAAATTCGCTGGACATCATGCGCCAGAATATTATTACCATAGAAGACCCGGCAGAATACCGTTTTAAAGATATAAATCAGATACAAGTAAATGTGCAGGCCGGCATTACCTTTGCCAGCGGTCTGCGTTCTATACTGCGCCTTGACCCTGATGTGATACTGGTAGGCGAAATACGTGATTCGGAAACGGCCAATATAGCCGTTCAGGCAGCCCTTACCGGCCACCTTATGCTTTCATCCATCCACGCCAATAATACTACCGGCGTTCTTTACCGCTTGATAGACCTTGGGGTAGAACCATTCCTTATTGCTTCAGCCGTGGTGGGGGTAGTAGCCCAGCGCATGGTCAGGCGGGTTTGCCCGTACTGCCAGCACACTATTGAGGTACCGGTTATTGAGCAGGTAGCCTATGAACGTGAAATTGGGGAAAAACGAACCAAATTTGTATATGGTAGCGGCTGTAAATCATGTGCCTTTACCGGCTATTTGGGACGGGTGGGCCTGTTTGAAATAATGTCTATAAGTGACGAGCTCAGACGGCTTATGCTGAGCGGAGCTTCGCCCTCAGAAATACACAATCAAGCTATCAAAGACGGCATGATTACCATGATGAAAGATGGTATGCTAAAGGTTAAAGATAATGTTACAACACCCTCCGAAGTACTCCGTAGTGCCTATTCACCGGAGGAGCAGTATTGAGGTGAATAAATGGATTTTAATTACGTAGCTTATGGGCAGGATAAAAGGCTTGTAAAGGGGAAAATCCCGGCTACTTCTATGGAAGCAGCCCAGAGACTGCTGAGTCACAGCGGTTACCAGATTTTAAGCATCAAACCCCTTACACCTTTTTTCAATACAGCCGGTTCGTTTAACTTCTCAAAGGTAAAACCCAGAGAAGTTATTCTGTTTTCCCGCCAGCTGGCTTTACTGCTGGAATCCGGCACGGATATTGTGACTTCTCTGGAACTTCTGCAGGAACAGACTACCAATAAACTTTTCCGTGAGATTATCGGCGAGATTGTAAATGATATCCGGGGAGGCAGTTCGCTCTCTCTAGCCATGAGCAAACACCCCAAGGCTTTCCCCCCTCTGTACCACAGGGTAATCGCTGCCGGCGAACAAGGAGGCAGCCTTGAAGTAGTGCTTCGGAATCTGGCTAGCTTTGTACAGCGAAACGTAGAAACTGAAAAGAAGGTTAAAAGCGCACTGACTTATCCCGGTGTAGTTGCCGTGGTAGGTATTCTGGTGCTGCTGCTTATGGTCACATTCGTATTGCCAGCTTTTACCAGTCTATACTCCCAGATGGGTACTGAACTGCCCACCCCAACCAGAATACTTATAGGCCTGAGTGACTTCTTTGAGTCATGGGGTCTATATGTGATTGGGATTTTCATAATAGCGGTAACCGCACTGGTGATTTATATGCGCACACCCATGGGGCGATACCATAGAGACCGCATAGCTCTGAAACTGCCTGTGATCGGGCGGATTCTGCTCCTTTCAGAACTTTCACGCGCCTGCCAGACCATGTCGTTGCTGTTTAAAGCCGGCCTCCCTTTGCCCGAGATTATGAACCAAACCACCGCCGCAGCTAACAACAAACTTATCAGCAATGCACTGGCAGATGTACAGCATGACCTGATAAGGGGTGAGGGACTTTCCCGCCCCATGACTAAAAATCCCCTCTTTTTACCCATGATGGTTCAGATGGTAAGCGTGGGTGAGGAAACCGGTAAACTGGACGACACCTTGGCTACCGTATCCGCCACTTATGATACTGAGACCGATGACCGCATAAGTGCGGCTATTGGCATGATACAGCCTGTTATGACGATAGCTATCGGTCTGGTAGTAGGCTTTATTGCCGTTGCCCTGGTATCTTCCATGTACTCTTTGTACGGGCAAATAGGCTAAGGATAAAATAAAATGAGAAGAAAGCTGCTCAGGCGTCAGAAGGGATTTTCCCTGATTGAAGTGTTGATTGCCCTGGCTCTAATAGGCCTGATAGGCGTGGCTTTTCTGACTGCCCTTAATACGGCCGTAAAAGCGGTATCTATAGCTAACGTACGCACTACTTCTGAAAGTTACGCCAAGAGTACCATGGAGCAGCTGAAAAGCTTTTCATACCTTAAAGCTACAGATGGCTCAGTAGCGGATTATGTATTCCTAAGCCCGTCTGATACCACTTTCACTATCTGCACTTATAACCGTGATGGAAACCTGATACAAAACAAGATTTACGGTATACCCTGGGATGTAGTTACCAATACCCAGAGTATTACTGATAAAGGTATCCAGAAGATAACCATAGTAATACAGCACAATGAGGGTGGGGTAAACAAGATTATCTTTACCCTGATAGATTATGTGACAAAGAGATGAGAAGGTTCATTTTAAAATACAGCGGTAAGCAGGCTGGATTTACGCTGGTGGAAATGCTGGTTGCTCTGGCCATTACCGGACTTATCATGGCAGGGTTAACTACCAGTGTCTTCCAGTTGTTTACCGTCACTCAGCGAAGCAATGACCACATGACCATTATCCGCCATCTGGACATTGTAAACAGCTGGCTTTCCAATGATATTCAGATGGCTAATATCCAACCTGAGTGGGATCCGAATACACATTCCCTGACTATAAACCAAACAAGAGCGCTTGCAGACCCTACAGACCCGGAGTCCAATGTAACTGATTACATCGTCACTTATACTTATAATCCCATTACAGGCACGCTCACCAGAACCGAATTGCGGCTGTTTGACAATTCTACCCAAACAAGCCTCATAGCCGAGTATGTTAGTGGTATACTATTTGAAGATGAGCTGGCACCAAATGAAATAAGCGGTGCCGTAGATATCAAAATAACCATAACCTTACATACCCAGACTGAAGACAGGCTTTTGCACATTAAACCAAGGATAAGCAGCACATAACTGGAATTGCTTGGTTGGGGAGGTGCGGAGATGAGAAACTTAATAACTATAAGCAAGAGGCTTAGAAGCCAGCAGGGTCAAGCGCTGGTTATCGCCCTTATATTTCTGGCCATAGGAGCCCTAACCCTGCCCCCGCTGATGATGCTGATGGGTTCAGCCCTGGTACAGGGTACTACCTTTGAAAACCGGACTGCCAGCCTTTATGCCGCAGATGCCGGCGTTGAGCAAGCTATCTGGTATCTGGATCCGGCAAACAGCCCCTTGATATCCGGTGGTTTGCCCATGCATACAGGAGAAAGCCGAACTCTGCCCGGCATGTCCATAGACGGGCGGACTGTGAGCGTAACTTTAGCCTACCTTGCAGAGGATACCTACCAGATTATGTCCACCTCTGTCAGTTCCACTGAAACCATCAGCATAACTACAGTGGTAGGTGAAACCTTTAACAACTATACCGACATAATGACTCATGTCATTACCTCACAAGGGGACTACACTATTCAAGGCGGCCAAGCCAGCGTAACCCCTGATACAGGCGATAACGCCCCCATAGCCAATTATGATGGTCCATGGCCGGGTGCAAATGAGTTATCTGCTTTTTATTATGTAAATACTACCCCATATGCTTCAGCCACCCTAAATGTGACAAACTATCCAACCGGCGTTCCCGAAATACTAAGACTGGGGACACTTGATATTGTGGCTACAGCGAATGCCGTCTATACGCTTGAAGGTGATATATACATCACGGGTGATACCCTTATCGGCATGACTGGTTCAAACTTCACTCTGGACTTAAACGGCCACTCTATATATGTGAAAAGCAATACAGCCGGAAACCAATATGCCCTTCGTATTGGAGGGAAATGCACCCTGATTGGATCAGGAAGCATCATTGCCGAAGGTAACATAGAGTTTAAACCCAATCTGGCCACCAACCTGAGTGATTATGTATTTGTCCTTTCGGTAAACGGTAAAACCTATATGCAACCTAATGGTAATTTTTACGGTACTCTGGCAGGCTCAACCGAAGTGTATCTCCAGAACGGCTCAGTTACCTATTCCAGCCCGTTTGATGAGTACGGAAACTACAAAATAGATTTTCCCGGCAGCGGTCTCAGCCACTTCTGGGGGATAATAACCTGGAGCATTAGCTAATATATGCCCAAAAGTACTATCTGTTGGGTTGAATATGACACCGCAGACCTGTTAGTATAGTGGGATATAGTCCATATTTAGCAAATTTGCGTGGGCAGCACCGGAGAATATAACATGATTGGTATAAAAAAGCTTATCAAGGGGGAAAAAGGGGCTTCACTGGCCATAGCCCTTATCTTTCTGGCAATAGGTGCTATTATGATTCCTCCCTTGCTGATGCTGATAGGTTCCGGACTTAAACAGGGGACCACCTTTGAAGACCGAACTGGCGCTATATACTCTTCGGATGCCGGAGTGGAATGGGTTATAAATATCCTTAAAACCGGCGGCGAAGGAGTAACTGACGCTTACGGGAATATCGGCCTGCCAAACGAGCAAGATTCCATTCGTATCTATAACCTGTCTGACCTGAATGGCAGTACAGTAGAGGTAACCCTGACCTACCATGACGTAGGCAGTTATTATAACGTAATCTCAACAGCCAGCCTGAACGGCAAATCCATCACCACTCAGGCCACCTTAAAATATCAGCTAGGTGGAGGCAGTGTATTTGATAATGCCATTACCTCTCTTGACGGTGATGTAAAACTTACCGGCTCTTCCAGTGTAATTTCAGACCCCCGAAACCCTCCCGGGGCTATGGTATATTCCGGCGGGGAACTCATTTTGACTGGTTCATCCTTTATCGAAGGCAATGTTTATGCTGATGACGGTATTGACCTCGGCTGGTCAACCCCCATAACCGGTGACGCCGTTACTCCGGCAGACATAAACCGACCCGGCAATATAAGCGGCACCGTAACAACCGGTGCTGCTCCCCAGTTGCCCAATGTGCTAACTGATGCCGAGATAGCCGCCATTGTGACAGATATCCAAAACGAAACTGCCTTTGCGGCCTTCAGCCCCGGGGCAATTACCCGAAGCAGTGACTGGAATATCAAGTATTATCCTGTACCCGCCTCAATTTATTATACTGCTGAACGTATCCAGCGGGATTTGAATATCAATACCGATACCCCTTTGACCTTTAAGTCCAGCGTATATATAGGACGAAACTTCAACCATAACAATTCCTCTACCGTAACCTTTGAAGGTCCGGTAGTCATACTGGGTGATCTCAAAGTAAACGGCAGTGGTCATATCATCTTTAAAAACTCTGTCTGGGTAGGCGGAAATGTTGATCTGGGCGGCAGTGTAAACGTAGAGTTTGAAGGGAAAGTATATGTAGGCGGTGACTGTAAATGGGCATCGGGAGGCACAGTTCCGCTTGGTGATACCCTGTATGTTGCCGGTGATCTCAAAACAACCGGTAGCCGTGAAGTTGACCTTAGCGGCAGCATATTTGTTGGCGGAGACCTGGATCTGGCCGGCAGTTCGCAAATAATTGGAGCTGAAACGGTGGTGGTACTGGGTGACATAGATCTGACAGGCAGTACCAAACTTACTGATGTAAATGAAATACCTTTTATTCTGTCTCCCACCGGTGATTTTGACATGAGCGGCTCGTCATGGGTTTCGGCCGTTGTATATGCGCCTCAGGCTGACGTCAGCCTGAACGGCGGTGTAAATCTGTATGGCGCGGTTGTAAGTAATAGCTTGACCATTACCGGCAGCTCTCAGATACAGTATCCTACTTCCCTTTCAACCCGAACTGATTTGCCCGGTGGTGGTGATTCCAATGCCACTCTGGATATACTCACATGGACTGTATTAGGCGGCTAAGGAGTATTTATGAAAATAAGTAAAACGTCGTGGGCACTGCTGGCATTCGGTTTAATTATCATTGCCGGAGCCAGTCTGTTTATCCTCTTCGAAAATGAGGATAGCCGCAAAACAGACCTGGAGAACCGCATTGCTCTGGCAGAATTGTCTATACCCAAAGTAGCTGGAGATATTGCCACCTCTACCGAACAGGCAAACCAGCTGGCCGCCCAGCTAGAGGAAGCCCTAGGTAAACTTGCTCAGGCAAAAGGCCAGTTCCCGGAAATGATTCAATCTATAGAATATGCCAGCGTACTGGTACAACTAGCGGCTGAATCCGGACTGGATGTACTTAGTTTCTCATCATCTGAAGCTACCAAACTGACACTGAATAAACTTGACTTCAAGATAACCGAATTCAAGATTGTAGTCAGGGGGGATATCCACCCTATCCTCAGTTTTATATCAGCTATAGACAAGGGTGAAGATTTTCTGACCGGCAGTATGGATGTTATAGACCTGACCTTTGATACCACCACCGCCGATGATGCACTACCCAAACCTGCAATAACCATTACTCTTTTACTGATAAGTTACGAGGGTTAAATAATATGGCTAAAACAACGACGCTATACATAGAAGATGCCGAAATAAAGGTCCTTGTAAACAATGGTAAAAAGATAGAGAAATGGGCGAGCTCTCCTCTTGAAACCGGTCTGGTTATTGACGGATTAATTCAGGACGAAACCAAGGTATCTGAAGCAATAAAAACTCTGTTTAGCCGTGAGAAAATACCGGCAGGCAGAGTTGTGGCGGCTATGAGCGGTCTTAAATCTATCTTCCGTATTATTACCTTGCCTGCCGTACCTAAAAACATACTGGACGAGGCTATTAAAAATGAAGCTAACCGGGTAATTCCCACCCCCATGGACCAGAATTACCTGTCCTACCAGATATTGCCCTCCGCTCAGAGCGAAACCAAAGTATTTATCGTAGCCCACCCTAAAAATACTACTGATTCTGTAGTAAGAACGATAAACAAAGCCGGGCTAAGGCTGGAAGTGCTGGATATTGCCCCGCTGGCTCTTTGCCGTTGTGCCAATCTGGAAAAGGTTATTATTGTAAGCAACTGGCTGGATAATGTGGATATTGCCATTATTATAGACCGCATTCCACAGGTTATCCGCAGTCTGTCACTCCCGATTGAAAGCCAGTCTCTAGCCGAGCGGATAAGCACCATTGCCGAAGAATTGGCCAGAACCATAACTTTTTATAATTCCAGCCATGCAGAAAGCCTGCTGGATGAAAGCGTACCGGTATTAGTCTCCGGTGAGCTGGCAAAAGAACCGGATTCATGGCCTTTACTGCTAGACGAACTGAGCAATCAGATTTCCATCCTGCCCTCTCCCTTTGTTGCCAGCGAAGACTTTGACCCCAGTGTTTATATTGTAAATATGGGTATGGCAATTAGAGAACTGCCTGCCGGTACAGATAACCATAATTCGCTAATCAACTTTAATGCCATGCCGGGTTTTTATAAACCCAAAGGCACTTCCCCGGCAGCTATCTTGGTTCCCACTGTAATAGTTCTGCTGGTGGGCGGCCTTGTTTGGGGCTGGTTTTATATTGATGATATGAAGCAAAAGAATAATACATTGGAACCGCAAGTACAGGTGCAGGAAACTGCTCTGATACAAAAACGGGCGGAACTCTCCGCTATTAATATCCAGCTTAGCAACACCCAGAAATCACTGACCGGCATTGAACCGGTAGTAACAGTGCTAAATGATATGCTCTGGGATATGTACCAGGGACGGGAAACAATTACCGGCGACTATAAAGCCATTTATAACCTGCATTCCAGCAATATCGGGCTTTCTACTGTCAATTTTGATGGTAAAAGCATTACCGTCACAGGTTACGGCCTGACCAAAACGGCTGTACTGGAATATGCCGGTATACTCCGGGGCAGCAACCGCTGGCTGGACGTAGTAGTGATTAATATGGAAAAAGTTCTACTGGATGACCAACTCACATCCATATATAGTTTCGAATTCCTTTTGAAATAGAATAGTCTGGTAAAATATGGACGTTATAAAACTCATCTACGAAGCCGAAGAGAAAAAAGGATCAGACCTTCATCTGGTAGCCCAAAGCCCGCCGCTGGTTCGGGTAAGGGGCGACCTGGAGGCCTTGAATGGTTATGAACAACTTCAACCGGCAGATATCAAAACCGCTTTTGAGCAACTGACCACCCACGAAGAGCGCGAAACCTTTTACCAAGAGTGGGAGCTGGATTTCGGTTATTCACTGGACGGAGTGGGACGATTGCGGTGTAATGCCGCTATGCAAAGGGGGGCTATCAGTCTGGCTATCCGCCTCCTCCCGCCCAATATACCGACTATTAGTGAACTGGAACTACCGGATATATGCCAGAAACTGGTTACCAAACCCCGTGGCTTGGTGATAGTTACCGGCCCTACCGGCAGCGGCAAGAGCACTACTCTGGCGGCCATGATACAGCACCTGAACAACACCGAGAGCAAACACGTGGTGACTATTGAAGACCCTATTGAATATGTTCACCCCTGTATAAAATGTGCCGTTACCCAGCGTCAGCTTGGTTCGGACACACTTTCCTTTGGGCATGCCCTGAAGCATGTACTCCGCCAAAACCCTGATGTGATAATGGTGGGAGAGATGCGTGACCTGGATACAGCCGCCGCTGTACTGACCATTGCCGAAACAGGCCATCTGGTACTCTCCACCTCCCACGCACCCAGTGCCTACCAGGCACTGGAGCGGATTATAGACCTGTTCCCGCCCCATGAAAGGCATCTGGCCCAGACCCGTTTGGCTTCGCTGATTGAGGGTGTGCTCTGCCAGACCCTGATACCCCGCTCAAACACCGATGGACGGATAGTGGCGGTGGAAATAATGCTGGGAAGCCCGGCGGTCAGAAACCTTATCCGTGAGGGCAAGTTTTACCAGCTGCCGAATGTTATCCGCACCAGCCATGACGAGGGCATGATAACCATGGATGAAGCTCTGGTGGAGCTGTACCGCCAGCAGGTAATCAGCCGTGAAAATCTGTTTAACTACTGTCAGGACGCGTCAGAAGTGGAAAAGCTGATAAGCAGCAGCCCCAGCAGCCAGAAGCGGAAAAAACTTATTGAAAGCAGCAAGAGCCTGCTCTTCTAGAGGGCATTTTACCGAAATAAATTAAAGGGGCGGTTTAAATGAACCGCCCCTTTTGTTTACCCTTGCACTGCCGATAGATATAATAAAGGTCTGCTTTAAAGCAGACCTTTATTAATTAGCTAATTAAGTGACACTGGTTGCCTTGGCACCCTGCGTAACTACACCCTCAGCTGTCCATGTGTATGTATACGCCGATGAATTAATTACATAGGGACCAAGTATTGTAGTACCAGGAGTAATTTGGACTGCAGTAGTCACCGGTGTGATAGCAGTTCCGGGATTATCAGCCATGTAGGCTGTCATGGCCAGCTGAATATTGGCCAGTTCAGTTGCTGCAGCTTCCTCAGTACCGGAACCGATGAATTTAGCGACATTGGGAACTACTACGGCCGCCAAAACACCCAAGATGGCAACCACTACCAAAAGCTCAATCAGGGTGAAGCCTTTCTGGTGTTTGCGGAGTTTCCTCATGAAATTGTACATTTGTTTGTTCACCACCTTTCGTTTTTCGTATTATGTTTTACCATGTTTTGTAATGATAGTTACTTTAAAGATAGTTTATATACCCTTATAGGGTCAATAGTTATATAGTAACACCTCTACACTGGGATTATAATACACCCTGTGCCCATTTGTATATATCCCGCCAGTACTTTCGTATATAAACCCTCTTGACGGTTCGGCCAAAAAAAGCCACAATATATTTCATGCTTATCAGTTGGATTATTTTCTTTTTCATCTTGGGGGCTATACTGGGCAGTTTTATAAACATGCTGTCTGACCGCCTGCCGGCTGAAAAATCCATTGTTGCTCCCGGCTCCGGGTGTGATGTCTGCGGCAAAAGGCTGGGCATTGCTGACCTGATACCCATTTTCAGTTATATTTTTCTAAAGGGGCGTTGCCGTTACTGCGGGGCGGGCATACCTCAAAGAGCTTTGTGGGTAGAGATAGCCACAGCCTGCCTGTTTGGCCTGTTCTGGGTGATGCTGGGGCCAAGTGTGGAACTGGGTATAAGCCTTTTATACCTTTGCGTATTTATCACCCTTTTTGTAATAGATCTGGAAAAAGGGCTAATTTTAAACGTAATTATTTATCCCTTTATGATGCTGGCACTGCTGCTTTCGCCCCTCTACCTTCAGGGAGACGGTCTGCTGGCAAACCTGTCATCTTCGTTTTTTGGCGGGCTGACCGGTTTCGGACTGTTTCTGCTGATATATATTGCCTCACGCGGGGGCATGGGGGAGGGGGATATAAAAATGGCCGGCTTTATCGGGCTGGTCTGCGGTTTCCCGAATATTTTTGTGGCCATTTTTGCAGGCATAGTGCTAGGCGGTCTGGCAGCAGCCGGGCTAATGCTTTCAGGAAAACGCCGCAAAGGTCAGACTATCCCCTTCGGACCTTTTCTGGCTGTGGGTGCGGTAACTGCCATGCTGTTTGGCAGCCAGATTATGGAGTGGTATCTGGCTCTGGCCTAAGCTTTTTTACCAAAACCCTTTCTTGATTATCACTAGCACCTTGATACCCATCCGGTTTCCGCCTAGAATAAGGCATATCTGCCGTACAGTGCATTTATACCTGTTTAAAGGAGTTTCCCCGTTATGCGAATTGAAAGCCTGCGTCCCGCCGAACATCTGGGTAATGTAACCATCCACGGCGTAAGGCGTTTTTTAGAACTTGATTCCGGAGCTTCCAACCTGCCCCATCTTCAGGAAAGCCGCGAAGTGGAGATTGTGGACCAGCAAGCTATTTCAGACGTTGAAAAGAAAATGGCTATTGTTCTGCCCATAAAGGACGAAGACCTAAAGGTGTTTGAAGGTGTACTAAGCGGCATACCCCATGACTGTCTGATGATAGTTATCAGCAACAGCTCCAAACAGGAAGTAGACAATTTTAAAAACGAAAAAGATATTGTCAACCGCTTTTGCCGCATTACCCACCGCCAGGCTTTCGTAGTCCACCAGAAAAACCCCGAACTGGCCAATGCCATTGCAGATGCCGGCTACCCTGAACTGCTGGGTGAAGACGGGCTTATCCGCAGCGGCAAGGCTGAAGGCATGATACTGGGCATTATACTGACCATGTTCAGCGGGCGTGACTATGTGGGTTTCATAGATACCGACAATTACATACCGGGGGCAGTCTGGGAATACGCCAAGCACTTCGCTACCGGTTTTAATCTGGCTCAGTCACCTTATTCCATGGTACGCATACTCTGGAAATATAAACCCAAGCTGGTGGGAGACCTATATTTCAAACGCTGGGGGCGAGTGTCCGAGGTTACCAATAAACACCTGAACCACCTGATATCCAGCAAAGGCAAATTTGAAACCGAGATTATCAAAACCGGCAATGCCGGTGAACATGCCATGAGTATAGAGCTGGCTAAACGCCTGACCTACGGCACCGGCTATGCGGTGGAAACCAAAGAGATTATGTCTATACTGGAACAGTTCAGCGGTATACTGCCTATAGAAGACAGGGAAGTGGCCGAAGAGGGAGTGGAAATACTCCAGACTGAAACCATTAACCCCCACCTGCACGAGGACAAGGGCGGTGACCACCTGCTTCAGGATATGCTTTTACCCAGCCTGGCGGTCATTTATCACAGCCCGCTGGCAGATGATACCGGCCGGAAAATGATTGAAACCCAACTGGCAGGGATGGAGGGTTTCGATGCCGGTATACAGATACCTCAGATAAAGCTGATTCCCCCTCCCCAGAAAATGGACTTGCCGAAATTTTCAGCCATAATTGAAAAGTATCTGCCCCAAATTATCCTGCCGGATGGAGAGCTTTTTTCGCGGGCAGGACGCCCGTCCCGTTTGCCTTCATTAGGCCAGTTCAAAAAGATTGTCTATACAGACTTGGACGGCACTCTGCTGAACCCCTTAACCTATTCGTATTCAACCGCACTTGATGCCCTGCGTTTGTTAAAAGACAAACAACTTCCTTTGGTATTCTGTTCCGCCAAAACCATGGGCGAGCAAGACCTGTACCGCAACGAATTAGGTATAAAAGACCCCTTTATAACTGAAAACGGGGGGGCTATATTTATCCCCAAAGATTATTTCCGCCTGCCTTTCGCCTATGACAGGATAGCCGGTAATTATCTGGTAATTGAACTGGGGATGGCCTATAAAGATATCCGCCATATCCTTAAAAAGGCGCTGGCTGCCGCCTGCGCCGAAATAGAAAACTCTGAAAAGGCCGGTAATATATTCATTACCAGCTTCGGGGATATGTCTGTTGAAGATGTGAGCCGCCTTACTGACCTTAACCTAAAACAAGCTGAACTTGCCAAACAACGGGAGTACAGTGAAACCGTACATATAGAGGGTGACAAACGAAGCACCAATATGGTTCTGAACCATATACAACAAAGCGGACTGGAATATAGTTTCGGAGGGCGTTTTTACGAGGTCACCGGCGGCAATGACAAAGGCAAAGCTATCAAGATACTGAACGAGTTGTTCCGCCTGAATTTCGGCAATATCCATACCTTTGGTCTGGGTGACAGCGAAAATGACTACTCCATGCTGGAGACAGTGGACTCACCCATACTGGTGCAACGCCCCGGCAACAAGTGGCACAAGATGCGTTTGCGTAACCCCAGTTACGTCAAAGGGGTAGGGCCTGAAGGTTTCAGCCGGGCAGTCACTGACATAATAATACCCATGGAATAAAAGCCGAAACCATTACCAAAATAAACTTGTCAGTATTTTTCCCGAAGACAACCACGGGTAAAATCTGCTTCGGAGAACTTTCGCCAATCCCCAATAGCCTTAGCCCTGCCTTTGGGTTACTAGGATTAGACCTTGTTTAGATGTATAATACCCACAGCCAGGTCTGGCAGGAGTGTGTACCAATAATGATCCACTTGAAAAGCCCTTTGGCTCTGGAATTTGCCGGCTTCTGGCGGCGTTTCGGAGCATTTATCATAGATAATATAATCATCAGCATAATCTCTTCAGCCTTTGTACCTGTACACTGGTTTGAAATACCTGTTTTCTGGAACATAGACAGTCTGTCAGGTATTTGGTGGCTGGCAGCCCCGATTATAGCTTTTTCAAACGTACTTTCATTATTAGCCATGGTGGCTTACTTTGTATTTTTCTGGTACTGGCGCGGTCAAACCCCCGGCATGATGATTGCCCAGATAAAGGTTATCAGGGTAGATGCTTCAGGGGTTTCTTTAGGAAACTCCATTATCCGTTTTCTAGGGCTTATTGTATCAACCTTGCCTTTAGGTCTGGGGTTTTTCTGGATTGCCTGTGACCGCCGCAAACAGGGCTGGCATGATAAAATGGCTGATACAGTAGTAGTCAAACTACCCAAACCGCCTGAGGTTACCGCTCCTCAGGCTACTTGAAGTTCACTATCAAAACGCCTTTCCCGTTAGGGCAGGCTGTATTTATAAGGCAGGAACAAGATGACAAACGAAGTGAGAGTACGCTACGCCCCCAGCCCCACCGGCTACCCCCATCTGGGCAATATCCGCACTGCTATGTTCAACTGGCTGTTTGCCAGACACAATGGCGGCAAATTTATTGTCCGGATAGAAGACACTGACCGTGAACGCTATGTGGAAGGGGCGGTGGAATCCATACTGGAAAGCCTGAATTGGCTGGGATTGGACTGGGACGAAGGCCCGGACAAAGGCGGGGATTACGGCCCCTACTACCAATCAGAAAGACTCCCTCTTTACCGGAAGGCCGCTGAAAAACTGGTTGCCGAAGGCAAGGCCTATTACTGCCACTGTTCTTCCGAAAAGCTGGATAAAATGCGGGAAGACCAGATAGCCCGCAAAGAACCCCCGGGTTATGACCGCTGTTGCCGTGATATGGGTCTGGGACAAAAAGAAGGTGCGGTTATCCGCTTTAAAATACCGCTGGACGGGCAAACTGCCTTTACCGACCTTATACGGGGAGAGGTTACCTTTGATAATGCCAAACAGGACGACTTTGTCATATTAAAATCAGATGGCTTCCCCACCTATCACCTGGCCAGTGTGGTAGATGACCATGCCATGCAGATAAGCCATGTCCTGCGGGCGGAAGAATGGCTGCCCTCCACCCCCAAACACCTTATGTTATATAAGGCTTTGGGCTATACCCCGCCCCTGTACGCCCACTTACCCATGATACTTGGACCAGACCGTTCCAAACTTTCTAAACGGCATGGTGCTACTTCAACTATAGAATACAAACAGGCCGGCTATCTGCCTGAAACCATGGTGAATTTCCTGTCCCTGCTGGGATGGGCTTATGATGACAAAACCGAGCTATTCAGCCGTGAACAGCTGATAGAGTATTTCTGTCTGGAAAAGGTCAGCAAAACTGCCGCCATTTTCAACTATGAAAAGCTGGACTGGATGAACGGCATGTATATCCGCACACTTTCTGCCCAAGACCTTGCCTGCCGGGCTATGCCGTTCTTGGAAAAAGATGTACGCATTGCCGCATCCGGTCACTTAAACCTTGACTATACCGTAAAAGTTATGCCTCTGATACAAGAACGGGCCAAGAAACTGAATGAGCTTGCAGAACTTTGCTGGTTTATATATTCAGATGATATCAGCTATGACCCAGCTTTGCTTATCGACAAGAAACTGACCAAAGAAACCAGTTTGTCCGCCTTGAAAGCGGCAAATGCCCGTCTGGAAGCTTTGCCTAACTTTGATGCCGCCAGTATGGAAGAACATATCCGCCCGCTGGCTGCCGAACTGGAACTAAAGCCGGGACAGCTGTTTGGCATGCTCCGCACCGCTTCCACCGGCCAGCAGGTTGCCCCTCCCCTTTTCCAGACAATGGAAGTGCTGGGCAGGCAAAGATGCCTCTGGCGGATAGCCATGGCTATTGCCAGACTGTCTGAAATGCCTTTCCAGAGGAGCTAAACAGCTAATAGGGTAAAATGGGCAGGCTATGTTATTGCGGGCTCTATTGCGGAAACTGTTACCACTTAAAATAGATAGCAGTTAGCTGGCAATGCACTGACTATCCAGCTTGCCGGAAACTGGACTTTCTGAAGCAGGTTCATGGTGAGTTGCAACTGGCAAACCTGACAGCTATTGAAAAAACGGGTTTGGAGAAGTGGTTTAATGGCAAACCAGGGTTTTAATTTTCAAAAGGAACATCCCGGTATTGCCCTGTGCGGGCTGGACTGTTACGCCTGCCCGCGTTACCACACCATCGGTTCATCACGCTGTCCGGGCTGTGCCGGCAAGTATTTCTCTGAAAAACACCCCTCCTGCGGGTTTATCAGCTGTGCATTTAAACATGGAAGATTGGAGAGCTGCGGACTTTGCCCCGAAATAGATACCTGTAACCGCATCACCCGACTAAAAACAGTTATCAAAGACCAGCCCGGTTATCCTTCATACCAAAACCGCATAGCCAATCTAATAAAAATAAAAGGAACAGGATTTGAAGCCTTTGCAGATACCTGCATACACAAAGAAGCCCTTCTGAAAACCCTGATTGATAAATATAATGACGGCCGCAAGAAGGCATTTTACTGCCGTGCCGTCCAGTTATTGCCCTTGCCAGACCTTGAAAATTTACTTGATGAAAATGCCAAAAAGGGGTATAAATCAGTAGATGACGCCGCTTTGGCTGTAAGTAACAGCCTGAAAGAGCTGGCAAATAAACTTGGCATAGAGGTCTGCTGAATATGACAATAGGTCACTCCTCGTTTATCCCGCCTCCCCACCAGCACTGATACTGCCTTATTTTTTAAAAAGACTTAAATTAACGAGGAGTAAATATATATGAGCCAGCAGGTAAATAAAGAAGAAGCTATAAACTGGTTGATAAAGATAGGCACCATTCCCTACTGGGATTCCATAGATAACCGCCCCCTGTTCCGCAGGATTGTAAAGAAGAATGACGGCACTAAGGTTGACCGGGTAACTGAAGAAGAAGCCTGGCCGTTTATAATAAACGCTTTGGGCATGAAAACCGAAGCCGAAACTGAATCTTTACGCAAAACTATTGAAAAAGCCTTGAAACTGCAGGGAAGGATTTAGGTTGAATCAGGAAACTTCCGAATACACTCCCAGATACCTTGAGCTTTATGAATCCGGAGAGCTACAAAAGAGGCTCATGCGGCTTGATGAGCGCATGGCGGAGTGTGACCTTTGCCCCAGAAAGTGCGGGGTAAACCGCCTTTTAAACGCCGAAGGCGGGTACTGCCACAGCGGAAACGCCCCCATAGTGGCTTCGGTATGCGACCATCTGGGTGAAGAGCCGGCTATATCCGGCGATAACGGCTCCGGCACGGTCTTTTTCTCCAATTGCAACCTGCGCTGTGCCTTTTGCCAGAATCACCAGATAAGCCAGGACTTTGAAAGCCAAAAATCCAACCTGACAGACTGCCAGACTCTGGCCGGACAGATTATAGACCTCCAGAATACCAAGGGTGTGCATAATATAAACTTCGTATCGCCCTCGCACTTCGTACCCCAGATGCTCCGCACCATAATAGAAGCCATACCCTTGGGACTGAAGGTGCCTATTGTTTACAATACCAACGCCTATGACTCTCTGGAAACACTTTATGAGCTGGACGGGGTAGTAGATATATATCTGCCGGATTTGAAATATTCCAATGATGAATGGGCACGCCAAATTTCCGGTTGCCCAGACTATGTCAGCCACGCCCGTGCCGCCATACGGGAAATGTTCCGCCAGGTAGGACGGGTGCGTTATAATGCCGAAGGCATTGCCGAGAGGGGGCTTATTGTACGCCACCTTATCCTGCCGAATGATCTGGCCGGCAGTAAAGAATCACTTATGTGGATAGCGGATTTATCAACTGAAATTACCGTCAGCCTTATGGCACAGTACTACCCCTGCCACCGGGCTTTGGATATGCCCCCGCTTGCCCGGACTATATCTACGGCCGAATACCGCACCGCCATAAACATGCTGGATATTTTGGGAATAGAAAACGGGTGGCTTCAAGAACCGGAAGCCAAGGATTACTATATCCCTGATTTCCAGCGCAACGGCCACCCGTTTATAAGTTACTAAGAAAAAACTTTTTGAAAACTAACCGTGGCGTTTACGGTTGCAGAAAGCAAAGTGGATCTTCAGACCGCTGACCTTGTCTTTTTTGTTTACGCCGGTCATAAAAGTCTTCAGGTCAGGCAGTTCCTGAGCGGTTTTGGTATTTTCAATCTTCTCGGTTTTACAAGCCATTATATTTACTCCGTAATTTTATACAAACTGAACCAGCATTATAGCATGTATTCGCTTTCAACAAAAGCCGCTTTAAAACAAGCTCTCCTTTAAACCCCGATTGTGCCCCTTTTGGGGCTGTGATATTATTTAGACATATGGAAATAAATATAATAGTTAAACCGCCTTTTAAAAAACTGGTATCCGCCCAATTTCTAAAAAAAATAGCCTCTGAAACCCTTAAAGCCCAGGCCGCAGACCCAAGTTCGGAACTGGGTATTGTTATTACCGGGCAGGAAGAAATAAAAGAACTCAACTGTAAATACCGCCAGCTTGATGAACCTACAGATGTGCTTTCGTTTTATATGCTGGAGGAAAACCCCGAAAACCTGACCGCACCGGATGATTTTCCCACCCCTCCTGATGAAGCCACCCATTTGGGAGAAGTGATAATCTCTTATCCGCAGGCGGAGCTTCAGGCTGGTGCTGCCGGCCACAGCGTCAACCATGAACTAGCCTTTTTGCTGATTCACGGGGTACTCCACCTGCTGGGGTATGACCACCATGAAACCGCCGCCGAAGCAGTTATGAAATCCCATCAGGATATAGCCATGAAACATATACGGGAGATACTGAAATGAGAGTACTGGGTTTATCAGGCAGTCCCCGTTTGGGAGGCAACAGCGACACCCTGCTGCACGAAGCTATAAAGGGTGCCAAAGACAAAGGGGCGGAAACCCATATTATTTACCTGTCAGACCTGACTATAGGTCACTGCCCTGCCTGTGATGACTGTTTTTATACCGGTGAGTGCCGTTACCGCGATGATATGGACGAAGTAATAAGCCAGATGGAAAAGGCTGACCGCATAATAGTTTCCAGCCCTATCCACTTTATGGGTGTCAGCTCACAACTTAAGGTTATGATAGACCGCTGCCAGTCACTCTGGGCACGCAAGTACAAACTGAAAGCCTCCCCCTTGGGTGATGAGCGTGAACGCAAGGGTATGTTTATGGCAACCGGCGGCATGAAAAACGGTGAGGTTTTTGAAGGTGCCAGAGCTACCATGAGGTCTTTCTTTGCAGTACTGAATATAAAATATTCATACGAACTGCTGGTAAGCGGAGTGGACAATCTGGGTGCTATCCAGTCCCAGTCCGATACCCTCAAGAAGGCTTATGAACTGGGTCAGATGCTGGCAGATAAATAAACTAGCCTCTGGCTACCCCTACTATTTCCCTTATGCTCTTTAACCCCTCAGCTTTGGCATAGGCTTCCAGCCCTTCAAGTATATCCATGGGGGCGCGCGGGTTGACCAAATTGGCAGTGCCTATCTGAATTGCAGTTGCCCCGGCCATCAGGAACTCCAGAGCATCTTCAGCATTCATAATGCCTCCCCCCCCGATAACCGGTACGTTTACCGCACCCGCTACCTGATATACCATGCTGATAGCCACCGGTTTTATAGCCGGGCCTGAGAGCCCTCCGGTATGGTTACCCAACACGGGACGCCGTTTTTTGATATCTATGCGCATACCCCGAAGGGTGTTTATAAGTGAAATCGCATCTGCCCCGGCATCTGCCACCGCCTTAGCCAGTTCGGTAATGCTGCTGGTATTGGGGGTAAGTTTTACGATAAGAGGCAGGGTAGTAGCATTCCTGACTACGTCAGTCACTCTGGCGGCAGATTCGGGAGAAGAGCCAAACTCTATACAGCCGCACTTTACATTGGGACAGCTGATATTTACCTCTATACCGCTTACCCCGGGCACTTTGTCCAAACGGCGGGCAAGTTCGGCATAGTCTTCTATACTCTCGGCGGCAATGTTTACTATCACAGGCACATCCCAGGTATACCACTGGGGTGCTTTGTCACGGATAACCGCCTCTACCCCCATATTTTGCAGTCCTATAGAATTCAGCATGCCGTTAGGGGTTTCGGCTATGCGCGGCTGGGGGTTTCCCTCCCGCGGTTTCAGGGTGGTAGCCTTGCAGACAATGGCACCCAGACGGTTGCGGTCAAACAGGTGGGGGTATTCGTCACCATAGCCGAAAGTTCCGGAAGCCGCCATAACAGGGTTTGAAAGCCTGAGCTGGCGGGGATTGTAAGGGGCGATGTCTACATTTAAATTAAGTTCAGCCATACGCCCAAGATTATAAGGCTTGGAGACGGCAGAACACAACATCTCCTTCAAAGCTATGCACTAATATTTTATCTTGCTTATTTGGGTTTTATAGACTACACTGAAACCATGAAGCGAAACACCTCCTGTTTTGGCTTTGTTGTTATTAGGGGATATAAAAAATCCCGCTTGGGTAGTTTGTTTTTTACGCATAGCGGAGAGGCCGGGCAGATTTCAGGCGGGCTTCTTCCCGAATGCTAAGTTAAAAACCGGATTTAAGTTTCTCATTCGGAATTTTCGGCAAACCGGCACATTACCGAAGCATACCCGAAGTTATCATAGCAACCAGGAGGACCCGATGGTGGCAAAGAAAAATAGTGGATTAAGCCCGATATATCGTTCACGCCTGGAGGCTGACCTTAAAAGGCTGACTGACCAGATTGAACAAATGCGTGCTTTACGTGTATCCGAAGACCGGCGTGAAGGAAGCCCTTTTGGCAAACGTGAAGAAGAGGCAACCGAAACAGCCGACCTTGAAAATGGGCTGGCTATGGAAAAGAAACTGCTTGACCAGATTGCCGAAACTGAGTATGCCCTGGATAAATATACCCGGGGTATTTACGGCTTGTGCGAAATGTGCAAAGAGCCGATAGACCCTGCCAGACTTGAGGCTTTGCCACAGGCCAGACTGTGTATGCAGTGCAAGTCCAAATCAGCTAAGTCTTACTAAATCAGGTTTAAAAGGGTTGGGGGTTAATGACCAGGGGATTAGTATTTTTTGTCAGCACCGCTTGCGGCATTTTGGCTGACCAGTTAAGCAAATTTATTATCACCGCTAACCTTGCCACAGGCACATCCATACCGGAAAGCGGTTTTTTTCAGATTGTCCACGTACACAATACCGGTGCGGCTTTCAGTATCTTTCGGGGACATATAGAGTGGCTTATTGCCGCCAGCGTTCTGGGAGTAATACTGGCAATGACCGCCTTTTTTATAAGGAAAAAGCTGCCGTTTTTAGACACCCGCCCCGGTTTGATAGCCTTGGGGGTGATTCTGGCTGGTACAGTGGGCAACCTGATTGACCGGGTGCGGCTGGGCTATGTTACTGACTTCATACGGGTGGGAGACTTCCCTACTTTCAATATTGCTGATTCATGCCTGACAGTAGGTGTTATCGGTCTGCTACTTTTGTACATTGTCTCATCCCATGTATCCGGAGATACCAGTGAAAACGTTTAAACTGGTAGCCGAAACTGCCGGCGAAAGACTGGATAAATATATTACCCAAAAGGAATCAGGGCTTTCCCGCAGTTTTATTCAGGAACTGGTGAGTTCAGGTCATATACTGGTAAACAACCAGTCTGCCAAACCCAGCCTGAGGCTTAAAACCGGCGATACAATAACTATAGAAATCCCTCCCGAAACCCCCTCTGAACTTAAAGCCGAAGATATACCGCTGGAAATAATCTTTCAGGATAAAGACCTGTTGCTTATAAACAAGCCTCCCGGACTTACCGTACATCCTGCCCCCGGTCACCCTGACCACACACTGGTAAACGGGGTATTGGCACTGGAACCTGAAATGGAAGATTTTGATGACCCTCTTCGCCCCGGAATAGTCCACCGTCTGGATAAAGATACCTCCGGACTGCTGCTGGTAGCTAAAAACCGTCAGGCACTGGCCAACCTGTCTGCCCAGTTTAAAGAACGGACCATACGCAAGTACTATCTGGCACTGGTAAAAGGTGAACTGCGGCCTGCCGAAGGGTTTATTGAAGCCCCTCTGGGGCGTGACCCCCAAAACCGCCAGAAAATTGCAGTGGTGTCTGACGGGAGGCATGCCCGTACCGGGTATAAAGTACTGCGGTATATTCAGGGATACAGCCTGCTTGAAGTCAAACTTGAAACCGGCCGTACCCACCAGATACGTGTCCATTTTGCCGCCATAGGCCACCCGGTGGCAGGTGATGCAGTTTACGGCCAAAAGGAATCCTGGGTAAAACGGCAGTTCCTTCATGCGCACCGCCTTAGCTTTGCCCTGCCTTCAAACGGGCAGGTAGTGGAGTTCACCTCCCCTCTTCCGCCGGATCTGGAAGAAGCCCTGAAAATACTGGAAACCCCCTCCTGAAATATTTTTTAAAAAATTTAAAACTGGGGGGTTATATTCGGCTTGCATGGCATAGTATAATAGTAACTCCATAGTAGATAGTAATGGGTCAAAAGGGTTATGAGATTAGACCGCAGACGTTCTAGTATAGAGATTATCGCTGACATGCTCAGGCTGGGTGAAGCCGGCAAGACTGAGATCATGTATAGCGTCAATATGTCTTATTTCCAGCTTCAGAAATATTTGAACTTTATGCTGGAGAGGGAGCTTATTGACCGTGTACAGCTTGGCAACCCCTCTGTTACCTATAGAGTAACCGCCAAGGGGCTTGAACTTTTGCGCAGTATTGATAATATATTAGACACACTGGACCTTAAAGATAATGAACAGGACGAAGCCTAACTTACTGGGGCAGTAAAAGGAGATACCATGTCTGACAAACGAATGCTGATTGTACCGGCGGAGCTGGTAAGGCGGATTGACGAAAACCGCGGCGATCTTAGCCAAGCGGATTTTCTGAATTACCTTATTGACTCTCAGCTTGGCGGTGAAAGCCGCAAGGAAAACGGAATCTCCAACCAGGAGTTTGAGGCCCTGAAGCAGGATGTAAAGAAACTGCTTGAAAAATCCAACAAGTCTGCCAGCAGAGAAGAATTGGTCTCCTTCCAGGAAGATACCAAGAAGCTCCTTAAGAGTTTCGTAGATTTCTTTGTAGGCTACGGGTTGGAACTGGGCAAAGGATCTTCTGCCATGAGCGACCTTGAAGCCCTTAGCAAACTGGGTAGCACCGGCAGCAAAGATGAAACCCCCGGCGGCGAAGTAAAACTTAAGTGGAAATAATCTAAAACAGGTTTTTAAAAGCTTTTTTTAAGCCCTCTTCATACGAAGAGGGCTTTTATTTTTTCTCCTCAGCTTTAATAGAACATTGTTCTAGTATTCAAAACCTTCCAAGGGTATTTTCTGTCTGCCATATTTAGAACATGTTTTATGTATTTATTGGCGCAGTCGGTTTTTCTCTGGTCCACATCTTTGATTTTGTGGCTCTGAAAAGGTTGCCACTCCTCAAACCCGTACTCTGGCTGTCAGGCTCTGCCCTGCTCCTTTATTCGGGTTTCATGGTCTGCTTCAATGGCGATTCATTAGCTCTGCCCGTCTGGCTCAGTGCCGCCGGCTGGGTGGTATTTGCCATCGGCATATATTTTTTCCTTTATTCCCTCTTTATCAACCTGCCTTTCGGTAAAACTTATGTTAAAACCGGAGTAGGAGACAAACTGGTTACCAGCGGGTTTTATGCCCTGGTGCGCCACCCCGGCGTACCCTGGTTTGTACTAGCTATGGCAGGTATGACACTGGGCGCAGGTACTTACTTCGCCCTGTGGGCAGCCATTATCTGGAGTCTCCTGGATATAGCACTGGTATACATCCAAGACCGCTGGGTATTTGGCAGGATGTTTCCGGGTTATACCCAATACCAAAAAACTACCCCCATGCTGGTACCAAACCGCAAAAGCATTGCGGCTTATATAAAACAGCGTAATTTTTCAAATACTATAAAAGGAGTAGCCAAATGACTCAGCTTGGTGAACTATTTGCACAGGGTAAACTTGAGGAAATCTGGGACCGTTGCTGTGGTTTTATAGACCTTAGCCTTGAAGATTTTATGAAGATACAGGAAAGACTCCTTCAGGAGCAGCTGGAGCTTCTCAAAAAATGTGAACTAGGCAAGCATATCTTCAATGGGGCTGTACCCACCAATTCAGAGGAACTGAGGCGGAGTGTACCCCTGACTACCTATGCAGACTATGCCCCTTTCCTGACAAAAAGACGCATGGACATACTTCCCAAAAGACCTATCCTCTGGCAATATACCTCCGGTAAAAACGGCGAATACGCCCACCGCTGGGCACCGGTAACTGCCCGACAGATGGACGAAGTAGAGTCACTGGTATGGGCAATGGCTCTCTTCAGCAGCTGCAATAAACGCAAGGACATAAATATCCGCCCCAATGATGCAGTGCTTTACGGCATGGCACCCCCGCCCTACGCCACCGGCACTATTGCCCGCTGTTTCCCCCACGAAAAGTTTAACTTCCTGCCCAAGGTGGAAGAAGCCGAAAGAATTCCTTTTGAAGACCGTATAAAGAAAGGTTTTCAGCTGGCTCTTTCTGAAGGGCTGGATTACAGTCTGGCTATGTCCAGTGTAACTGTGGCCATGGGCAACCGCTTCAGCCAGAGCAGCGGTAAAATGAGTATGAAATTCCTTCTGTCCAACCCTAAAGCCCTGTTGCGGCTGGCAAAAGGTAAAATCAAAGCCAAACTGGCCGGACGCCCCATGCTCCCTAAAGACCTCTGGAAGGTAAAGGGAATTATGACCTACGGTATTGACGGCAGTGTTTACCGTGAGAAAATAAAGGAACAGTGGGGACGGTATCCGCTGGATTTCCACGGTTGTACCGAGGCCTTTTTAATAGCTACCCAAACCTGGGATTATTCCAGTATGACCTTTGTTCCCTATATGCAGTTCTTTGAGTTTATACCTGAAGAAGAGGCTATAAAGAGTTGGCGTGATACCAGCTACCAGCCCAAGACCCTGCTGATGAATGAATTGAAACCCGGCAACTACGAAGTGGTTATAACCAGCTTCCATGGCGGCCCATTCATCCGCTACCGGTTAGGACATCTGGTGCAGATAACATCTTTGCGTAACGAAGCTTTAAATATAGATATCCCCCAGATGATTTACCTGACCAGAGTAGATGACCAGATTGATATCGCCGGTTTTACCCGCCTGTCGGAAAAAGGCATCTGGCAGGCAGTGGAAAACAGCCATATAGAATATGTGGATTGGATGGCCTGCAAGGAACGGGTAAACAATACACCCCGCCTGCACTTGTATATTGAACCCAAAGACAACACTACTCAGGACAAGGAACAGGCAATAGCATCTATCCACGAAGAACTGAAAAAAGTACACCCCGGTTATGCAGACTTGGAGTCGTTTATAGGTTTGATGCCGCTGGATGTTACCTTCCTGCCCAAAGGCTCTTTCAAACTGTATAAAATACGCCAGCAGAATGCAGGGGCAGATTTGGGCAACTTGAAGCCACCCCATTTGAATCCTTCCGCCGAGGATTTGGAATTTATGCTGCATACCACCACCAGAGTGACTGTGAAACAGGAAGAACCTGTAAGAGTCTAAAACAAAAAACCACCAGTGTCAGCCAAAAAGGGGCGGTGCTCAAAGCTACCGCCCCTTGGTTTTACCAGTTGTCCGTATTTGACAACAACCAGCTTGTACTTCATAATGGCTCAATACAAGCTTGATTTTTAACTATTCACCCGGATATAACGGGTAATAAAGAGGCATTTTCGTGACTATCTGGGCTCTGGTACCGCTTGTAACCAGTATTGCATATTTAGTGCTGCTGGCGGTTGTTCTGCTTTCAAAACGGCAGTCTATCACCAGAGTTTTTTCCGTGTTTTTAGGTGCCGCTGCTTTCTGGAGTTTCACCTCTTTCATGCTCCATATTGATGCCCCGCCGGAGCAAACCCTGATCCGGCACAACCTGCTGAATATTGCCCTGTTTGCCACCATGCTTATGTACTACCAGTTTATCCGCGCCTATACCAACCGCAGAGGCAAACTTTTTCTGATAATAGGTTACATGGCACTGGCGCTGGATATTTTCCTTAACCTGACCGGACAGCTGGTCACATCCGCCTACATAGAGGACAATGTTGTTTACCACACAATAACTCCCGTGTTTTATTCTGTTTTTATATTTGCGTTATCATTCATCGGGGTAATTATTTACCACCTAGTCCAGAAATATCGCCAATCTACAGACCCAGCTGAACGCAACCGCACACTGTATTTGGTACTGGGATGGGTAATAGTAGTCCTTTCAAGCTATACCAATCTTAGCGACAACCCCCGTATCTACGGCCTTCCCCTTGACCATGTGGGCAACTTTATAAATGCGGGGATTATCGTTTACGCTATCACCCAGTACCGTTTGATTGATATCAAACTGATAGCCCGCAAAACCCTTACTTACGTCCTTCTATTCTTCTCCATGATAACTGTATATGCAGGAGCTATATTTATAGCTACGCGGATATTCCCTGCCGAAGAAATGTCTACTATCATCCTTATGGCAACCCTGATTGTACTGATACTGGCCATGACAGCCCGCCCGTTGAGAACATTTATTGAAAAGCGCATAGACCGTCTGTTTTACCAGGAAACCTATGAATCCCGTCTGTCCCTCATGGGCTTTTCCCGCAAGATGGGCAATATACTTAATCTGGAGGAACTGGCCAAATCGCTGTTACCTGATCTGGCTAAGTCTTTAAATATAAATAAAGCTGCGCTGCTTTTCCCTGATGTTGCCAGCGGCGAATTCTCTATGGAGTACATCTACCCCGCAGATGACCACCTTAAAACCCAGTTCAAATTGGCGGCGGACAACCCCGTTATTTCCTGGCTGGATAAAAATAACGCCCAGCTTTATCTGAATAAACTGGACAATCTGCCTGAACTGAAAGGCTTATGGCAGATAGAAAAAGAGCAACTCCAAAAATCAGAGATGGGGTTGTTGTATCCCATTAAAAGCCGCGACAAACTTATAGGCATTATCGGGCTGGGAAACAAGAAGCGGGGGGGTATATATTCTACCGAGGATTTGGATATGCTGATAAGTGTGGCTAATCAGGCTGGTGTTATTATAGAAAATGCCCAGCTCTACACTCAGGCCACTATCCGAGCCAATACCGATGAACTTACCCGCCTGTATAATCACCGCCACTTCCATGAGCGCATAGAACAGGAAATAGCCCGCGGTTCACGCTTCGGCAATACCTTTTCCCTGATACTGCTGGACCTTGACCTGTTTAAGGTCTACAACGACGTATACGGCCATCTGGCCGGTGACCAACTGCTACGCAGACTGGGTAAAATACTGGAAAACTCCATCCGCTCTATCGACATGGCTTTCCGCTATGGCGGTGAGGAATTTGCCATAATGCTACCCGGCACCAAGATTGAAGACGCTTACCATGTAGCTGAACGTATCCGAAAGAATATTGAGTCTAAATCTTCCTTCCGTGACATGCCGATAACTGCTTCTCTGGGTCTGGCTAACTGGCCGACTGACGGGGTAATGAAAGAGGAGATTATAGCCAAGGCTGATGCCGCCCTGTACCGTTCAAAGGAAACCGGACGAAACCGCACCAGCCTGCCTGCTGACCTGAATAATAACTCCACCCAGATAATCAGCTCTGAATTGGAAGCCCGCCCCAAAGCCATGTCCATTATCTATGCTCTGGCGGCCACGGTTAACGCCAAAGATCACTATACTTACGGGCATTCCCGCAAGGTTAGTGAATATGCGGTGGCTCTGGCAGAGATATTGAAGCTCTCTGAGGAAAAAGTGGAAACTATACGGGCAGCCGGACTATTGCACGATATCGGCAAGATAGGCGTACCTGACCATATCCTGACAAAACCCTCCGCTCTGGACGATGAAGAATGGGAACCTATCAAGACCCACCCGGAACTGGGAGTGGAGATATTAAAACGTATCATGGATCTGGTTAACTGCCTTCCGGCTATACTCCATCACCATGAACACTTTGACGGCAGCGGGTATCCTTTTGGACTGAAGGGTGAAAACATACCTCTGGAAGCCAGAATACTCAGCATAGCAGATGCCTATGATGCGGTTACTTCACCCCGCCCCTATCGCACCCAGCTTCACACTGAGCAAGCGGTAGCCGAACTGAAACGTTGTGCCGGCTCCCAGTTTGACCCTGAGCTGGTAGATATCTTCTGCCATGTTATTAAGCCTGAAGATTCCCCGCAGCTAAAAGCCTCACCTGAAACCGGCACTGAATAAACTCCGTGCTGATTATTCTTTTTTAAGAGTTACTTTAACCGGCTATTCCTGTGCCTGCTGCTGAACGGGAAACTCCAAACTGAAGTCCAGCGCCGGAGCCGAATGAGTCAAAGCCCCCACTGAAATAACATCAACCCCGGTCATGGCCACTTCACGGACATTATCCAGATTGATATTGCCGGAAGCCTCTATCTTTATGGTCTCCGGTATAATATCAACTGCCTTTTTCATATCGGCAATGCTCATATTATCCAGTAAAATGGAATTGGGCGCAGCCTCTATGGCTTGTGCTACCTGTTCCAGAGTATTTACTTCTATAGTTACCGGCAGTTTGCTCTTGTTGGTTTTAGCCTTCTCAATGGCTTCTTTTACACCTATGCCTTTGGCAGACAAAGCCATCAGGTGGTTATCCTTTATAAGTATCCCGCAAGCCAGATCAGGTCTGTTGCTTTTGCCGCCTGCGGCATATACAGCATATTTTTCCAGTATCCGCATACCGGGTATGGTTTTACGGGTATCTGCCAGAGAAACATTCAATCCATCTACTTTGGAAATATACTTGGCCGTAAGAGATGCAATGCCGCTTAAGTGGGTTATGAAATTCAGGGCGGTACGTTCACACTTGAGTATGTTTATCACCCTGCCGTTAAGCACCATGATAACATCTCCGGTTTTTACCCTCTTGCCGTCTTCTATCAGTATTTCCACTTCCATGGTAGGGTCATGCTTTACAAATACTATCTTGGCTACTTCAGCTCCAGCCAGTACCCCATCCTGCTTGGCAACTATAATAGCCCGTCCTGCCAAAGAAGACGGGATAAGTGTTTCAGTAGTAACATCACCCCGGGCAAAATCTTCGTTACAGGCATTGTCGATAATTTTCTCAATTTGAGACTGGGACATGTTAATCCTCCTTAATAAAGACTATATGTTTTTCCCATTCGGGCTGGTGGTCAGGAAAATCAGTACGGTAATGTGCCCCGCGGCTTTCCTGCCTGAGCAGGGCTGATTCTACCATAAGCCTTCCGGCCAAAATAAGGTTTGCAAGTTCAATCCCTTTGCGGTTGGAAACGTCACCCAGACTGTATTGCCAGCCTGAGAGTATCTCCTGAGCTTTCACCAAACCGCCATAGCTTCTTATTATACCAGAGTCTTCCCAGAGAAGCTTCTGGAGAGCGGGTATTGAAGGCTCGGGTAAATCACGCACGTATTTGCCCCATCCCAGCAATCTTTTAGTCAGTTGGGGCAGCGGAGCAAGCATTTCAGGCTGGTTTTCACCGGCAGTGTATTCTATAATCCGCCTACCGAATACCAACACCTCTAAAAGCGAATTTGAAGCCAGACGGTTCGCCCCGTGAACACCGGTACAGGCTACTTCGCCGCAGGCAAAAAGCCCCTTGATATTGGTTTCTCCCCAGCTGTCTACTTTTATCCCGCCTATCATATAATGGGCCGCCGGAGAAACAGGTATGGCCTCACGGGTAATATCCAGTCCGTGATCCAGACAAAAACGGTATATCTGAGGAAAGCGGCTGCTTACTTTGTGGGGAGGCAAATGGGTAACATCCAGATAAACATGGTCAGCACCGGTTTTAAGCATCTCAAGGTGAATACTGCGAGCTACCACGTCTCTTGGGGCAAGTTCGGCCTGAGGGGAATATTCGAGCATAAAGCGTTTGCCCTCTATATTCCGCAAAATACCGCCTTCTCCCCGAACTGCCTCTGAAATAAGAAAAGGGGCAACCCCCGGCAGGTGAATAGCGGTAGGATGGAATTGGTAAAACTCCATATCTTTTATCTCAGCCCCAGCCCTGAAAGCCAGAGCTACCCCATCAGCAGTGGCAACCTCCGGGTTAGTGGTAAAACTGAAAAGCTGACCAGCTCCGCCGGTTGCCAGTATCACAAAACGGCACAGGTAGTTCTGGATGGCACCGGTATTTGTATCCAGAGTTGCCACACCCTTGATCTGGCCGTTTTCTATAATCAGCTCTTTGGCCAGAGTATCTTCCAGAACCTCAATCTCGGTAGTCCGTACCCAGTTGTTCAGGGTGATTTCAATGTGTTTGCCGGTGGCATCCCCCCCGGCATGAAGTATACGGGGACGACTGTGAGCAGCCTCTAAGGTAAGAGCTATTTCACCGTTTACACTGTCAAAAGGCACTCCCAGATAAACAAGCTCGGCAATACGCTGTGGAGCTTCGTCTGCCAGCAAACGCACCATCTCACGGTCACATAAACCGTCTCCGGCTATCAGGGTATCTTCAAAATGCAAACGGGGAGAATCATCCGGGCCAATGGCGGCGGCTATGCCTCCCTGAGCATGGCGGGTATTGCAATCCTGTATCTTGCCTTTGGTAACCAGCAAAACACTTCCCCGGCCACGCGCCAGTAAAGCAGTATACAAACCGGCAATACCGCTGCCCACAATTATATAGTCGTACCTGGAGTTCAAAATATGCCCGTCCTGGGGATTTTACTTTTTATCTTCGGGGGATTTTTTAAAACCGATAGCACCTCTGGAAACCTTAAGCAGAGTGCCTGACTCTACTTTGATAACTACGCTGTCTTCAGCTACAGATTCTATCACCCCGTGAATACCGCCTATAGTAATAACGCCGTCACCCTTGGCAATTGATGACATAAGATTGGCATGATCCTTTTGACGCTGGCGTTGCGGCCTGATGATAAGAAAGTAGAACATACCAAAGAAAAGAGCCAGTAAAACAAACATCGTGATAGTCTGCTGATCCATTTTTTCTCCTTTAACTTTCCAGGATATTTACCAGCTTTGCCTGCAAAGACCATGGGCTGGTTTTAAATATCTTAACCTTTACCAGACATCCTTCAAGCGGTAAATCGCTCTCCAGAAATACCAGTTTACCACCTAAAGTGCGTCCCTGCCACTTATTCTTTTGCAACCCTTCCACAAGCACCTCGGCAAATGTGTCCATGAGAGCGGCGTTTGCCTTGCCTACTGTTTCTTTCTGCAGGTCTTCTATAAGCTTCAGGCGGCGTTTTTTCTCTATAACGGGGACATCATCTGCCATGTCACGGGCAGCCACAGTCTGGGGGCGGGGTGAATAAGCGGCCACATGTATGGCATCATAACCTATATCGGCCATCAGTTTGTAGCTTTGATTAAACTGTTCTTCGTTTTCAGACGGAAAGCCTACTATCAAATCTGTCTGGAGGCTGATATCCGGCATGGCGGTTTTTATACGTTCCACCAGCTCACGGTATTGCTGATTGGTATATCCCCGCCGCATAGAGGCCAAAATGGTATCATCACCAGACTGCACCGGCAAGCTGAGCGAGCGGCAGACCTTAGGCAAGTGTGCCATGGCATCTATAAGCTTCTGGCTGATATCCTTGGGATGGCTGGTTAAAAAACGTATCCGTAACAGCCCCGTAATGTCATGAAGTGCCGAAAGCAAATCTGCCAGACAGGGCTTTTCAGGCAGGTCATGCCCGTAGGAATCTACATTTTGCCCCAGCAGTACCACTTCACGGCTGCCCCGCCTGACCAGTTCAGCCACTTCACAGCCTATTTCAGCTATACTTCGGCTTTTTTCCCGTCCGCGGCGGTAAGGCACAACACAGTAGGTACAGAAATTGTTACAGCCCTGCATAATGGTCACATTGGCACTTACAGGCGGCCTAAGCGGCAGAATAAACCCTTCCGGAATTTCGCGCCAATCCGGCATACTGCCCGGACCAAAAATATAATCTACGAATGGAAATTTTTTCTTTATGAGGGAAATATCTTGCCCAACCAAACAGCCGGTCAGGGCTATTTTGAGTTTAGGATTTTTATTCTTCAAACTGCGTAAAAGATGCAAGCGGTTAACCACTTTGTTTTCAGCATGTTCACGGACAACACAGCTGTTTACCAGTACCAGTTCGGCATCTTCAGCTTTATCGGCTAAAGAGTAACCCCACAGTTCAAAAAGCCTACCCAACCGGTCTGATTCGGCTTGATTCATCTGGCAGCCAATAGTCCAGAGGTAATAACCGGGCATAAGCAAAATCTCTCCGTATCCAGACTAAACTGAATATAGATTATACCCTAATACGAAGAAATATCATAAATACCAAAGAGGTATTCCAGTTTCAGTTCAAATACGGTTGCGATAAGCCACAATCAGGCTGCTGGCAAAAACGAGTATTCCCAGACCCCAAAAAAACGGGCTGAAAGCCAAACCTACTACTGAAAAGATATACCCCGTAAAAAACAGGGTAGAGCCCACTGCCGCTCTGGCATTCAGTTTGTCTTTAAGAACCAGAAAAAAACTTGCACCCATCACCAATCCGGTTATCAGGTACTCCACCCCTACCAGTGTATCCGCATCTACAAACAGCTTGAAAATAGCCATAAACATAAACAGGGCAAAGGCTACCCCCAGCAGAACAAGCCATACTTTGAAAAATTTTTGGTCCAGAGTACTGTTTCCTTCAGTCATATACATTCTCCTTATTCACCATTACAGGCAAGCACCTTATGCCCAAAATGGCATCCCTATTATTCCAAATAACCTTAAACCCATGCGGATATTGCCAGTGATAAATAAACCTTCCGCCTGAAGTAGTGTATAAACCGGCATACTCATCTGTCAATGCCCCTCAGGTAAAATGTGCGGTGCTATGATTAACTGGATGTCTTGTATTTGCACTGCAGCGGTATTAGTATGCAATGAAACCGGTTGAGAGGAGGATGTATGTTTAAAGAGTTTAAAATCTTTATCATGCGCGGCAATGTAGTAGATCTGGCTGTGGGTATTGTAATTGGCGCAGCCTTCGGGGCTATTGTAAACTCACTGGTAAAAGATGTGCTGATGCCCCCTATCGGCTTGCTTTTGGGCAATGTTGATTTTGGCAATCTGTTTATCGTCCTTAAGGAAGGTGCCATTGGCGGGCCGTATGAATCCCTGCTGGTTGCCCAAACAGCGGGCGCTGTAACCATAAACTACGGGGTATTTATTAACGCCTTAATCAACTTTTTAATACTGGCTATGGCTATCTTCTTTTTTGTGGTAAGGCCGCTGAACCAGCTGGCTGCCCGCCAGAAAAGTAAAGAAGCTGTCATTCCTGCCCAAACTGATAAGAAAGATTGCCCTTACTGCGCTACCCAAATACCCTTGAAAGCCAGTAAATGCCCTTACTGTACTTCAGAGCTTATGTAGGCAGAAGATGAAAATAAACAGGTGAGGATAAAAAGACTGAATTCTGATGGCGGAGGGGGAGGGATTCGAACCCTCGACCCCGGTTTCCCGGGGCAAGCGCTTAGCAGGCGCCCGCACTAGACCACTATGCGACCCCCCCAGTGCCCAAACAAGAAGATAATATAGCATAAGAACCTAGTTCATACAACCAAAAGCCACTTTCAAACGGACTGGGGTGTCAGGACTGGCAACGGGGACAGAAGTAACAGGCTCGCTGGCGTATCAGCTGGCGGGTTATGGGAGCACCGCAAACCGGGCAAGATTCGCCCCTGCGATGGGCAACATTAAACTCCAGCTGGGCACCGCCCTTTGAGCCGTCAGGGCGATGATAGGTGCTGACACTTGCCCCCTTGTTTTGTATAGCTTTATGTAAAACTGACTGAATAGCTGAATGCAGTCTTTCCACCTCTGCCATACTCAGGCTTTCAGCCGAACGGAGCGGGTTCAGGCAGGCTTTAAACAGGGCTTCATCTGCGTACATATTGCCCACCCCAGCCAGTACCTTCTGGTCAAGCAGTACCGCTTTTATAGGTCCTTTGCGCCCTGAGAGACGATGCCAAAATACACCGGCGGTAAAAGTTTCCTCCAGAGGTTCAGGCCCCAGTTTTTCTAAAACAGAGTTCAAACCGGCAAGCAGGGTTATCCTCCCGAATTTGCGTATATCGGTAAAATATACCTGCTCTCCATTTTCCAGATGGAAAATGGCTCTGGTAAAGCGGGGGGCTTGACCGTTTTCAGCCCTGATTGCCGTCAGTCCGCCGCTCATTTTCAGGTGGACACTGATAAATAACCCGCTGCTCAGGCTAATGATAATATACTTGCCACGGCGGCTCAGCCCGGTTACACATGTACCTGATGCCAGTGCGTTAAAATCCGCTTCGGGCGGGCAAAGAGTTTTGGCCCACAAAGCTTCCATGCGGATTATCTTTTTACCCAGCAAATGGGGCATTATTTCATTCTTTACCGTTTCAACTTCAGGCAATTCAGGCATGGTTTACTCCTTTGGCTAATCTCTGCCACAGATAGGTCAGCCCTATACCCAGCACTGCCCCTGCCAGCAGGTAAGACGCCAGTACATCACTGGGCCAGTGGGCATTCAGATATACTCTGGAAATGCCCATAAAAAGTATGGGGACAAGGCAGACCAGTCTTAGCACCAAACGCAGTAAAGGATCCCGGATAAAACGGGGTATCAGAAAGAATATCACCCCGTAGCAAGCCAAAGCATAGGCGGTATGCCCTGATGGGAAACTGGTGCCGCCGTCTTCAAGGCCGTAAGGACGAGGACGATCAATAATCCATTTAGATATACCCACTATCAGGGCGGTAACAGCCGGAACCAGCCCGCAAATTACAGATTGCAACCGATAGCCTTTGCACCACAGCCAGATTACCGCCGCAACCGGTGAGATAACCCAAGCCGGGAAGTTTCCAAGACGGGAAATGAAACCCATAAATCCGTTAAAACCGGGCAGTGAAATGCCCTGAATAAACCCCGAAACAGTCGTATCCACCCCTAAAACAGGGTTTAAATAAACCAGCCATGCCAGCAGGCCAAACATGCCCAGCAGTATCAGGTACGGCAGATAATTACGCAGTTTTGCCAAGTCCGGTCTTACTCCATATCTCCCCAGTTTGCTCCGGACTTAAGCTCAACCTTAAGCGGTATTTCAAAGGTGACTGCACCTGACATAGTTTCCATAAGCAAAGCACTCATACGCTTAAGCTCTGCGTCAGGCACTTCAAATATAAGCTCGTCATGCACCTGAAGTAGCAGGCGGCTTTCCAGCTTTTCTTCTTTCAGTTTTTCATCCAGCCTGACCATAGCCAGCTTGATAATATCCGCAGACGTACCCTGAACAGGCATATTTATGGCCATACGTTCGGCCGATTCACGCAAAATCCGGTTGGGCGAATTGATTTCAGGTATATACCGGCGTCTTCCCAGCAGGGTCTCAACGTACCCGTTAGTCCGAGCCTGATGCTTAATCTCCGCAAAGTAAATAGCTACCCGCGGGTATTTTTCAAAATATGCCTTGATAAATTTGTCGGCCTCTGCCAGTGAAAGCTCGGTAGCCTGTTCCAACCCGTAGCTGCTCATGCCATATATCACTCCGAAATTCACCGTTTTAGCCAGACGGCGTTGTTCCTTTGTCACTTCAGACGGGAGTATATTCAGCAATCTGGCAGCGGTAGCAGTGTGGATATCCTGGTCCTTAAGAAAAGCCTCTATCAGGGCAGGGTCTCCGGAAAGATGGGCCAGCACCCGCAGGTCTATCTGGGAGTAATCTCCAGCCAGCATTACGGTACCCTTCGGGGCAATAAATGCCCGCCGTATTTCTCTGCCCATTTCACCCCTGACGGGTATATTTTGCAGATTCGGTTCACTGGAAGACAATCTGCCGGTAGCCGTTCTGGTCTGGTTGAAACTGGTATGCAGGCGACGGGTATGCGGATTCACCATACGCGGCAGAGTATCCAGATAGGTAGATTTCAGTTTGACCAGCATACGATATTCAAGTATCAGGTCTACAATCCGGTGTTCACCCTTCAGTTCATCCAGTACCTCTGCCCCGGTGGAATAACCGGTCTTGGTTTTTTTGATAACCGGCAGTTTCAGTTCGTCAAAAAGTATCCGCCCCAGCTGCTGGGGAGAACCTATGTTGAAGCTGTGTCCCGCTTGGGCATATATGGCTTCTTCCAGTTTAAATATCTGCCCGCCCACCTTTTCGGCCATACCTTTGAGCAAATCGGTATCCAGCATAATACCGCTACGCTCCATACCCAGTAATATAGGTACCAAAGGCATTTCAACATTGACAAACAAATCTATCAGCTTGGTTTCGGCAAGCTGGGCGGCAAACAGACCCTTGAGGCGGAAGGTGTAATCAGCCACCAACTGGGCGGCTTCTGAAAGCTCTGATGCACTGAAGCTCTTTTTCTTGCCGTTCTGAGTAAGTATGTTTTCAACATCAGCAATTTCCACCCCGAAGTGTTCAAATACCAAGTCTTTTATACCCAGATTTTTTTCACCCAGCAGGTGGGCAGAAAGCATGGTATCAAAGTCCAGTCCCTGTATTTCCTGCCCGGCTGAAGCCAGCAGATTCATGAGGTACTTGGCATTATGAGCGGTCTTGGTTATATTTTTATTCGTAAGCAGGGCAATCAAACCCGGGTGACCTTCGGAAACAAACATCTGCCCATCCGAAGCACTACCGATAAATTCTGCAGAAATAAAATAGGCTTCGCCCTCTGCCGGTGAAATTGCCAGCGCAGTCAGGCGGGCATCTATAGCTTCTTCGGAAGTGCCCGAAACTGCCAGTGCCAGCTCTTTGGTTTCCGTGAACCGCTTCACGATGCTGTCTAGATTCTGCCCGTTGGCTACAATATAGCGGGTTTCAACCTTTTGGGGGGTGTTAAACATATCTGTCATACCGCCGCCAGGATTTTCACCGCCTGGCAGGCGGTTAATCAGCCTGAAAAACTCCAGTTCACGAAAAAGGTCTACCACCTTTTGGCGGTTATAGTGTTCCGATCTACATTCCTGAATACTGAAATCCAGCGGCAGATCACACACAATCGTAGTTAATATTTTACTCTGGCGGGCTACTTCGGCGTTGTCTGCCAGTTTCTTTTGGAGACCGGGCGGGCTTATTTTATCCAGATTTTTATATATATCTTCTATGCCGCCGTATTCTTCTATAAGTTTCTGGGCAGTTTTCGGGCCTATGCCGGGTACTCCGGGTATGTTGTCAGACGGATCACCCATAAGGGCTTTGTAATCTGCGACATGCTCCGGCCCTAAACCGTACTTTGCCCTTACTGCCGCCTCGTCATACAGACTGGTATTGGAAAAAGAACCGGCCGGGCCGGGATACAGAATACGAATATCCGGACTGACCAACTGCATGGAGTCTGCGTCTCCGGAGGCTATTATAACCTCCATGCCTTCGGCGGCGGCTCTGGTAGCCAGTGTGCCCAGCACATCATCTGCCTCAAAACCGCTCTGTTCGTATACAGGCATATTGAAAGCATCCACAATCTGGCGTACCCGTCCCAGCTGGCTGACAAGCTCGTCAGGCATGGGCGGACGTTGGGCTTTGTAGTCCTTGAACATCTCATGCCTGAAGGTAGGGCCTTTTTTATCAAAGGATATAGCGTAACAATCCGGTTTCAGGTCGGTTAAGACTTTTATAAGTATAGAGGCAAAACCAAAGGCCGCCCCCACCACTTCACCTGTTTTGCGGACTGTAAGAGGTGGCAGTACATGATATGCCCGATGAACCAGATTTGTGCCGTCAAAAAGGACAATTACAGGTTTACTCATGAACACATTATAGCAGATGAACCGCAAAGAGGGTCAGCTATTTTGCCCGCCACGACCCCAACCTGATCAAGCTTGGTCAAAATATGGAGTACATACTGCGGATTGGAGAATACCCCGCTGGTTTACCGAAAAAAGCCCGACAGAGAATGACTGACGCGGTAGCTAGGTTGCCAGCGGCAGTCCATTCGCAATCCAGACGTTTATACCGCCCAGCATGTTATATATGCTGGTAAAGCCATTATCCACCATAAGCTGGGAGGCAGAGACAGAGCGGTTACCTGAACGGCAATAGACAAGGTAAGTTTTATTTTTATCCAAAGCGAAAAGCGAATTTTCAAAGGAAGCATAATAATCCAGATTTACAGCACCGGCAATATGCCCTTGAGCATATTCGGAGGGGGTACGCACATCTAAAATAACAAATTCAGTTGAGTTGGTATTCCGGTCTATAAGGTCTTTGGCTTCGTCAACAGATATATCCTGCACCTTAGTCAAATTACTATCAGTATTATCTAAAGGGTCAGTTCTATCTGTATCACAGCCTGTCAGAGTTCCGGTAAATACCATGCATAACGCCAGTACGGCGGTCAGACTACGTTTGAAAGACATACTTTAAACTCCAATAAAATTCGGCTGGAGTTTAACCCCTGAATAACCGGCCATTGTCTGCAGGCAGGTTTCTTCACGCTGGGTAATCCATGTGGATACGCTGGTCAGACCGAAGTCAGACAACTGGCAGAAAGTTACCATAAGCTCGTTGCAATAGCTGTAATAACGCGAAGAACGGTTGTCAAAGCTGACATTCCCCGTATCAGCCATTTGTTCTATCAAAGCGCGCAATTTCAGGCGGTTATAATACGTAGCCCTCATGCCGGCCAGCATACCCTCAAAGAAGAGCTGTGCCCGAAAGTTTATCAGCTGACCTTGATTATTAAAAACCACATCAAAAGAGCCGCCGGTAGCACCGGATTCTTTAAACTGGAAAACCTTCTGCTCATAACCTATAGGCAGGGGCGGAGTAAGCTCTGGCAAACGGATTTCAGGAGCTTCGGTAATATCGGTCAGGCTTTTACCGCCGAACCGGCGGATTATATCCTGGGGAGATTGAAAAGCGCTGTAATCACCCAAAACTTCTGACACAAGTGTAAGGTAAGACAGTGATTCTTTTGGGTCATACTGACGCAGTCTCATACTTCCTCCATGCACATTCGAGTAAAGCTAATTGAAACAGGTGCAAAATATGTCAAACGGCTATGCTTGCCTTTTCTATATCCGAAAGATATCCGGTAACCACTGCCCCCAACCGGACAACGACATGAAGCGAAATAACAACAAGAATCCGCCATTTAGTAATAAAGCGGATATTTCTTATACTTTCTTCACGGGCAAGTTCCCTGAACTTCTCCTGAAGCTGAACACCGGAGGCTATAAATTTATCTTTTGTCATAGTTGTCGCAAGTGATGATTACATTATAATACCCCCTGTGAAGCGGGTGTCAAGTGCAGCCCTGAAACCAAAGTTTGGGTATGTACATTGCCGGTAAATACGGTACTCTATTTCGGTTTTTCCCCAAGCACCATTACTAATGGTATACCATGTATCAGTTGTTTATATATATTTTTACAAACCGACCACCTACACCCTGACGGCTAAAGTATCCAGACCAGTACATTAATGCTATAATTAGGGGTAATTGTGTGCCGGAGGCGAAAAGTGAACACCAAGGATCTGCTCTCTATTTCAGACCTTTCCCCTGATGATATCGGGCGTCTGCTTTCAGATGCCGTTGAACTTAAAGCCAGGGGCTGGAACAACAGCCTCTCAGGTAAAACTCTGGCTCTGGTATTTGAAAAACCCTCCCTACGTACCCGTGTCAGCTTTGAGCTAGCCATGAAGCAGATGGGCGGAGAAGCACTATACCTTTCTCCGGCTGAAGTGGGTTTGGGCAAACGCGAACCGGTGGCTGACGTAGCCAGAGTCCTTTCCCGTTTTGTAGATGTTATCGCCTGCCGCACATTCGGGCATGAAACTCTGGTGCAACTGGCAAAATATGCGGATATACCCGTTATCAACGCTCTCTCGGACTTGGAGCATCCCTGCCAAGCGCTGGCAGATATCCTAACCATTTACGAGAAGAAGGGCGACCTGAAGGGACTTAGTCTGGCTTATATAGGTGATGGCAATAACTGTGCCAACAGCCTCCTGCTGGCCTGCGCCATGACTGGTATAAACTGCCGGCTGGCTTCACCTAAAGGCTATCTGGTAGACAAAGACCTGTTTGCCAGAGCGGAAGCCTATGCTGAGGACAGCGGGGCTGAACTCTACAGCGAAACAGACCTTAAAACCGCTCTGCGCGGAGCAGATGTAATTTATACAGATGTCTGGACCAGCATGGGACAGGAAGCTGAAACTGAAAAACGCCTCAAGGACTTTACGGGGTTTCAGGTTAATGCCAAGCTGGTTTCCATGGCTAAGAAAGATGCCATCATCATGCACCCTCTGCCGGCTCACTACGGCGAAGAGGTTGACCGGGAAATACTGGAATGCCCTCAGTCTGTTATCTTTGACCAGGCCGAAAACCGGCTGCATGCCCAAAAGGCTGTTTTAAGAGATATGCTGGGTGGACTGGAGATAGGCGGCCGGCATTAAGCCTGCTGTGAAAATTATATATGAGTAATACTACCACCCCTATTATAGCCATTGTAGGGCGACAAAACGTGGGTAAATCCACTTTGCTAAACCGCCTTGCCCATAAAAATCTGGCCATTACCGAAGACCTGCCCGGTACTACCCGTGACCGCCTGTTTGCTACCGTAAGCTGGCTGGACCGCAGGCTGATTATGGTGGATACCGGCGGACTTGACCCGGATATTGAAAGCGTTATTGGCCAGCAGGTCAATATCCAGATAAGCCTGGCCATAAAGGAAGCTGACCTGGTGCTTCTGGTGGTAGATGTAAAAGACGGTTTGATTACGCCTGATTATGAAATGGCCGATATCATCCGCCGCACCGGCAAGCCGGTTATACTGGTTGCCAATAAAGCCGACAACCTGAAAATGGGCCAGGAAGCCACCGAATTTTACAGTTTGGGTTTTGGCGAACCTGCGGTTATAAGTGCTTTCCACGGCACCGGTATTTCAGACCTGATGGACCGCGTAATGGAGGAATTGCCCGACCAGCCCATTGCCACCCCTGAAGAAGACACTTCAGTTAAACTGGCACTTGTCGGCAGAACCAATGTCGGTAAATCCACTCTGCTTAATACCTTCCTGGGAGAGGAACGCTCAATAGTAAGCAATATACCCGGTACTACCAGAGATGCCATTGACACACCTCTTGACTTTGATGGTACTAATGTGCTACTTATAGATACTGCAGGGATAAGGCGACGCGGCAAAGTTGAGAGCGGTGTTGAGAAATACAGTGTACTCAGAGCCCTGAAGGCCATTGACCGGGCGGATGTAGTTCTGCTGGTTATGGACACCGAAGAACTGGTTACTGCTCAGGACACTCACATTGCCGGATATGTCCGGGATACCGCCAAAGGTATTATCATTATCCTGAATAAATGGGATCTGGGTAAAGGCCAGGATAAAGCGGAAGTGACGCAGACTATCCAGAGTAGATTTAAGTTCCTAGATTACGCTCCGATATTGTTTGTCTCAGGCAAAACCGGACGTGGTGTTGATACTATTATCCCCATGGCCCTAAAGGTACAGGAAGAACGCAGCAAGCGTATCCCCACCGCCAAGGTAAACAGCGTGGTTACCGAAGCCCTTTCCGCCCATACCCCGCCCCGTCAGGGCAAAGTCCAGTTAAAAATCTTCTACGCTACCCAGGCAGAAACCAATCCGCCTTCGTTCGTATTTTTTGTCAACAACCCTAAACTGGTTCATTTTTCTTATGAACGTTTTATTGAAAATCGTCTCAGGGAGTCTTTCGGATTTTTTGGTACGCCTATCCGTTTAACTTTTAAAGCCCGAGGTGAAAAATGTTAATTGCCAAGCTGCTGCTTGTTGTTATAGTAAGTTATATCCTTGGTTCAATACCCTTTGGCTATCTGGTCAGCCACCGCGGCTCCAAAATAGATATCCGCAGTTTCGGCAGTGGACGCACCGGTGCCACCAATGTACTGCGCACCATGGGCAGAAAAGCCGCTTTGCTGGTGGCCTCTTTGGATGTTATCAAAGGGGCTTCGGCTGTAGCTTTTGCCGGGCTGGTCATAGGCACTGAAGCACTGGCTTTCGGTACCAATGGCATGGCTCTTCTATTCGCTCAGGTTCTAGCCGGGCTGGCGGCGGTTGCCGGTCATATCTGGCCGGTATTCCTCAAATTCCGCGGTGGACGGGGTGTGGCTACTTTCTTCGGAGGCATGATTGCCCTGTGTCCGGTGGCTGCTATATTCGGCGGCGAAGTGCTGATAATAGGTGCCGGACTTTCCGGTTTTGCCTCTCTGGGTTCCATAACGGGGGTGGTTGGTGCTTATGCTTTGCTGGTACCCCTTACCCTGATCAGCGGATTCCCCACCGAATATATGATATACGCGGTTATAGGTTCACTCCTTATCACCATTATGCACCGCGATAATATTAAGCGGCTTCTGGCAGGTAAAGAACGCAAGCTCAACGAAAAAGCCCGCTAAACACCCTCCGGTTTAACCCAATTTGGCATTAGAAAGCTTGGATTTTTTATGTCTAAAGTTTGTATTATAGGCACTACTACCTGGGGTATTACTCTGGGTACAATTATAGCCCACAAAGGGCGTGAAGTAATGCTCTGGGCACGCACCGAGGACGAAGCTATGCTTCTTTCCACTCAGCGCCGTCCGGCTGACTTTTTGCCGGAAAACTATCATTTCCCCGAATTCATGAATGTAACTGCCTGTTTGGAAGAAGCTGTAGCCGGGGCAGACATGGTCTTGCTAGCTGTACCTTCCCAGCGGATGCGCCCCAATATACGGCTGGTTGCACCCCTGCTGACTAAAAGCATGCTGATTTGCAGTGCCGCCAAGGGGCTGGAAATAGGCACTGCCAAACGTATGAGCCAAGTAATTACCGACGAGATTTCCCCTGATTTCGCAAAGAATATCTGCGTTCTTTCAGGCCCGAATTTGGCTATGGAGATATTAAAAGGGTTGCCGGCTGTAACTGTGCTGGCTGCCGATACTGAAAAGACAGCTAAAAAAGCCGCCAAACTGATAACCGCTGCCAATTTTTCTGCCTATACCAATACAGATATTATAGGGGTGGAACTGGGCGGCTCACTCAAAAACATTATCGCTCTGGGGGCAGGCATAGTAGACGGGCTGAATTTGGGCAACAACGCCAAGAGCGCCCTTATTACCCGTGGCCTGACTGAAATTTCCGCACTTGGGGCAGCTTTGGGGGCTAACCCCCTGACCCTATCCGGTCTGGCTGGTCTGGGTGATTTGATTGCCACCTGCTCAAGCAATCTCTCACGCAACCATTTTGTGGGAGTGGAACTGACCAAAGGCCGAAGCCTGAATGATATCATGTACAATATGAGCAATGTAGCCGAAGGTGTATCTACTACTGCGGTAGCTTATGAAATGGCCCGCTCCATGGATTTGGAAATGCCGGTAACTGAAAACATCTATAATGTGCTTTACAATAATGCAGACCCGAAAGAAGCCGCCAGAATACTTATGGATGCCCAAGCTACCCATGAGCTGGCAGGGCGTAAATGGAATCTGTTTAAAATGTTCAGAAAACGCAAAGCCCGCAAAACACCCGAACTTAACCCTGATTAAGGGTTAAGTTGCCTGTTTTTTATCCTCAGCAAAAGACTTCTCCAGCTCTTCAAAGAGCTGCTTCTGTTTCCGGCTAAGTTTCTCAGGGGTAACTACATTCAAGTGTACCATTTCATCACCGCTGCCAAAGCGATTCAAATGGGGAATGCCCTTGCCTTTCAACACAAAGTACTTGCCGTTTTGACTGCCTGACGGGATTTTCAGCTTGTGTTCGGTATTAAGCCCCGGCACATTTACTTCAGTACCCAAAGCCGCCTGGGCAAAATTTATCTCAAGTTCGTAGATAACATCATCACCGTCACGTTTGAAATCCGCATGCTCGGCAATGCCTACGTTTATATACACATCTCCAGCAGAAGCGCCCTTGTCACCTACTCCGCCGTAGCCGTTAAGGCGTATTTGGTTTCCGTCTGCCACACCGGCAGGTATTTTTACCTGAACAGTCCGCTTGACGTATTCTTTACCCGTACCCCGGCACTTGGTGCAGGGTTCGCCAATAATAGTCCCCTCACCACGGCATTTGGGACAGGGAGTTACACTGGTAAAACGCCCGAAAACGCTTTTTTGCACCTGGTATACCTGTCCGGTACCGTTACAGCTGGTACATTTTACCGGCGAAGTGCCGGCTTTGGCACCTGTGCCGCTGCACTCGGTGCAATATTCAAGTCTTTCAGTGGTAATATCTTTTTCAACACCGGTTGCGGCTTCTTCAAGGCTTATCTTTATATCATAAGACATGTCAGGCCCGCGACGAGGACCGCGTTTGGCACCCTGGGTAGCACCGCCAAAGAAGGTTTCAAAGATACTGCCCAAACCGCCAAAATCAAAGTTTTCAAAACCGCCCTGTCCGAAGGAATCCGCCCCGGCGCTGAAACCGAAACGGTCATAGGCCGCCCGTTTTTCAGGGTTGGAAAGAACCTCGTAGGCTTCGTTGACTTCTTTGAACTTGTCTGCCGCACCCTCTTCGTGATTACGGTCAGGGTGATGCTTCATAGCCATCTTGCGGAAGGCCTTTTTTATATCTTCGTCAGAAGCACTGCGTTCAAGACCCAATACTTCGTAATAATCTCTTTTATTAACCATAATTAATCATTATAACCTAAAAATTCATTTTATAAAAATAAGCCGGTTCAAACAGAATACATCTATATTTGCTACAGACCTGCCAAATAAAGGCGGGAGGGGGCATCACACCCCCTCCCAGAGGCCGCAGAACCAAATTCCCGGCCTTTATTTAGACTTCGCGGAATTCTCCCTCTACCGTACCTTCATCGTCAGCCTTTTTGCCTTCTGCTGAAGGTTCTTCCTGAGCGGGAGCACCCTCCTGTTGTTTGCCGTAAACGGCACTGCCTACACTCTGAAGAGCAGTTGAAAGCTCCTGAGTGGTTTTCTTGATAGCTTCCACATCATTGCCCTGCAGAGCAGTGCGGACTGCGGCTATCTTGCTTTCCAGTTCGGTATTCAGTTCAGCCGGTATCTTGTCCTTGTTGTCACGCAGGGTCTTTTCAGCATTGTAAGCCAGATTGTCCGCCACATTGCGGGCTTCTATTTCTTCTTTACGTTTGGTATCTTCGACAGCATGGGCTTCTGCCTCACGGGTCATCTTTTCCACTTCTTCCTTGGAAAGACCGGAAGACGCGGTGATGGTTATCTTCTGCTCACGCCCGGTACCCTTATCCTTGGCTTTGACGGAAAGCATACCGTTAGCGTCAATATCAAACGTAACTTCTATCTGGGGGACGCCTCGCGGGGCAGGCAAAATGCCGTCCAGCATAAAGCGGCCCAGAGTGCGGTTATCCGCCGCCATGGGGCGTTCACCCTGAAGTACATGGATTTCTACGCTGGGCTGGTTGTCAGCCGCAGTCGAAAATACCTGGCTCTTGGAAGTGGGTATGGTGGTATTGCGGGTAATGAGTGCAGTGGATACACCACCCAATGTCTCAATGCCCAGAGTCAGGGGGATGACATCCAGCAGGAGTACATCACTAACTTCACCCTTGAGCACGCCGGCCTGAATGGCAGCACCTATGGCAACCACTTCGTCAGGATTCACACCCTTGTTGGGTTCCTTGCCGAAGAAATCTTTGACCTTTTGCTGTACCAGCGGCATGCGGGTCTGTCCGCCCACTAGAATAACTTCGTTGATTTCGGCGGAAGTCTTGCCCGAATCTTTTAAAGCCTGGCGGCAGGGTTCAAGGCTCTTTTCAACAAGATCCATCACCATCTGCTCCAGCTTTGAGCGGGTAAGGATAATATTAAGATGCTTAGGGCCGGAAGCATCCGCTGTAATAAAGGGCAGATTTATCTCTGTCTGCTGAACAGTGGAAAGCTCTATCTTGGCCTTTTCAGCCGCTTCTTTCAGACGTTGCAGAGCGGTCTTGTCCTTGGAAAGGTCAATGCCCTGATCTTTCTTGTATTCAGCTATCAGCCAGTCAATAATCTTCTGGTCAAAGTCATCGCCTCCCAGATGAGTATCACCGGCAGTGGATTTTACCTGAAAAGTGCCTTCGCCCAGTTCCAGTATGGAAATATCAAAAGTACCGCCGCCCAAATCATAAACGGCTATAGTTTCATCTTTTTTCTTATCCAGACCATAGGCCAATGCGGCAGCGGTGGGTTCGTTGATAATCCGCAGAACTTTCAGCCCGGCAATAGCCCCGGCATCTTTGGTAGCCTGACGCTGGGCATCGTTGAAGTAAGCCGGTACGGTAATAACCGCTTCGGTTACTTTTTCACCCAGATAAGCCTCGGCATCTGACTTCAGCTTCTGCAAAATCATGGCGGAAACTTCGGGGGGGCTGAAATCCTTGTCGCCCATGACTACCCGGACTTCATTGTTATTCCCCTGAATCACCTTGTAAGGTTTGCGCTTGGCATCTGCCTCAACCGGCAATTCACGTCCGGCCGGTTCGCCCCATTTGCGTCCCATAAAACGCTTGATGGAATAAACTGTATTTTCAGGATTCAAAATTGCCTGATTTTTAGCCTGACGACCAACGATGCGTTCGCCGTTTTTATTTATCGCCACTACCGAAGGGATAAGCGTACTGCCTTCGGCAGAGGGGATAACTACCGGCTCGCCGCCCTGCATGACGGCAACTTCACTGTTTGTAGTACCAAGATCTATGCCAACTACTTTACCCATTAAATTTTCGTACCTCCTTGTTTGTTAAAAGAAATTTATTTCATATCTGAATTTTGCTGGCAGGGCTGGCTTCCATTGCCCACCACCACCAGCGAGGTCCTAAGTACCCTATCCCCTACCGTATAACCCCGGCGGGCTTCGTGAAGAATTATGCCTTCCGGCCCGTCTTCACAGGCAACTGCTTCATGCAGGCGGGAATTAAACTGCTCTCCGGCGGCCGGAATAGCCTTAACCCCCTGATTATCCAGTATGGCCTGAAACTTGCGGACTATCAGGTCCAAGCCCTCTATAAATGGTTGCCCGGCAATATTAGCGGGAACAGATGTCAAAGCCCGTTCCAAATCATCCAATACCGGCAGAACCAGCATAAAGGCATTGCCTCTGGCCATATCACCCTGTATATTTCTTTCCTGTTCTATGTACCTTTTGTAGTTTACAAATTCGGCTCTGGCCCGTTTTAAGCTATCCAGATATTCCTCTGAACGCTTCTTTTCCTCTGCCAGTTGGGCATTCAGATTTTCCAGTTGCCCATCAGTTTTAGCCTGGGTATTTTCAGGGTGTTCATTTTCTTCTTTATCTTGCATTTTTCTATCTGTCATAATACCTTCCTCAATTGAAATGAAAATGCGTTACGGAATAAAGATGGTGCTATTCATCTTTGTCAACAGGCGCTTTGCCGTAAAGTTCGGCTACCAGAGTACTCATAACCAGAGACAAATAACTGACCGCCGACAATGCCCTTTCGTAGGCCATGCGGGTAGGTCCTATAACCCCGATAGTGCCCACAGCTTCATCAGGTATGCCGTACTGGCTGACTATCAGACTGTAATCACGTATTTCGGCAGAGGCATTTTCCTGCCCTATGTATACCTGTACACCCCGGTTAAAAGGCATGGGCGGTACAATCATCTTGGAAAGTTTCTTCTGCTCCAGCAGCTGCATTATCTCCTGAGCTCTCTGGTTCTGGTGAAATTCGGGCTGTTCCAGCATATAATGCAGCCCGTCAAAAAAGGGCTCACGGCTTTCCTGCTCATCTTCACCCCGCATCATCTTGACCAGACTGTCCTTGACCTTCAGTTCATCATGGTTCAGACCAAGCGGTTTCTGATCTATCTGGAAACGGGTCAGACCATCATATGCGTCATTTAAGCGGTTTGATATAAGCGTAAGCTCAGGCTGGGAAACAACATTCTCAAAGTTTACAAGCTGCTGTTTTACCTTGGCTCCCCGAAGTATCAGGACTACCAGCACCAGATTATCCTGCAGGCTGACCAGCTCTATATGATGCACTTTGCCCTGGGTCTGGCGGGGCATGGTAACAACTGCCATACTCTGTACACGCTGGGAAAGCACAGCTACTGTCAGATTAAGCCATTCCTCCATCTCTTTTTCTACCTGATGAAAAAGATGGCGGATAAGAAACTTGTCATTGGTAGGCAGTTCCACATCTTTAAGGGATTCTACGTAATAGCGGTATCCCTTATCAGCCGGAATGCTGCCGGCAGAGTGATGGGGACGAAGGATATAACCCTCAATCTCCAGCCGTACCACTTCGTTCCGTATGGTGGCTGAACAAATGTCCAAACCGCAATCTTCCAGTATGGAAGATGACGAAACCGGTACTGCTTTGGTTATATACTGCCTTACTATAGAACGCAGTATTATCTCTGCCCGTGATGTTAGCACTCTTGCTACCTCGTTAGCACTCTATTAGCCCGTTTGCTAATACAGGTATAATTTAGCATGACTGCCAACTACTGTCAAGGGTAATCCGCCGGACAGATACCAAATAAATAATAAAGTGACAGCTTCAATTGACCCTCTGAAGGGGGTCTGATATAATTCACCCATATGGAAATTAAATGGTTAGGTCACTCGTGCTTTCGCCTTAAAGGCAAAAATACTACTATAATTACTGACCCGTTCCCCCCGAATTTGGGGTATGCGATGGGCAAACAGAGTGCTGAGGTAATTACCGTCAGCCATGCTCATCCCAATCATTCGTTTACTTCGGCTATTGATGGCAATCCCCACATTGTAAGCGGCCCCGGTGAATATGAAATCGGAGATGTTATCATCCTGGGTCTTTCCACCTTTCATGATGACTCCAAGGGCAGCGAGCGGGGTAAAAACACCATTTACCAGATGGAGATAGATGACCTGTCCATATGCCATCTGGGGGACATTGGCCAGGGTCTGACTGACAACCAGATTGAAGAGCTGGGACGGGTGGATATACTTCTTCTGCCGGTTGGCGGGGGCAATACCATCAGCCCGGGCAAAGCCGCCGAGATAATGCGCAAGCTGGAACCAGCTGTTGTTATTCCCATGCACTTCCAAAGTGATTTATCAACCAGTTCCCTTTTGCCTATAGGCCAGTTTCTCAAGGAAATAGGTATAAGCAGTCTTGAACCCCAATCAAAGCTGAATATAACCAGAGGCAATTTGCCTGTTACCACCCAGGTTATGTTACTGCAGCCCTAAAACCCGGAAAACAAGAACTGTGCGGGAGGATAGCACTGAATGCACTACCTGAAACGGGTTGTCATTTCCTTCATTCTGGCTCTGGGGCTGGCCGCAGGTCTTCTGCCCCAAACGCCGGTTTTGGCTGTTTCCTCACATGAATACTGGGCAGTAGTGGTGGGTATTTCAGATTACCAGAAAATTACAGATGTAATAGGTCTGGCTAACGGTGCCCAGAAATTTGCAAATTCCCTCAAACAAGCTTGGGGGGATGACCATGTAGTGTTGCTGACCGACAGCAAAGCGGACAAATATTCCATAAAGTCAGCTTTGGACTGGATGAAAGATAAAGAAGATGACAATGATACTGTTATCTTTTTCTTTGCCGGACATGGCGACAGCCATTCATATATAGCCCCGTATGATGCTTATTATGCCTCAGACTGGATTTCTAGCCAGGAGCTTTCAAACTGGCTTTCACCTATGGAGTCTCACTATCAGGCTATCATACTGGAATCCTGCTATTCCGCCAGCTTTGCCACTGATTTAAGCCAGACCGGACGGATAGTTCTCTATTCATCACTGGCTACTGAAGTTTCCTGGGCAGACGGAGACAGCGGGCTTTTTTCCGGATATATAAATGACGGACTCAGCTATGTACCCAACGCAGACATAAACGGTGACAATATAATAACCTTGGAAGAGCTTTTTTACTACGCACAGCCCCTCACTACATATGAATCCCAATTAGCATCCTCCCTTCAGCACCCTCTCCTTTCGGATGGAATAGGCGGAGAGCTCAGCCTTATCGGCAAACTCATCCTTAGCACTTCGGTGCCTATAACCGGCAACTATAACTATCTGATAGTGGATGGCAAAACCTATTCACTTAGCTATACACAGTTCAACTTCACTCCCGGCACAACCCACGAAATTACCGCTCTAAATGTAGAAATACTTCAGGGAATCCGTTACCTCTTTAAAAACTGGGCAGATGGAAATACCTCAGCCAGCCGTTCGTTCATAAGCGGTGCAAATCTGCAGGCAGTTTATTCCCGCCAGTATCTTTTAACCATAGACTCCCCTGCCGGTACGGTTACCGGTGCCGGATGGTATGACCAAAACACCTTTGCTTCACTTTCTGCCCCAAATATTGAAGATGGCGGAATACGCTACACATTTACCGGCTGGAGCGGTGATATCAGCGGGAGTTTGGCCAGCACCCGCCTTGTAATGGACAAACCCAAAACGATAAAGGCGAACTACAACACCGAATATCAGCTTAACCTGTCCTCTCCGTATGGCACACCTGACGGCGCCGGCTGGTATGCCGCAGGCAGCACCGTGAAATTAAGCGCACCCTCACCGGAGGGGTTTTTAATCCGCCAAGTATTTGAAAGCTGGAGCGGAGATTATAGCGGCACAGACGCAGGTGCAATCATTACACTTAATAAACCTATGAACATAACCGCCAATTTCAAGGCTGATTATACTTTTCTTTATATTGCCATCGGATTGGGATTACTGATAATTGTCTTGGTCATACTGGCAATATTCAAACGCCGAAAGAGCTATTATTACAATACTATCTGACAAACTGTTCCCCGTGTTTGAGAAAAGGACAACATTAAACCTGCATGGAAGCATATTTAGATATTGAAACAACAGGCCTTTCACCTTATCAGTCTGAGCTGACAGTCATAGGTATCCATCTGGTAAACGGCAGTTCGATACCGGGACTGATTCAACTGGTAGGCAGAGAATGCACTGCCGAAAACGTAATGTCATCTCTGGCAGGTGCAGATACAATTTATACCTATAATGGCAAGGGATTTGACCTGCCGTTTATTCACCGAAAACTTGGGATAGACCTGAGCCGCCATTTTAACCATCGTGACCTGATGTTTGACTGCTGGGCTAAAAACCTGAAGGGCGGATTAAAGAAAGTGGAATGCCAGTTGGGTATTCCCCGCCAGTTGACCGAGGTTAACGGATACGTAGCTGTCCAGCTATGGTGGAGTTACATAAACAAATCTGATATCGGGGCACTTGAAACACTGCTGGCCTACAACCGTGAGGATATAGTAAATCTTAAAACCCTTAAGGACATGTTATTAACTAACTGTACCTATTGACTGGCAAGTTTATCCTGACTATAATCATCAATAATGTATTTTAGGAGGCGTTAATATGGAATGGTATGAAATCCTTCTTATTGTGGTTGTACTTTGGGCGGTAGCTCATACTTACATGGACATGCAGATGAAGAAACAGGTAGAAAAACTTCAGAAAGAGTTTGATTCCCACAAGCATTAATCAGTTTTTGTTTTTAGCCTAAAGGGCCGGAGAAATCCGGCCTTTCTTTTTTCAGCCAAACTCCATTTTAGGCCATTATCCCCACCCGCCAGTATGCCATTTCAGCCATTTTCTAGTCCGTTCCGGCCGGGCATCTTCCCCTAAATTCCAAGTGCCCAGTTTTTGCCCGTAGACCCTCTCATGCAAGTAGCACCACTTTATGTAGAGTTATATTTTCATCAGGCGCAATCACACGGATAAACTAGCATAAATATAAGAGCCCCCCGTTTCCGGGGGGCTCTTTGACTTACTTTAGGACCGTCAATCCTTTTTCACTTTGTAGTTTATTAGACTACGCGGCGAGTGCGGACAATCAGGACGATTACGGCGAGAGTCAGTATAGCACCGACAGCCACAATCAACCAGATATAGACAGGAGTTTCAGCCTGAGGTACGGTCAAAGTGATAGCCGGAGGATTATTGACCTCTACCGGGGCTGCATCAGCCTTAACGGTGGTAAAGACGGCCGGGAACCATTCACTGGTGCTGTTGGCAGTATTGATGCGAACTCTCCAGTAATAGCTGGTTGAGTTGGTCAAAGTGCCGTCATAGGCCCAGTAATTGGTGGTCAGGCTCTTGGTAGCCAAAACCTTGGTAGCATCAGCGAAGGTAGGATCGGTGCTGAGTATCAGGTCATAGCTGACAGCAGTAGCAACTGAATCCCATGCAAACACGGGTTTAATGGGGATATTGATAGCGCCATTGGTAGGCATCAGGTTAACAGTGTAGTCGGGACGATCAGGCTGGGTGGAGACTGAAGCAGTACCCACGAAGCTCATGACCGGATCAACAGCCCAGACGCTTACCTGATACACAGTATCAACATCAAGATCATTAATCTTAAAGCTGGTTCCGACAGTGGTACCATCGGAAGTAAAGGCAGATGTGGTCATATAAGCAACTTTAGCACCGGTAGCAGCATCTGTGATGTATACATAGTACATTACTTCAATGTTGCTATTGTCAACATTCAAGGCATCCCAAGTTACAGTCAAGGATGTGGTGGTGATCTTGGTTATCTGAACATTGGCAACAGGTACTGCCATCTTGTCAGTGTAAACATACAGTTCGGCACCAAAGATACCGTAAAGCATGTTAGCACCGGGGGCGGCAATACCAATCAGTTTAGTGCCTACTGCAGTACCAGGGGTAGCGACAGAACCAGCATAGCTGGTAGTGCCAACCATGGTAAAGCGAGAAAGACCATCGGCAACGGCATTAGCGTCCAGAACATAGAGTACGCTACCACCAGAAGCAATGCCGGAGAAGATACCTACGCCGTTAACAACAGCGGAGGTAGCAGCCCAGTCAAAGTCGGTAACGGGAGTAGCAGTGCCCAGTTCTTTCCAAGCGGGAGTGGTAGCGGCAAAGTCATACTTGAATGCGCCACCGTCGCTACCGGTCAGGTAGACAACGCTGTTGCTGCCATTCTGGAAAGTTACCAGAGATGTTGCAGAAACGGTAGGAGCAGCGGCAGAAGGAGTGCTCCAGGTAACGCCGCCATCAATGGATTTGGAAACCTTGCCGAGAGAACCGGTGGCTACTAATACAGAACCATCAGTTGAAACAGCAAAGGAGGTAACAATACCAACAGCACAGGGGCGGCCAAACCAGAGAACGCCATTGGTGCTGGTCTGGTAAACTACATTAGCACCACCAACCAAGATGGTGTTGGCATTGGAAACAAACCAAGAAGAAATAAGAGCAGCACCGTCAACAGTGGTAATGTTGCTTACCTGAGCGGTGAAGGTCTGGCCGTTATCCAGTGAGCGCCAGATCATAGTACCGCCGAGGGAAGCTACAAATACTGCATCACCAGCGGGTGAAACAGCAACATCAATGTCGCCATCTTCGCCAACCATGGAGGTTGAGAAGACACGTTCGTAAACACCACCGGACAGACGCCAGACACTCTGTTCAACATAGTCATAGGTGACTACAAACAGGTTGCCGGCAATGTTTGCAACTTCGTTGATAGCCTGGCGCATCATAGAAATGGTATTCCATGTTTTGCCAAAGTCAGCAGTGTAAGAAACACCGCAGTCCCAACCGCCGGTACCAGCAAGGGCTTTACCGGAGGTGGCGAAGTCAGCCAAAGCCAAAACGGTTACATCCTCATCAAACCAGCTATGAGAACCGGTAGGGGCTTTGCTGGTCTTGGTGAAGGTAAGGCCGTCGGCAGAATACCAAGTTTTGGGTTTCCAATCTGAGGTATTGGTGTAACCACCGATAATCAGCTTGGCAGTGCCGACGCCGCCGGCGCCGTCAATATCAGAGACTTCGGTTTCGGTGTCAAGGCCGCTGACGTTAAGGTCAATGGTCTTGGTGCTGTTACCATACCACAGGTAGACATCACCCTGATCATACATAGTGGCCAAGGCCAGCCAGGCCTGGAATTTGCCGGAGGTCAGGCTGGAGCTGAAATCAGAGGGCAGCCAGAGTTCGGCATGGTAAACACCAGAGATGGAAATATCGTTGCCCTGCATTACTTCTGCATCTTTGCAGGTAGCAGGCTGGTTCCACTGATTGCCAAAGTATTTGGCGGTAATATAGGTAGCTTCAGAACCATCTGTAGTGTCTTCGGCTACAGCAATAATACCCTGCTTGGTGGCAAAGTCAGTGGGGTCTACAACTACGTCCCAGACATTACAACTATCCCAAGCATCATCACGCTGACCAATGACATCAAGGTCAGTCCAGGGCATACCAAAGGCGGTTTCCTGGCACATATATACGCCGTTAATACCAACGCCGCCAAAGGTGGCGGTGCCAGCAAAGACGTATTTGTTAGCGCCGGCATAACCGACATCCAAAGTTACAATATCACCATCAGGAATGGCGGTCACAAAATTGGAAGTTGCATAAGTGACAAGATTTGACAGCTTGTTCCAGGTTACACCACCGTCCTTGGTGGTATAAATTTCAGAACCGTCAGTGAAGTAAACTTCATTGGCGTTTACGCTGGAAGCACAGACATCAAAGATATAGTCACCATCAAGAACGGGGTTAGAACCGTCCCAGTTGCTGAAAACCATCTTCCAGGTGCGGCCGGCATCGGTTGACTTGAAGACGCGTACGAGAGTGTCGTCTCCATCATCATAAACAGCGGTCGCATAAACAGCGGTTTTGTCAGCATTCCATTCCAGAATACCGATGTCATAGAAACGCATGTCAGTGTCACTGACAACATAGCCGCCGGTGGCGCCGGAACCGGGCAGGGCGATCTTGCTCCAAGCCTGGTTGGCAGCAGCTACGGGGGTAGCGACAGCGAACATGGACAGAACCATGGCAGCAGTCAGGACTACGCCCAGTACTTTACTTATTTTTGTCTTAAACATCGACCTAAAAATTTCCTTTTTTATTATTTTATGCAAATGTCTTCATATTATATATGTATATATGAAGACCAAGAGTGGTCCAATTTCGCATCAATCAAAGACGCTTCCCCTTACGGGTGCATACAAATTACACCACCACCTTTCATGGTTTAACCTATCTTATATAATAACACAGGCTGTCAATACTTTATTAGTATTTTGCCCCAATTTGGCTAATAAATACTATAGTTTTGATACCCTCTACGTTTGAAAATATTTTTTTATCCTTTTTAGCTTACATTTCCTTCTGGAGGTTAGCCAAAAATTCAGCATTGTTCTTGGAGCGGCGCAGGCGGTCCAGCAGGCGCTCGTTAACCTCTGTATAGTGGTTGGCGTCATCAGCGATAATAGCTACCATTCTCCGCAGGAGCTGTACCTGCTTGTAGTTGTCACCCAGCAGAAGCTCTTCACGGCGGGTGCTTGAGCGGGGTATATCCAAAGCCGGGAATACACGGCGTTCGGCCAAACGGCGTTCCAGATGAAGTTCCATATTGCCGGTGCCTTTGAACTCTTCATAAATAAGGTCATCCATGCGGCTGCCGGTTTCCACCAGACAGGTGGCAATGATGGTAAGAGAGCCGCCTTCTTCGGTATTGCGGGCAGCCCCGAAGAATTTCTTGGCGGGGTGGAGGGCTACCGGGTCAATACCGCCGGAAAGGGTGCGGCCTGATGAGGGCATGGCCAAGTTGTAGGCACGGGTAAGGCGGGTAATGCCGTCCAGCAGGATAAAGACGTCTTTGCCGCTCTCTACCATGCGCTTGGCCCGTTCCAGTGCCAGTTCGGCTACCCGGGTCTGGTTTTCTACCGGTTCGTCAAAGGTGGCGGCCATTACCTCGCCCCGCACGTGGCGGCGCATATCGGTTACTTCTTCAGGGCGTTCACCTATAAGGACTACCATTATGTGTATATCGTTATAATTGGTAGCGGTGGCATTAGCTATGTTTTTCAAAATGGTGGTCTTGCCGGCCTTGGGCGGGGAAACAATAAGACCGCGCTGTCCCCTGCCTATGGGGGCTATCAGGTTTATGAGGCGGGTGGCCAGTTCGGTGGGGGTGGTTTCCAAATTTATCAGGCGGTCAGGAAAGGTGGGAACCAGAGCACCGAAATTCGGGCGGCGTTTGGCCATTTCGGGGTTAAGGTCATTGATAGCTTCCACCCGCAGAAGACTGTAATATTTCTCACCCGGCTTGGCCGGCCTCCCTTGGCCTATTACCATATCACCGGTGCGAAGTCCGAAACGGCGTATCTGGGACTGAGACACATATATGTCTGATGAGCTGGGCAGGAGAGATGCCTGTCTAAGGAATCCGTATCCGTCCGGCATTATTTCCAGAATACCCGAACAAAATACATTCCCTTGGGATTCGGTATAAACCTGAATAAGGCGCATCACCAAGTCCTGCTTTTTAAGGGCAGTTACCCCGTTTATACCCATTTCTTTGGCAATATCCAGAAGCTCTTCGCGAGTCTTCTTTTCAAGTTCACTCAGTTCAAATTGTCCGATTTCCATTGTGTCTCACCCCCTATCTAAAACGAATTATTTGTATTTTGGTTTCTATATATAAAGGAAGCACCTTTAATAAACAAACGTCAGTGTTACTTCTGGACTCTTTTCCAGTCAGCCATGAAACGGGCAACACCCGAATCTGTCAGCGGGTGGTTCATCATCTGCATAAGCACCTTGTAGGGTACAGTGGCAATGCTTGCCCCGGTTTGGGCCGCCTGAGTGCAGTGAAGCGGATGGCGGATACTGGCGGCAATCACACGGGTTTCAAACCCGTATTCCTTATATATATTAACTATATCATTTATCAGCATCATGCCGTCATGCCCGGCGTCGTCCAGCCTGCCCACGAACGGGCTGACAAAGGCCGCCCCGGCCAAAGCCCCCAGCAAAGCTTGGTTAACCGAAAAACAGAGTGTCATATTGAAACGGACACCCTCTTTGCTTAGCTTGGAAATTATCTCCAACCCTTCAGTAGTGGCAGGTATCTTAACCACTACATTGGGTGCCCATTTGGCTATTTCACGGGCCTGTTTCAACATTTCGGCGGGGTCTTCAGCCGTAATTTCGGCAGAAACATCACCCTCCGGCAACAAAGCGCATATCTGCTGAACTACAGATTTATAATCACTTATGCCTTCTTTGGCAACCAGTGTGGGATTGGTAGTTACACCACTCACCACCCCGAGTTTCAGGCCTTTTTTAATTTCTTCAATATTGGCGGTATCCAGAAAAATGCGCATTTCTACCTCAGGACCGATTTATATTCATGCCCGTATTTTTAGGGCGAAAGCGGCAAAGAAGGCTGTTCACCATCACGTATAACCTTTTTGGCAGCATTTATAAATTCCCGGAACAAGGGATGGGGACGGTTGGGACGGGAAAGAAATTCCGGGTGAAACTGTGAACCCATCATAAAGGGGTGGCCGGTAACTTCACAAATTTCTACCAGTTTACCGTCAGGAGACAACCCGCTAAATAACATACCGGCTTTGGAAAGGGTATCACGATAATCATTGTTAAACTCAAAACGATGGCGATGACGTTCATTTATCAGGTTATTCCCGTATGCCTGCCCAGCCATGGTACCCGGCTGGATAACACAGGGATAATTGCCCAGACGCATAGTGCCGCCCTTGGAATCCACTCCCCTCTGCTCCGGCAAGAGGTCAATAACCGGATAAGGTGAATCTGGTTCAAATTCGGTAGAATGAGCTTTGTCTGAGCCAAGCACGTAACGGGCAAATTCAATCACCATAACCTGCATACCCAGACATAACCCCAGATAGGGTATGCCATTTTCACGGGCATACTTGACGGCACTTATCATGCCTTCAATACCTCTTATGCCGAATCCGCCCGGTATAATAATGCCCTGAACATGTTTCAAATATTCCTCAGGGCCATTCTTTTCAATATCTTCTGCATGTACCCAGTCTATCTGGATATCCCGCCCGTTATGAATGGCGGCATGACAGAGAGACTCGCGCACTGAATAATAAGCATCTTTGAGTTCCACATACTTGCCAACCAGCGCTATCCTGACTGTCGGGGTGGGTTCTTTAATCTTTTCCACCAACCCGCGCCAGACGCTGAGGTCAGACGGAGAAGCATTCAGGTGAAGACGGCTGACCAGCAAATCCCCCACACCCTCGGACTCGAGCTTAAGGGGAACTTCATATATGGTGGAAACGGTAGGCATAAAGATAACTGCCTTGCGTTCTACGTCACAGAACAAAGAAATCTTGTCTCGGATACCCTCTGATATAGGGTAATCTGCCCGGCAGACTATAATATCAGGCTGGATACCTATCCGCCGAAGCTCGTTAACACTATGCTGGGTAGGCTTGGTTTTAAGCTCCTGGGTGGACTGTATGTAAGGAAGCAGGGTGACATGAATATACAGAACATTATCCCGGCCGGTATCATTCCGCATCTGGCGGATAGCCTCAAGGAAAGGCTGACCTTCAATATCACCGACTGTGCCGCCCACTTCCACTATCACCACATCAGCTTTGGAACGGTCTGCCAGACGCTGTATTCTGGCCTTTATCTCCTGAGTAACATGGGGCACTACCTGTATGGTACCTCCCAGATAATCACCCCGGCGTTCTTTGTTTATAACCTCGGAATACACCTGCCCGGAGGTAACGGTGGAATCAGCAGTAAGTTCGATATCTATAAAGCGTTCATAACTTCCCAGATCAAGGTCGGTTTCAGCCCCGTCTTGGGTTACAAAAACCTCGCCATGCTGGTAGGGGGACATGGTACCGGGGTCCACGTTCAGATAGGGGTCAAGCTTCTGAACCGAAACACTCAAGCCCCGGCTTTTGAGAATATTTCCCAATGAGGCAACGGTAATACCTTTGCCTACAGAACTAACTACACCGCCAGTTACAAAAATAAATTTTGACATAATAACCTGCTAAGACTTGATAAGATGAGAGTAAAATAGAAAGGCAAATCTTGAATCTTTGCCATAAATTTGGAAACCCATGGAAAAAGCAGAAGTCTGATTCATTAAATCGAGTTTTATTATAAAGATGTACCGAAGGCTTGTCAACATCATATATACATGGAAATGCAATATACCTTAAACTATACTAACACCATTTTATTAACTTTGATAATACCTCATTGACACTATTTATACCATCATATTATAATATTAAACAGATATTTCCCAAGGGGGAATTATATGGCAAATGAAAAAAACTTATACGAAACGCTGGGCGTCCCTAAAACCGCCAGTGCGGACGAAATAAAAAAGGCATACCGTAAGCTTGCCCGCAAATACCACCCTGACTTGAATCCGGGGGACAAGGCGTCTGAAGAAACCTTCAAGAAGATAAATCAGGCTTACGAAATATTGAGCAACCCGGAAAACCGGACCAAGTATGACAAGTACGGGGAGCAGTGGCAGTACGGTGAGCAGTATGAAAAAGCCCGCACCAGCCAGCAGCAAACCCAGGGCAGTCCCTTTGGCGGATATGACTTTAACTTTGGCAGTTCCGAAGGCGGCGGATTTGAAGATATCTTAAGCCAGATGCTGGGCGGACGCACCGGCAGACGCCGAAGCCATCCCCAGCCTGGACAAAGCATTGAACAACCCGTAGACATTTCGCTGGAGGAAGCCGCCAGCGGTACCAGCCGTCTGCTAAGTTTCCAGATGCAAAAACCCTGTGAAACCTGCGGGGGCAGCGGTGCAAAAGATAAAAAGATCTGCCCAACCTGTCAGGGTACGGGTATAAATCCGGGGATTGAAAGGCTGGAAGTCAAGATACCGGCCGGTGTTAATACTGACTCCAAAATCCGTCTGGCAGGCAAAGGCGGGTATGGACAGGCGGGTGGACAAAGGGGTGACCTGTACCTTCGCATCCATGTACGCCCCCATGAAAAGTTTGAACGCAAAGACGATGACCTTACGGTAAATGTACCGGTAAACCTGACTACCGCCATGCTGGGCGGGGAAATATTTATCCCCTCGCTCAAGGGCAAACTGGCGCTTAAAATACCGGCTGAAACCCAGAACGGTCGCACTTTCCGCCTTAAAGGACAGGGTATCCCCCATCTGGGGAAGGATGGAAGCGGAGATTTGCTGGCTAAAGTCAGCATTGTACTGCCTGAAAAACTTACAGATACCGAAAGAGACCTTTTTGAAAAACTGCGCCAGCTTCGGCCGGACAGTTAAAGGGAGATACTCATGGAAAATACCAATCAGCCACGTTATGTAATCTCGGTAGCCGCCGAAATACTGGGCATGCAGACCTACACCCTGCGTTATTACGAACGGGTGGGCATTATCAAGCCATTCCGTTCACAGGGCAGGATAAGGTTATACTCGGAGCAGGATATTGAACGACTGAAACTGGCCAAGACTCTGCTGGATGAGCTGGGCATAAATATGGCCGGGGTGGAAGTGATACTAAATATGCGTAATCGTATTCAGGAGCTTATGTCCGAAAATGAAGCCCTGAAGGAAGAAATACAACTACTCAGAGAGGAGTAAACCCATGAGACAGGAAAAATTTACCGAACAAGCCCAGGAAGCCCTCAGCGCTTCACAGATGCTGGTACAGGAATATCAGCACAGCCAATGGGATGTTGAACATGTACTGCTGGCTCTTGTCCGTCAGGAAAAAGGGCTGGTGGGTGAAATAATCAAAGAGCTGAAACTAAGCTCCGAGGAAATAACCAAACAGCTGGTAGAGGCTTTGAAACGTTCGCCTAAAGCAGTAGGCGGCAATGTTCAGATATACCCCACCCCCCGCATTATCAGCCTGCTGCAAACCGCCAACAACGAAGCAGACCGCCTGCGGGATGAATTCATAGGCACGGAACATCTGCTGGTAGCTATAGCAGGAGATACCCAGGGAGAATCTGCCCGCATCCTGAAGCATTTTGGTATTGATCAGGAAAAAGTCTATTCCGCCCTCCAGAAAATAAGGGGCGGACACCGGGTGACTGATGCCAGAGCCGAAAGCAAATACAGGGCACTGGCCAAATACAGCCGTGACCTTACCGAACTGGCTAAACAGGGCAAGATAGACCCGGTAATAGGCCGTGATCAGGAAATCCGCCGGGTTATGCAGATACTCTCCCGCCGCACCAAGAACAACCCTGTGATAGTGGGGGAAGCAGGTGTAGGCAAAACTGCCATTGCCGAAGGGGTTGCCCAAAAAATTGCGGATAACGACGTACCCGAATCCCTGCGTGACCGCAAGGTAATGGCACTGGATATGGGTGCATTGGTTGCCGGAAGCAAGTTCCGGGGGGAGTTTGAAGAACGCCTCAAAGCCGTAATGGACGAAGTGCGCCAATCTGCCGGTGAAATTATTTTGTTTATAGATGAAATCCATACCGTAGTCGGGGCAGGGGCAGCCGAGGGGGCTATTGATGCCTCAAACATGCTGAAGCCGGCCTTATCCAGGGGTGAACTCCAGACTATTGGGGCTACCACTCTGGATGACTACCGCAAATATATTGAAAAAGACACCGCTCTGGAGCGCCGCTTCCAGCCGGTATATGTGGAAGAACCTACAGTGGAACAAACTATTGAGATACTAAAGGGTATCAGACCCAAGTACGAAACCCACCACAAGCTGAAGATAAGTGACGCCGCTCTGGAGGCAGCCGTCAGGCTGTCCAGCCGTTACATAACTGAACGCCAACTGCCCGATAAGGCTATAGACCTTATTGACGAAGCCGCAAGCAAACTCCGTCTGGATAGCGAAAGCGCCCCGCCGGAAGTAAAGAAGCTGGAAAATGAATTTCGTCAGGCAGGCATTGAGGAAGAAGCCGCCTCCCAACTGCAGGATTATGAAAAAGCGGCTGAACTCAAGGCTGAAAAAATACGCTTGGAAGAAAAGTTCAACACTGCCCGTGAGGAATGGCTGAAACAGGAGAAAATAGCCGAAGAAGTAACTGACAAACAGATAACCGAGCTGGTTTCCTCTATGACCGGCATACCTGTCAGCCAGATGCTTGAAGGCGAGGCTTCCAAACTGCTGAATATGGAAGAGCGTATCCACGAGCGGATGGTAGACCAGGAAGAAGCCGTAAAAGCCGTTGCCGAAGCTATCCGCCGCAGCAGGGCAGGTCTTAAAGACCCGCGCCGCCCTATAGGCAGTTTCCTGTTTTTAGGCCCGACCGGGGTGGGCAAAACAGAACTGGCCCGAAGTCTGGCCTGGTTTTTGTTTGACGATGAAACCGCCATGGTAAGGCTGGATATGTCCGAATATCAGGAAAAGCACACCGTATCCCGTCTGGTGGGGGCACCTCCCGGATATGTGGGCTACGATGAAGGCGGGCAACTAACCGAATTGGTTCGCCGCCGCCCTTATCGGGTTATCCTGCTGGATGAAATTGAAAAAGCCCATCCAGATGTCTACAATTCCTTGCTCCAGCTATTGGATGACGGCCGTCTGACAGACGGGCAGGGCAGAACAGTGGACTTTAAAAATACGGTCATTATAATGACCTCTAACGCAGGCATAGAAACCATAAAACGCGAATCTGCTCTGGGTTTCGCAGTCAGAACCGATGACACCAAAACCCGCCATGACAGCTATGAACGCATGAAAGACAAGGTCATGACCGAAGTCAAAAAGACCTTCCGTCCGGAGTTCATCAACCGGGTAGATGAAATAATTGTCTTCCACGAGCTGGCAGAGGAACAGATACGCCAGATAGTAGATTTCATGATAAAAGACGTTTCCAAACGTCTTGAGGAACGCAAACTCAAACTGGAGCTGACCGACGAGGCTAAGGGCTGGCTGGCCAAGGTGGGTTATGACCCGGCTTTCGGTGCCAGACCCCTTCGCAGAGCCATTGAAAGATACGTGGAAAGCCCGCTGGCGGGCAAGCTGCTTCGCAATGAGTTTAGTGAAAATGCTACAATACTGGTGGACAAGGCGGATGAAGCTCTGAGTTTCAGCCAAAAGGCCGCCTGATACCAGAAAGACCTTAGATGGCAGAGCTGCCCGAAGAAGAAATATCAATATGTGCAACCGGTGCCGAGCTAAAGACCCGTACATGGTTTAAAAAGTGGGGAATTTGGCTCGGCGTTCTGGTTATTATAATCAGCATTGCCCTTTCGGTTTGGCTCATCATCCGCCGGGATATTATTCAGGATTTGGCCGGCTATGGATATATAGGCATGTTTGCCATCAGTTTTCTGGGTAGCTCCATTTCTATTGTTCCGGTACCCATGCTGGCTGTCCAGTTTACGCTGGGCGGGGTCTTGCCGCCGCCGGTGGGAGATCCGATACTGGGGCCGCTCTTCGCCGGAGTGGTAGCCAGCTTAGCCGAAGCTCTGGGGGGCTTTTCCATTTACATGACCGGCTATTCAGGTAAATCCAGTCTGGCCGGATCAGATTCAGGCAGCAAACTAAACCGCTTGTACTGCAGAATGCTGAAGCTGATGGAAAGGCGGGGTTCACTTATGGTTTTTATACTTTCAGCTATTATCAACCCTTTTTTCTACCCCATGACTCTGGCCGCCGGAGCAGTAAATTTCGGTATCCGCAAATTTATGCTGATTTCACTGGCCGGCAAGTTTATTAAATGCACTGCCATCTGCTATGCCGGCTATTTCGGCCTGACCCGCCTGTTTGGCCTTGAATAGGTTTGCATCGCAGCTTAAATTGACCCGTTCCAAAGCTTAGCGTATAATAAAAAATTGTCATTCAGATATAAAGAGGCTGTCTATTTTGCATGAATCTTGCGGCGTTTTCGGTGTATTTGCCCCCGGTCAGGATGTAGCCCGACTCACATTTTTCGCTCTGTTTGCCTTGCAGCACAGAGGGCAGGAAAGTTCAGGCATATCTACATCTGATGGACAGGAGCTTAAGCTTCATTCCCAGATGGGTCTGGTTTCCCATATTTTCACTGAAGATATACTTAAAAAACTGGACGGCCATATTGCCATAGGCCACAACCGCTATTCCACCACCGGTTCAAGCCAGCAGATTAACGCCCAGCCCTTTGTAATGGGGCAGGGAGATAATGTTATAGCCATAGCCCATAATGGCAACATCGTAAATTCCGAAGCTTTGAATACAGAACTTACCTCTCAGGGATACACCTTTAAGACATCCACTGATACCGAAATAATCAGCCAGCTTATCCTTTCATCTATTGAAACTGACTGGGTCAAACGGATACGTTATGCCATGAACCGCCTGAAAGGGGCTTTTTCCTGCACCCTTATGACCAAAGACACCCTATTTGCCATGCGTGACTCACTGGGTGTCCGTCCCCTGTGCTTGGGTAAAATTCAGGGCGGTTATGTAGTCACTTCTGAAAGCTGTGCTCTTGACCATATCGGAGCTGATTTCGTGCGTGAAATAGAGCCAGGCGAGATTGTAGCTATAAACGGAAACGGCATAACCAGTTTTAAACAGCAAAGCTCCAGACGGGCTTTGTGTATATTTGAGTTCATTTATTTTGCCCGCCCAGATAGCCTGATAGACGGGCGTCTTTTGTATTCCGCCCGCCAAGCCATGGGGGTAGAACTGGCCAAGGAATACCCGGTAGATGCAGACCTGGTTATAGGCGTACCTGACTCTGCCACGGCTGCCGGTATCGGCTATGCCGTAGGTTCAGGCATTCCTCCAGCCGAAGGCCTTATTAAAAACCGCTACATGGGGCGAACCTTTATTCAGCCTGACCAGCGTCTGCGTGATTTGGGCGTGAAACTAAAGTTCAATCCCCTTAAGAGCGTTCTGGAAGATAAGCGGGTAGTACTGGTAGATGACAGCATAGTCCGGGGAACTACCACCCCACAGGTTATCCGCCTGTTACGTAAAGCCGGCGCCAAAGAAGTCCATATGCGGGTATGCGCACCCCCCATAACCAACCCATGTTTCTTCGGGGTAGATATGGCCACCCGTTCAGAACTTATTGCCGCCAGAATGAGCATACCTGAGATACAAAAATACATAGGAGCAGATTCACTTGGCTATCTTAGCCTGCCCGGGTTGATAAATGCCGTGGGGCTGCCTGAGAAGAATTTCTGTCTGGCCTGTTTCACCGGCGAATATGCCCTGCCAGTTCAACTGGAAATGGATAAATTTGCACTTGGCAATCAACGACACAACTGTTGCCAGATGCCTTCACCCGAAAGCTAGTTTTCCACCCCAAAAGAGCTATCCCGCGCCTGATACCGCTTGAAGTTTAACGCCTTCGGCGGTGTTTTATTCGTTGCAGTTGATAGTTATTTCTGATAATCTTAGTTACCACGATTTGAGAGGTGGCCACATCAAAGATACATATGCAGGGGCAGGAGTGGATATAAACTCCGCCTCAAAATCAAAAGAACTCATCAAACAATACGCCAAAGCCACTCTTGGACCTCAAGTGCTGGCAGGTCCGGGATTTTTCGGCGGAATGTACGAATTCAAGGGTTACAAAAACCCGGTACTGGTTTCCAGCTGTGACGGCGTAGGCACCAAACTGAAAATTGCCGGCGTGCTGAATAAACACGATACTATAGGCATTGACATTGTCAATCACTCTGTCAATGATATATTGACCTCCGGGGCTGAACCCATCTTTTTCCTTGATTACATTGCCATGGGCAAGCTATCACCAGGAAAGATAACCGAAATTGTCAAGGGACTGTCAACCGCCTGTCTAGAGGCGGGATGTGCCCTTATCGGCGGTGAAACTGCCGAAATGCCCGGCCTTTACCACGGGGAAGATTACGATTTGGCCGGATTTATTGTCGGGGTAGTTGAAAAAGAAAATATGCTTATCAACCGGGGCATCAAACCGGGAGATGTGATTTTGGGTCTGGCTTCAAACGGACTCCATACCAACGGTTATTCTCTGGCACGCAAAGTTCTGGGTGAAAGCCGTGAATCACTGGACAAATACTATCCTGAACTCGGGCAAACAGCAGGCGAAGCCATGCTGGTACCCCACCGCAGTTATCTAAAAGAAATAAAGCCCAACCTCCTTCTCATAAAAGGGTTAGCCCACATAACCGGCGGCGGCCTGACGGATAATGTCCCTAGGACACTGCCTGAAGATGTGTCCGCCCGTTTTGAAACTAAAAACTGGGAAATACCGCCCTTGTTCCAGCTTATCCAAAAAACCGGTGGAATAGACCGCGAAGAGATGTTCCATGTGTTCAATATGGGTATAGGTATGGTTATAATAGCCGGCACTGAAGAGGCCGGGCTTATTATGAAAAACCTGCCGGAAGCAAAAATCATCGGGGAGATTATTGCCCGCCAGAGCGGAGCACAAGTGATAATTGAATGAGCAGCCGGGATTACTTCAATCAGGTAGCCGACAACTGGGATGAAATGCGTCAGGGCTTTTTCTCAGACCGGATACGCGAAGCTGCCCTTGAAGCCGCAGATGTAAAACCGAACAGCATAGCCGCTGATATAGGGGCAGGCACAGGATACTTGACCGCAGGACTGCTGCAAAAGAATTGCCGGGTTATAGCCGTTGACCAGTCAGCCGCCATGCTTGAAAAGATAAAGTCCAAGTTCGGGGTGCGAAATGTCTCCTGCCTACAGGCAGATGGAAACGCACTCCCTTTAAAAAACCAAAGCGTAGATTACAGCTTTGCCAATATGTTTCTTCATCATGCCGAAGATCCGGCAGGGGTGATAAATGAAATGAGCCGGATACTTCTGCCGGGCGGACGGCTGGTCATAACAGACCTTTGCCTCCATACCCATACAAATATGCAAAAAGAGCATCACGACCGCTGGCCGGGGTTTGAACTGAAAGATGTCAAGGGTTGGTTTGAACAGGCCGGTCTTCAAAATATCCGGGTTGAAACCTTGAACCAGAAATGTACCGCATCAAGCTGCACCTGCCAAGAGCAGATTGCCATAGATATTTTTCTGGCCTCAGGTGAGAAATAAAATTTATTTAACATAAGGAGGGATTGTCATGAGGGCTATCCTAAGCGTCTCAGATAAAACCGGTCTTATCGAATTCGCCAGGGGCTTGTCAGAACTGGGTTTTGATATATACAGCACCGGCGGAACCAAGAAATCACTCCAGCAGGCAAATGTAACTGTTCACAGTATTTCAGACATGACCGATTCACCCGAAATACTGGACGGACGGGTTAAAACCCTGCACCCCAAGGTACACGGTGGCATACTAGCCCGGCGTGACCTGCCCGAACATATGGCCGAACTGGAAAAATACAATATCCAACCCATTGACATGGTGGTAGTCAATCTCTATCCCTTTGTCAAGACTGTGTCGCGTCCGGATGTCAGCCTGACCGATGCACTGGAGAATATTGATATTGGCGGCCCGACCATGATACGTGCTTCTGCCAAAAACTTCCCCAGTGTGACAGTGGTGGTAGACCCCCAGGATTACCCCCGTGTTCTGGAACACCTCAAGACCGGCACTTTGAGCCTAGATGAACGCAAGAAGCTTGCCCAGAAGGCCTTTCAGCATGTAGCTATGTACGATACTGCTATCTCCCAATATCTCTGGCAGGGAGAAGAGGGCTTCCCCGAGAATATGACCATAGCCCTTTCCAAGCGCTATGACCTGCGTTACGGTGAAAATCCCCATCAGCCGGCAGTTTTCTATGCTGAAAACAGGGTAGGGCACGGGCAGAACACCGGCATTACCTGGGCACAACAGGCCTGGGGCAAACAGCTTTCCTTTAACAATATCCTGGATGCCGACGCCGCATGGGGAGCCGCCACTGATTTTTCGGCCGCCACAGTAGCCATAGTCAAGCATACCAATACCTGTGGTCTGTGCAGCCGCGAAGACGTAGCCGAAGCCTACAAGAGAGCTTTTTCCGGAGACCCTGTTTCAGCTTACGGGGGCATCGTAGCCTCAAACCGCAAGGTGACTCTGTCCATGGCCGAAGCCATGAAAGGCACCTTTTATGAAATTATTATTGCCCCCGAATACGAGCCGGAGGCGCTGGAATTCCTTAAAACCCGCAAGGATTTACGCATACTTATAGCCGAGCTTCCCAAACATAATGAGGCCGAAACCCGTTCACTGGATTACCGCAGGGTAAAGGGAGGGCTGCTGGTACAAGCCGCTGATGAACTGGCGGAAAATGCCGTCCAGACCAAGGTGGTAACCAAGCGCGAACCCACCCCTGAGGAAATGTCAGATTTGAAATTTGCATGGCGGGCAGTCAAGCATATCAAATCCAACGCCATTGTGCTGGCTAAGAACAATGTTCTGCTGGGTATGGGAGCCGGACAACCCAACAGGGTAGTCAGTGTAGACATTGCCAAGAGCAAAGCCGGTGAGGCTTCAAAGGGTAGTGTCATGGCCTCTGACGCCATGTTCCCCTTCCCTGACAGCGTTGAACAGGCTGCCGCTGCCGGAGTGACCGCCATTATCCAGCCAGGCGGTTCTATCCGTGACCAGGAGTCTATTGATGCCGCCAACAAGCACAACATAGCTATGGTCTTTACCGGCACCCGTCACTTCCGCCATTAGAATGAACCGGAGGAGTTATGACTTTTAAACCGAAGTTTAATATACCCGGAAACCTGCTGGCAGGGGATACCACAGATATCTATTTTGCCCGGACAGTGGAAATACTGGCTAAAGAAAACCGGAACCCTGTAGCGGTAATGGAAGTATTCGCCACCCGGCCCGGCATTCTGTGCGGTCTGAGCGAGGCTGTAGAGCTTCTTCAGGCGATATTGCCGGCAGGTGAGGGAGAAATATGGGCACTGGAAGACGGTGACCAGATTTCAGCCAAGGAAGTCGTGATGCGTATCAAAGCTCCTTACCTAAGCTTCGGCCTTTACGAGACTGTTTATTTAGGCATGCTGGCTTCGGGTACTGGCTGGGCAACCGCCGCCCGCGAATGTGCGGAGGCGGCAGGGGATATACCTGTTACCAGTTTTGGTGCCCGGCATATTCACCCGCTGGTAGCCGGCCGCATGGATTATGCCGCCATGGTGGGCGGGTGCGAAGGCTGTTCGTCCATTGAAGGGGCGCGCCTTTCGGGCATCAACCCTTCTGGTACTATTCCCCACGCCCTGATACTGGTTATGGGTGATACTTTAAAGGCCACTCTGGCCTTTGACAAATACATGCCGTCCCAGATACCCAGAGTAGCTCTGGTAGACACCTTTAAAGACGAGGTTGAGGAAAGCCTGCGGGTAGCCGAAGCCATGGGACAAAGGCTGGACAGCGTCAGGCTGGACACCCCCCTTGAGAGAGGGCGGGTTACGGCAGATTTAGTTAAAGAAGTGCGTGCCAATCTGGATATGGCCGGACACAGGCATGTCAAGATATTTGTTTCCGGCGGCCTTACCCCGGAACGCATACGCTACTTTGCGGAAAATAATGCCCCGGTAGACGGCTACGGAACAGGCAGTTATATAAGCGGTGCCCGCCCCATTGACTTCACCGCAGACCTGCACGAAATTGAAGGCAAACCGGTAGCCAAACGGGGGCGCATACCAGGTCTCGCCCAGAACCCCCGCCTTAAAAAAGTGCGTTAGCTATATTTAAACTCTAGATTATAAAGCGGCCTTAACCAGCCGCTTTTTCTTTTGTTTGCCAGTTTGATACGTCTAAATAAAACTCTAAAAAGCAGTGGCCCCCGTTATATTATTTGACAGAAAAAACCAATTGGAGTATTATTCAGTATATTCTGATTTTACTGATTTACTAGTGAGGCAAATATGGAAGAAAAGTGCTGTTGCGGGATAGATGCCATCTTAAGCATAGACGCCCGTGGTCAGCTGGTACTCCCAAAGGAAATCCGCACCAAACTGGATATCCAGCCGGGAGACAAACTGGCGGCCATTACCCAGCATTCAGGTGGAAAACCCTGTTGCCTGCTACTCATAAAAGCAGACGAGTTTTCGGAACTGGCCAAAGAAATAGTCAGCCCCATTTTAAAAAACATGACAGTTGCAGGAGGAGATTAACCCATGACAGACATCAAGAAACTGGTGCGTGATGAATACGGACAGATAGCCGAAAGAGCGGCTTCACCCGCCAGCGGTTGCAGTTGCTGCAGCAGCAGCTCTAATATGGCGGCAGAATCCAGCCTTCAGGCAGGCTACAGCCCTGAAGAAATAAACTCCGTCCCCGAAGGTGCCAACCTGGGATTGGGCTGCGGTAACCCTCTGGCGCTAGCCGAAATAAAAGAAGGTGAAACTGTACTGGATTTGGGGTCAGGCGGCGGTTTTGACTGTTTTCTGGCCAGCCCGCGGGTGGGTGAAAAAGGCAAAGTAATAGGTGTAGACATGACACCCCAAATGTTGTCTATAGCCAAACGCAACGCTTTTCAGGGTGGTTATACCAATGTGGAATTCATTCAGGGGGAGATTGAAAACCTGCCGCTTGAGGCAAACAGTATAGACCTTATTATCTCCAACTGCGTTATAAATCTGTCACCGGACAAGCCTGCAGTCTTCAAGGAAGCCATGCGGGTACTCAAGCCGGGAGGTCGGATAGTCATTTCGGATATTGTGCTGGAAGGAGACCTGCCAGACGAAGTCCGCAAATCTGCCGCCGCCTATGTGAGTTGCATTGCCGGAGCAGAACAGATGTATGATTATCTGGATATTATCAATGATGCCGGTTTTGTTGACATAACATTACTATCCAAAGAAACCTACGGCTCAGACAGCTGTGGTGACGAGGGTTGCGGCTGTAGTTGCAGCTGTTCAGATGAATCCTGCCACAGCCACCAAGATGCCGAAACCAACGAACTAGACGGTTTAATCAGCAGTTTAAGGCTCAAGGCCTACAAACCGCTTTAACCCAACAGCCTGAATTCCACCCGAAGCACCCGGCGGGTATTTTCATCTACCTTGGCGGATTCGCCAATACGGTAACCCACCAGCCAGAGTATTTCCTTGCTGGATATAAGCAGGGGTACTCTGGCCCGCCAGTTTCGGGGAATCTTATTGTCTATCATAAATTCCTTCAGGCTCTTGGCGTCTTCCATACCCAGCGGCTGAAACTGGTCACCCTCGGCGCGGGTACGAACTATCAGGTCAGTCCCGGCTTTATCCATATCCAGATAGGCTACCAGACTGCTTTCACTTAAATCCAGACCTATCGGCGAAGGCAGTATTTCAGTTTTTACTACCCAGCCGTCCAGAAAAGTTTCCGTCCCCACTCCCAGCCTGTATTCCCCCTGACAAGGCGGGTATGGACAGAGTTCGTCAATCCCCCAGCCCAGCAAATAATGTTCATAATCTACCTGAAAAACCAGCTTATATGGCAGGTCTATCCGCCGCCCGGCAGGCTTATCCATGGTCTGGACAATGTTCTCTATGTGACGGGCTTCTATATCCTTCAACCCGCCCAGCAGTTCTTCCATCATCTGGCGTAAAAGGTTTCGCTTAAGTGCCGGATGAAGCCGCTGCATCTCTATTTTTTCAATCATAAGCACATCGTCTTGGCGGATTACCAATTCGGCTTTCATCTGGGATGTAACCTCATCCAGCAGAGCCATTTCCTCACCCGCAATAAAAGCAGTACGGAGTATAGTTTCCTCAAAGGCGGGGTTAATTGTCTTTAACAGAGGCAATACCTCAAGGCGTATTCGGTTTCGCAGAGGTTCTGTGCTCAGGTTCGTAATATCCTGTCTGGGCAAAAGCCCAGCTTCGCGGCAGTACACTTGAGTTTCTGCCCGGCCAAGACACAGTAAAGGGCGGATTACCCTTAGACAGCCTGCACCGGCTATGGTTCGGTTTAAAACCGGCCTGAGTCCTTGAAGTCCGCGGGTTCCGCTACCCCTAACAAGGTGGAGCATAACGGTTTCAATATTGTCGTCCAGGGTATGTCCTACCGCTACTGCTGCTGAACCGAATTCGGCCGCGGTTCGGCAGAGAAAAGCGTAACGCATTTCGCGGGCGGCTTCTTCCAGTGACAGGTGGTGTTCAGCCTGATAAGCCTTGACACTGACTTTCTGCTGGCAAAGGGGTAATCCCAAAGCACTTGCCAGTTCGGTTACATAGGCGGCATCACGGTCAGATTCTTCTGCCCGCAGACCGTGATTCAGATGTGCCAGCCGCAAACTGAAACCCATTTCCCTGCTTAGTTTATGCATTATGTAAAGCATACAAACGGAGTCAGGTCCGCCGGAAACTGCCAGCAATATTTCGTCGCCGGCTGAAACCAGTCCCTGTTTTTTTATATATTTACTTACCCGTTCTGTTAAAATCTCGGTATTGTCCAAGGGTATATTACCGCCTTTTAAAACTTATTCAACAAGATATTTTCAAATACAACGGCTGTCCTGGTGAAAGCCATTTTCATTAAAAAGTGCCAGATAAGCTTGGTTGCCCTTAAACTCTATCAGACTTAGACTGCCGATGTGAAGCCTGAAATTGCCCATTTTTTCCAAAGGCAAATCAAGCACCTTGCAAATAATGGAGAGTATCACGAAATAATGACAGACCACGGCCACATTCTGGTCAGGATGGTCTGCGGCTATTTTGGTGATAACCCGCCATGCGCGGGTCTGAACATCGGTAAGGGATTCGCCGCCGGGAATGCGGGGCAAGCCGCCCTCAGGATGGGGTTCGGTAAACAGCTCTGTAACCTTCATATTGGTACTGCCCATGTCAACACCTTCAAACTCGCCTGCCTCTATCTCCCTGAGGTCAGGTGCGGTATTGATGGCAAGACCGTGCTCAAGTGCAATCACTTCGGCGGTTACTTTTGCCCGGCTAAGAGGGCTGGCATATATGGCAGACAGTTTTTCATCTTTGAGCCGAAGTGCCAGACTACGGGTCTGGCGAAGGCCGTTTTCATTAAGGGGGGTATCACTCAACCCGCCCTGCAAACGGCGCTTATTATTCCAGTCCGTTTCTCCATGCCGAATCAAGTATATTCTGGTCATGTCTAGCCTCTGTCCACACTCCGGCGTTTTTCAAATTCGTCCGCCAGATGGATTCTTTGGGTATAGCTGGGATGATCTTGCGTCAGCCGCTCCAGCCAGTTTGAGGGTTCGGCTTCAGCCAGATTCTGGTTAACCAGACGGGTCATAGCCGTCCGAAAGGCAGACGGGTTTTGACTGATATTCAGGGCAAATTCATCTGCCTGCTTTTCTAATTTACGGGTAAAAAGGCTGAGCACTGGTGAAATACCTATTAACAAAACCGCCAATATACCCCCCAGTAAAGGCAATCCGGCCGGGTCAGAAAGCCCGCTATATTCCATAGCATTGCTTAGATAGCTGAAAATAGCCCCCACCACCGCTAGGACTCCGAATAAAACCGCTGCCTGAAGGGAAAAAAGACGCAACATATCATTATGCTGCTGGTGGGCAATCTCGTGGTACATGATAACCTCTATCTCAGGTATGGAGTAACGGTCTACCATGGTATCGCTCAAAACTATCCGCCGGGTACGCCCCAAACCCATCAGGGCGGCGTTGGCGGCCGTTCCGCGGGCACTCAGCTCTATAATATATATCCCCCTGACAAATACGCCTATACGCCGGCAAAGCTCTGTAAGGCTGGTTTTCAGTTCCCCATCGTCAAGGGGTTTCATGGGGTAGAACAGAGGTATCAGCCAGATAGGGGCAATAAAAGTCATGCCCATGCTTACCGCCAGAAATCCCAGCCAGACCAGCAACCACCAGATATCCGGCCAGGCACCCATAACGGCATAAACCGCCGCTACCAGAAGCACACCCATCACCAGCGTAATTAAAAAAGACTTGGCAGCATCCGCAAAAAATGTCTGCCGGGTCTGGCTCAAAACCCCATAGCGTTTGCCCAGAACATACCCGGTGTAATAACCAAACGGCAGGCTGAATATTTCATAAACAAACGCAAGCAACAAAAAATAGATACCGGCTGACCAAACCGGGGGCAACCCCAGATGGCTGGTAAGCTCGGAAGACAGACCGCTAAAGATTAAAAATGATGCCGCTATGGCAATAATACCCGTTTGAATATAAGCAAACCGGCGTTGAAGCCGGCTGTAGTCTCTGGCTTTTTGCTGGCGTTCCGTATCCAGCCCAAGGGGAGAGTTCAAAGTATCTTCGGGGGGAAGAGCCAGTTCACCTTCAGGCATCAGGCCTCCAGAACAAGCCGTATACGCTCCACTGACAGGGGAAATTCGGAAATACCCAAAGCTTTGGTTATCTGTTCAGGGCGGCCTGCCCCTTTGCTGTCGCACTGGAGAAGCATCCGCAGGCAGAGCATATCATCAGCCAGAGCCAGCACTTCCAGTTCAGCTACCTGAGCACGCAAATCATATTCTTTAACCTTGTCCTGACGCTGCAACTGCCAGACAAGGCTGTCTTTGGCCATAAAGTCATCTACCACCTGCCGGCACTCCGAAAGGGACATTGAAGTCCGCACCGTTACAACGTACTCGGCCTGACGCACCAGTGCCTGAAGTGAATCCTGTTCAAGGGGTACAACACAGCTTTGGAGTATCTTGATGCCCTCCGGCAGCTGGCGGTTTATCAAATCTTCAAAATAATGGGGACTGAGAGCGCCAGAAGTATACAAATCCATAAATTCAGCCCGGCTGGTATACCCCACCGGCAAGGGTGATGCCAAAGCCATGCGCGGGTGAGGGTTAAACCCTTCTGAATAGGCGGGTTCTACTCCGGCCCGGTAAAAGGTCCTTTGCCACAGGCGTATTATGTCAAGGTGAGAAATAAACTTCAGGTTTTCTCCCCTTTGGTATTTAATTCTTAGACGCTGCACGTTTTTCCTTTGTTATCAGGACTTCATCAATCTTCATACCCTTCATACGGGTAATCACCACTTTGAGATTCTGCAGTTTTATTTGCTGACCCTGCTTGGGTATATATCCCAAACGATCCAGTATCAATCCGGCAATAGTCTCATAATCACCTTCGGGTAAGTCCAAATCCATTTCAACATTAGCTTCTTCTATCCGCATACTACCGTCTACCTGAAAGGTGTACTCATTAATAGACTCGTAATCTTTTTCAGCATCCGCCAGCTCATCACCTACCGGTCCGACTATCTCTTCCATCAGGCGGGAAAGACTTACAATACCAGCTGTGCCGCCGTATTCATCTATAACTACACACATGCGGAAGTTCTTTTCCCGCATCTCATTAAAAAGCTTGCCGATTGGCTTGGTTTCAGGGGCAAAATAGGCCGGCCGCATCAAATCGTCAACCGAATCCTGCGGGGTATGAGTACCCTTGGCCAGTGCCATCAGCACATCTTTAATGGATAATATGCCCAGTACATTATCCATATTTTCTTCGTATACAGGGAAACGTGACATGGGAGACTCGGCATATAAATCCAGAAAATCTTTCAGGGTCGAGCCTTTTTCCACGCTCTCCACTTCCGGTCTGGGAACTATCACTTCCCGTACCGGCCGGTCAGAAAACTCAAATACTTTATGCAGAAGCTCGGCCTTATCTTCTTCAACCGTGCCCTCTTTATGGCCTACGGTTATCATGGCCCGGATATCGTCTTCGGCCACCAGAGAACTCTTGAGCGAAGGGCCGCCGAACAACTTGGTAAAACCAGAGGATATCCAGCCGAGCAAAGCCACCACAGGTGCAAATATTTTAGAAATTATTTCTACAACAGGGGCTACCGAAAGGGCTATTTTTTCAGAATGCTGGGTAGCCAAAGTTTTGGGTGTAGTTTCGCCGAAAACCAGCAATATTATAGTAACCCCGGCAGTGGCAATAAGAACGCCTGTTTCATTGCCCCATACCGAAACCGCCAGAACAGTACCCAGAGCGGAAGCGGCCGTATTTACAAAATTGTTGCCCAGCAATACGGTAGAAAGAAATTTTTCAGGCCTTTCCATTAATTTGGAGACTTTGTCAGCTCCTTTTACCTTGCTTTGAACCATGTTTTGCAGGCGGAAACGCTGCAGTGAGATAAAAGCAGTTTCAGAGCTGGCAAAAAAGGCGGAAAAAACAACACACAGAACGAAGAGTATAAGGTACCATGTCTCGGTACTCATTTTGAAGAAAACCTCACTAACCTAGGCTACAAAGCCTGGATATTTATAATAACATTGACCTATATGGGTGTCAAAGGGTTTAGCCCTTGACATTGTCTATGATATAATCCTGTTTATATGAAAATACTGGGTATTGAAAGCTCCTGTGACGAAACTGCGGCCTCCGTGGTGGAAGATGGGGTAAATATTCTCTCCAACCGGATATCTTCACAGATAGATATCCACTCCCGTTACGGCGGAGTAGTCCCCGAAGTGGCTTCCCGCCAGCACCTGCTTTCCATATTGCCGGTTATTAAAGACGCACTGGAGGAAGCCCGCACTGGTCTTGATGAGATTTCCGCCATAGCCATAACCAATGGACCCGGGCTGGCAGGCTCTCTGATAGTGGGGGTAAATGCCGCCAAGGCCATAGCCGCTGCCCGCCGTATACCTCTGGTAGCGGTAAACCACCTGCACGGCCATATCTACGCAAACTGGCTTTTCGGCAAAATACCGGAGTTCCCCTGCCTGTGTCTGACTGTTTCAGGCGGGCATACGGACTTGGTGCTGATGAGCGGACACGGGCAGTACCAACTGCTGGGACGCACCCGTGATGATGCCGCCGGAGAAGCCTTTGACAAAGCCGCCAGAATACTGGGATTAAGCTATCCGGGCGGACCAGCCATAGACAGAGCCTCCCAGGATGGCCAGGCTGTACTTGATTTGCCCCGTTCATGGATACCAGGCAGTCATGACTTCAGTTTCAGCGGGCTAAAAACAGCCCTTCTCAGGCTGGTGGAAAGCGGTGAAGTTTGTTCGGTAAATGATGCCGCCGCCAGCTTTCAAAAAGCAGTGGTAGACGTGCTGGTAACCAAAACCATAAACTGCGCCCAGGAATATAATGTGAAGCAGATACTTCTGGCAGGCGGAGTAGCTGCCAATAATCTGTTGCGTAAACAGCTAAGTGAAAAATCCTCCCTGCCGGTTTCCATACCGCCGATGGGGCTTTGCACCGACAATGCCGCCGTAATAGCCTCCTGCGGCTATTTCCGCTTTATATCCGGCAAGCAAGACGGGCTGGATATGGATGTATTGCCGGCACTGTCAGTTACTTCCTGAAGTGATTGACAATCTTTTTTTGGCAAATAAAAAAGGAACCCGTTTCCGAGCTCCCTTTTACAACCTGTACAGTATTTGAGGCGGCCTGTACAGTTTTCAAAGACCATCCAGATCTTCATTAACTGTAACCATTGTAGACCAGTATCAAAGATCTTACTATCGTACTTATTACGTAAATTGACTGCGCATTTATGCTTAGTACTTTAATATACTATCGTATATTTTTAAGCCGGGAGGTACTTTTCAGTCTCTGTTAAACCCTGCTATCTGACTATCCCAAGACCATATAGAGAGTTTATACCCTTGGTTGATATAGCTATATTTATTTTTGCAGCTATATTTCTTCTTATTTTACCCTAAATACCTGTAATTATCTCTGTATACAGTTGCAGGTAACCTTTCAGTACTGTATTATATTGCTGTTAGCAGTCTCGTACTGAGACTGCTAAAAAATTGCCGCATAAATATAGTTAAATATTAAAAGGAGGAATAATGGCAATTAGATTCGAACCCCTGCACAACATGGTACTCATCCAGCCCCAGGAAAAACAGGATATGAGCAAAGGCGGTATCATCATACCTGACGCCGCTCAGGAAAAATCCCAGGAAGGCTTGATTGTAGCCGTGGGCCCCGGCCGTCTGGATAAAGATGGCAAGCGCGAAACCATGAGCATCAAAGTTGGAGAGAAGGTTCTTTTCCCCAAATTCGGTGGTGTTGAACTTAAATCTGGCGGCGTGGAATATATCATCATGCCCGAGAGCCAGATCATGGCTAAAATCGTAGGCTAAATTTTTTAACGAATATTAGGAGGTATAATGGCTAAGCAGATTATATTTGGCGAAAAAGTCAGGGTCTCCCTTAAAAAGGGTGTTGACACTCTGGCAAATACAGTAAGAGTAACCCTTGGCCCTAAAGGTCATCCCGTAGCCCTTGAGCGGAAATGGGGCGCACCCACTGTTATAGATGACGGTGTAACCATTGCCCGTGATATTGAACTGCCCGATGCTTTCGAGAATATGGGCGCCCAGCTGGTCAAAGAGGCCGCTACCCGCACCAGCGATGCCGCCGGTGACGGTACCACCACCTCTATCGTACTGGCTCAGGCCATTATCAACGAAGCCTTCAAGAATATTGCCGCCGGTGCCGAACCCATCAACCTGAAACGCGGTATTGAAAAGGCTGTTGCCGCCCTAAAGGCCCAGCTCCGCAAGAATTCCACCCCCGTCAAGGGCAAACAGCAGATTGTTCAGGTTGCTACCATTACCGGTAAAGACCCTGAAATCGGTAACCTGATTGCTGACGTTATGGACAAAGTCGGCAAAGACGGCGTTATCACTATTGAAGAATCCCGTGGCCTGCGTTATGAAACCAGCTATGTAGAAGGTATGCAGTTTGACCGCGGTTATATCAGTGCCTACTTCGTAACTGACCCCGGCCGCATGGAATCCGTCATGGAAGATGCCACCATTCTTATGACTGACCGCAAGATTGAAACCGTTGCCGAGCTTCTGCCCGCTCTGGAAAAAATCCTGCAGATTTCAAAGAATCTGGTCATCGTAGCTGAAAACGTTGAAGCTGAAGCTCTGGCTACTCTGGTAGTCAACAAGCTGCGCGGCAACTTAAACATCTTGGCTGTCAAAGCCCCCGGCTATGGCGACCGCCAGAAGGCCATGCTGGAAGATATGGCTATCCTGACCGGTGGTCATGTAATCAGCAAGGAAGCCGGCCGCAAGCTGGATTCCGTAACCGAAGCTGACCTTGGTCATGCCCGCAGGATTGTTTCCAATAAAGACAAGACCACCATCATTGACGGCGAAGGCTCTGCCGAAGCTATCAAGGATCGCATCAAGCAGATTAAGGCCCAGATTGAAGAAACCGAATCTGCCTTTGACCGCGAAAAACTGCAGGAACGCCAGGCTGCTCTGGTCGGCGGCGTAGCCGTTATCGCCGTAGGCGCTGCTACCGAAACCGAAATGAAAGAACGCAAAGCCCGCGTTGAAGATGCTCTGGCTGCCACCCGTGCCGCCATTGAAGAAGGCATCCTGCCCGGCGGCGGCACCGGCCTCTTGAATGCCCTGCCCTGCCTTGATGCCCTGAAACTGGAAGGCGACGAAGCCACCGGTGTCAATATCGTCCGCAAGGCTCTTATTGAACCCGTCCGCTGGATTGCCACCAACGCCGGCAAAGACGGCAACGTCATTGTTGACAAGGTCAAGAACTCACCCGTCGGCCATGGTTACAACGCTGAGAATGATGTCTTCGGCGATATGGCTGAAATGGGTATCATTGACCCCACCATGGTTGTCCGCTCCGCCCTTGAGAACGCCGCTTCTATTGCCAACATGGTTCTCATCACCGACTCACTGGTAGCTGACATCCAGGAAAAAGCCCCTGCCGCCCCCGGCCCTGAAGCCGCAGGTATGTACTAAGACCCAAACGGGTTAAACAGAAAAGGGCGAGACTTCGGTCTCGCCCTTTTCTTTACTCAAAACTATATTTATAAATAGATACGTTGTCTAGTCTTTCAGTAAACAGCTCACCTTTTCTTTATCAATCTGCCCCACCAGAGCCAGCCGCATCTCAGGTTTCCTGAAATACTCCCCTGCCAGTTCCATTACGCTTGTCAGGGTCACCCCGTCTATCAGGCGGATAACATCTTCATGGGTGTTTACCCTTCGGCATAACAATTCCTGAGAGCCTATCCATTTGGCCATATAGCGGCTGTCTTCCATAGCCAGCTGAATCCGCCCCTTGGACATTTCCTTAGCCTTTGTCAACTCTTCTGCGGTTATAGTTGTCTTGGCGGCTTCCATCTCCGAAAGTATAGCCTCTATGCAGGCCGTCAGATTTGCGGGGTCTACAGCGGCAAATATGGAAAAAGCCCCTGTATCATGCAGGAACTCCGTACCGGACTGGACAGAATAAGCCAAACCCAGATTATCCCTGACATGGGCAAAGAGACGGCTACTCATGCCGTCACCCAGTATGGTATTTAGTATACTGAAAGCATAACGGCGGTTATCCAGCCGGTTCATACCCGGCATTGCCAGCATCAGGTTAATCTGCTCTGCATCCCTTTTGTCTACCCCTACCGGACAGGGGTTGCCGGAATGATAAGGTTCAAAAGTCTGAACTATATTCTGACCGCCCAAACCGCTGAAGGCCTGACTGATAGCCGAAACCGCGGGTGAGTGCTTTATATCTCCGGCTACTGCCACCACTACATTGGCCGGGTTATAATGGCAATGCATGAAACTAAGTAGTCTCTGCCTGTCCAGACCTGCCACACTCTGGCGGCTGCCGGCTATATCCCTGCCCAAAGGGTGATTCGGCCAGAGTATTTCATCAATCAACAGACCTACCCGGTGGGAAGGGTTGTCCATGCTCATGCTTATCTCTTCGTAGACAACCTTGCGTTCTTTCTCAAGGTCTTCAGGATCAAACACAGGGGTTACCAGCATATCCGAAAGCACATCCAGTGCCAGAGCAAATTTGTCACTGCCCACTTTGGCGTAGTAAAGGGTGGACTCACGGTCGGTAGCCGCATTCAAAATACCACCCACCCCCTCTATGGCGCTGGAAATAAGCTGGGAATTGGGGTACTTGGCACTCCCTCTAAATACCATGTGCTCTATAAAATGGCTGGCGCCGGCTTCACAGTCTTTTTCATAACGTGAACCCACCCCTATATATATGCAAATGGTAACCGAACGGCTGGCAGGCATGTGGTGGCTTATCACCCGAAGGCCGCTTGGCAAAACACTTAATTCATACAAATAAACACCTCGCTTCTTTTTGAATAATAAACATGGTCTCAAAGGGTGTCAAATGGAACCGGTGGATTAGACACCTAACCATGTCTGCTTTATAATTAAACAAGGCGGAAAAATGCACGAACTGTCAATAACCGAAGAACTGCTTAAAACCATTGTAGCCAAGGCAGAGGAAGCCAAAGCCCGAAACGTCAGCCGGATAAATCTGGTTATCGGCGAATATGCGGGCGTGGTGGAAGACAGTGTAAAAATGTGTTTTGAGATACTCAGTCAGGATACAATAGCCAATGGGGCAGTTCTGGAATTCAGCCGTATACCTGCCAAGTTCCGTTGTCGCCTGTGCGGCCATACCTTCCCTTCCGGCCAAAATTTACTTGTCTGCCCGGAGTGTCAGGGCTGGAATGCCGAAGTGATAGCCGGCAACGAATTTTTTATTGAAAGCATTGAGGTAGATGATGAAAGTCAAAGTTCTTAAAAATATAACCGATATGAATGACCAGCTGGCCACCCGAAACAAGCATATGTTTGCCGACAAAGGCATACTGGTTATAAATGTCATGTCTTCGCCCGGTGCCGGCAAAACCAGTCTGCTTTTAAAGACTATCGAGCTGCTGGGGAATGATGCCCGGGTGGGTGTGATAGAGGGTGATATTGCCTCAAGCGTAGATGCCGAAAAGATAGCCGCAACCGGCTCGCAGGCTATCCAGATAAATACAGATGGGGGTTGTCACCTTGACGCCAACATGGTTGCAACCGCCGCAGACGGGCTGGAACTGGACAAACTGGATATCATTTTTATTGAAAACGTGGGTAATTTGGTCTGCCCGGCCGGTTTCCAGCTGGGTGAAGCCAAAAGGGTAGTTCTGGCATCCGTGCCGGAGGGTGATGATAAACCAACCAAATACCCCTTTATGTTCAGAGATACAGACGTAATAGTCATAACCAAAATGGATTACCTGCCCCTCAGTGATTTCAATATGGAATCCTTCCGCAAAACAGTGCTGGGTCTCAACCCGGACGTCAAAATAATTGAGCTTTCAGTAAGGAATGGACAAGGGCTGGACGAATGGATAGCCTGGCTGAAAAGCAACCTTTTACAGAGGCAATAAATGCCCGCACCTAAACAAACCAAACGGTTTGCCTTCACACTTAGCGGTGTTGTCCAAGGGGTGGGTTTCCGCCCGTTTGTTTACCAGCTGGCCGCCAAACACCGCTTAGCCGGCTGGGTCAGAAATACCTCCGCCGGAGTGGAGATTGAGGCAGAAGGTGCAAGGCAGGCACTGAACGCCTTTTCAGAAGAATTGACCAGTCTTAATCCGCCTCAGTCAGTTATAAAAACATTCAAACAGACTGAAATACCTTTAACAGGCGAAGAAGGGTTTGAAATCAAACCCAGCCAGAGTCTTGCAGGCCGCTTTCAGCTGGTCTCACCGGATATAGCCACCTGCACCGAGTGCCAAAAGGATATCTTTGCTCCCCGAAACCGCCGTTACCGCTACCCCTTTACCAACTGTACCAACTGCGGACCCCGTTTTACTATCATCGAAGATATACCCTATGACAGACCCCTGACCACCATGAAGAACTTTAAAATGTGCCCTGACTGTCAGGCCGAATATGACAACCCTTTGAACCGCCGTTTTCATGCCCAGCCGAATGCCTGTCCGATATGCGGCCCCCGCCTCTGGCTGGCCGACAAAACCGGTACAGAGCTTTCAAATACCGATACCATAGCAGAAGCCGCAAAACTGCTTCAAGACGGTCAAATTTTAGCTATACGGGGCCTGGGAGGCTTTCTGCTGGCCGCCGACGCTACCAATCCACAGGCCGTAGCCACCCTTAGAAACCGCAAGCACCGCCCTTCAAAACCCTTTGCGGTTATGCTGGCAAATCTGGAAGAAGCCCGAAAATACTGTTCCATATCCAAAGAAGAAGAAAACCTCATGGTTTCACCCGCCGCACCCATAGTCCTTTGCAGGTGGAACAAAGAAAGCCCCGTTTGCCCTGAAACTGCCCCCGGTCAAAATTATCTAGGCATTATGCTCTCTTACACCCCTCTCCACCATTTACTTCTTAAGGAAATAAACAAACCCCTTGTCATGACCAGCGGCAATCTGAGTGAAGAGCCCATTGCCAAAGACAATGACGAAGCCCTGAAAAGGCTCTGCAATATCGCGGATTATTTTCTGCTCCACAACCGTCCCATCTACTCCCGTTATGATGACAGCGTGGTCATGTATGAAGCAGGCGAAAAGAGGGTGCTCAGACGGGCCAGAGGCTACGCCCCTTACCCTGTCCAGACCCATTTCAAGGGCAAGGAAGTACTGGCCATGGGGCCGCAGGAAAAGAACACTTTCTGCCTGCTGAAAGACGGTTACGCCTTTGTCAGCCAGCATATAGGGGACATGCAAAACCCGGAAACACTGGACAGCTTTGAAGAAACGCTGGCGGTGTACTTGAAACTGTTCCGCTCAAAACCTGAAATAATAGCCGCCGACCTGCACCCCGGTTACATCGCCACCGCTCTGGCAGAAGAATGGTCTGACAGGCTTGACATACCTCTGGTCAAAGTCCAGCACCACCATGCCCATATTGCATCCTGTCTGGCTGAACACGGCTGTGACGATGAGGTTATAGGGGTGGCTCTGGACGGCACGGGTTATGGTCTGGACGGGAATATCTGGGGCGGGGAATTTTTCTGCGGAGGTATAAAACAGGGATTTAGCCGCCAAGCCCATCTAGAATATTTGCCGCTCCCCGGAGGCGAAGCCGCCATCAAAAAGCCTTACCGCACAGCGGTGTCATATGTCTATACCCTGCTGGGAGAAGAAGGCTTGGGCTTTTTTAAAGATATAGACCCGGAAAAACTGGATATTATAAAAAGCCAGCTCAACAAAAAACTGAATTCCCCGCTCACTTCCAGTACCGGCAGGCTGTTTGATGCGGTTGCCGCCCTGTGCGGAATCTGCCGGGTGGCCAACTATGACTCACAGCCGGCCATAGAGCTGGAAGCCGAGGCAAAAGATACTGAATTTGCCCAGTTCTACCCCTTTGAGTTAGACTTAGACAAGGGCATTTACCTGATTCGGCTGAAAGGCATACTGGAAGGTGTGCTTTCGAACATCAAATCAGGCAAAACAGCCGCTTATATATCGGTAAAATTTCACAATACTGTCAGCCAAATAGTTCTGGACACCTGCCGCAAGCTTTCAGCCGAAAGCGGGCTTACAAAAGTAGCTCTTTCAGGCGGGGTTTTCCAGAACAGACGGCTTTTCCGGCAGGTGATACAACAGCTGGAAACAGAGGGGTTTAAAGTGCTTACCCACAAGGAAATCCCCTCTAATGACGGCTGTATATCACTGGGTCAGGCGGTAATAGCCGCCAACCAAGGAGGATTATAATGTGCCTTGCAGTCCCTGCCAAAATAATATCCCTTGAAGACAGCGTGGCGGAAGTGGATCTGAACGGAACCACTTATAAAGCCAGCGTCATGCTTACCCCTGAAGCCAAAGTGGGTGATTACGTACTGCTCCACACCGGCTATGCCATACAGGTAATAGACGAAAAAGACGCTCTGGAAACTCTGGAAATATTCAAACAGATGGAGATGCTTTAGCCTGTGAATTTCATAGAGGAATTCCGAAACAGCCAGTCAGGGCGTACCCTGCTGGAATACATAAATAAACGTTCCACCAAGCCTGCCCGCTTTATGGAGTTTTGCGGAGGGCATACCGTAGCCATTTTCCGTTACGGCATCCGCCAGCTGCTGCCGCCCCATATTGAAATGCTGTCAGGACCGGGCTGTCCTGTCTGTGTAACCTCTACTGCCGATCTGGACAAAGTCATAGCCCTGTCCAGACTGACCGGGGTCATCATCTGCTCATTCGGTGATCTTTTGCGGGTTCCCTCCAGCCGCCAAAGCCTGCTGGAAGTGCGGGCGGAAGGGGCAGACGTACGTATTGTTTACTCTACCATGGACGCACTGGAGATAGCCCGCCAAAACCCTGCCAAAAAGGTTATCTTTGTGGGTATAGGCTTTGAAACCACCGCCCCCACCATTGCCGCTTCGGTAATTCAGGCGCGTAATCAAGGGCTTGATAATTATTATGTAATGTCGCTCCATAAAATAACCCCTCCCGTCATGCGGGCTATACTGGACGCGGGTGAAACCCGTCTTTCGGGCATAATCTGCCCCGGACATGTTTCTTCCATTACCGGCAGTAACGCCTGGGAGTTTATCCCCAAAGACTACCATCTGGCCTGTGCCGTTTCCGGTTTTGAAAGCCTGGACATACTCTACTGTGTCAAGTCACTGGTAGACCAAGTGGAGGACAAAACTCCCCGTCTGGATGTCAGCTATTCACGGGCAGTCAAACCCGAAGGCAACCTTGCCGCCCTGAAGATTATGGACGAAGTATTTGATATCTGCCCGGCCAACTGGCGCGGCATAGGTATTTTGCCCGAAAGCGGTCTCTGCCTGAAACCAGAATTTGCCGCTTTTGATGCTGAGAAAAACTTTGAAATAAAACTCTCCGAACCCAGCCGCGAAACACCCGGCTGTTTGTGCGGCGAGATTATTAAGGGCACCCGGACACCGCTGGAATGCAAGCTGTTTTCAAAGGTTTGCACCCCGGAAAATCCGGTCGGGCCGTGCATGGTCTCCTCTGAGGGCACTTGTGCCGCCTATTACCATTACGGAGGCAAACTTGGATAAAACTAAGATATTACTGGCCCATGGTTCGGGCGGACGCCTGACCCATGACCTTATTTCCAAATACCTTGTCCAATCCCTGTCAAACCCGCTTTTAAACAAGCTGGACGACGCGGCTGTTTTTAAAACCGGGGGCAATATGGCTTTTACCACCGACAGTTACGTGGTAAGCCCCATTTTCTTTCCCGGCGGCAATATAGGCAAACTGGCAGTCTGCGGTACGGTAAACGACCTGTCTGTCATGGGGGCTGTCCCCAAATACCTCAGCCTGTCATTTATCATTGAGGAAGGGCTGGACATAACCGTTCTGGAGGAAATCATACAATCCATTGCCGCTGCCGCTAAAGAAGCCGGGGTAGAAATAGTGACCGGAGACACCAAGGTAGTCAATATCGGCAAAGCCGACAAGATATTTATAAATACGGCCGGGGTAGGCTTCATACCCGAAGAGCTGGATATATCCGGTTCCAACGCCCAGCCGGGTGATGCGGTAATTGTATCCGGCACTATGGGCGACCATGGTATTGCCATTATGGCTCAGCGTGAAGGACTGAACTTTAAAATAGCAGTTGAAAGTGACTGTGCTCCTTTAAACGGGCTGATAGCCGATATGCTTAAAGCCTGCCCCCGAATACACGTCATGCGTGACCCCACCAGAGGCGGGCTGGCCACCACCCTTAACGAAATAGCCGCCCAATCACAGGTAGGTATAGAGCTTGACGAAGAGTCCATACCTGTCAAACCGGCAGTGGGCGGTGCCTGCGATGCGCTGGGGCTTGACCCGCTGTATGTAGCCAATGAAGGCAAGCTGATAGCTATCCTGCCTGAGGAATTCGCACCAAAAGTACTTTCGGCTATGAAAGCCCATCCGTACGGAGTAGACAGTGCCGTTATCGGGCGGGTCACTGCCAAAAACCCGTCACGGGTCAGCATCCGCACCCCGCTGGGGGCACTTCGGATACTGGACATGCAAAGCGGCGAGCTCTTGCCCCGCATCTGCTAGCATAACCGGACAAGCATTGACACAGGCTGGACAGCTATTCTGCCCGGCCTGTTTTATTTTCCACCATCCGCATTATTATTTAAAACATATTGACAGCGCATCTTTATACACTATAATATCAGAGATATTGAATGAATGTTCAATGAATTTTAAAGGAACACCATGCCAGAAACAATTAAAGCAGATAACCGCAAAATGCAGGCTGAAAAACGCCGCCGTGAGATACTGGACGCTGCCCTTAAAATATTTGCCGAACAAGGCTATCAGGGGGCAACCATAAGCCAGATATCCGAAACCGCCGGAACTTCGCTGGAACTGCTTTACCATTACTTTCCCAACAAAAAAGCCCTTATGGAGGCGGTAATAGCCGAAAACAGCTTCCTGCCCATGCTAAAAAACATACTGGGCAAACCCGGCAACCAAAACATACAGACTGTCTTAACTAAATTGTGTCTGGAATTTTACCGCCTGCTTGAAAACAAAAAAGAACTGGTAAGCGTGTTTTTACGGGAGGGAACCAGCAACCCGACGGTGCGGCAGGTATGGTTCGGTATGCTCGCCCAAGGGGCTCTTTCCTTTAAAATATTTCTCGACCAATATGTGGAACGGGGAGTGCTGAAAGCCCACTCCACTGATATTTCCGCCCGCAGCCTCATGTCGGCAACCGTTATGCTTTACCTGACTAATGAAGCCTTTGGAGAAGGGTTTGCCAAACCGGCGGAATTCATAACCCAGATGGTAGCCAACCAGCTTAGCGGTATAGAAATTCGCCAAAAAGAATAGGAGAATAAAATGAAACTGGAACGCAAACACGGCATCGGTATTATGGCTCTTAGTTGCCTTATTCTTACCGGAGCGGTACTGATATTTATATCCGTACCGGATTGGGGTAATTTTATCGGTTCATACTTTCAGGGAGTGAACCCAGATGAGTATTCCCCGCAGGTCGCGCCTTTGCTAAGCACATGGAAAAGCCTTTTCAGCCCGCTGCTTGCCCAGGTAGGCGGTTATATGAAGGCAGCCGGCATCTTCGGGGGTTGCGCCTTAAGTATTATGGGACTGATAGCCATGTTTGTGGGTATCAACATCGTCCGTCAGAGTGCAAAATCCATTTAATAACTCTTTGACAAGTAATACCGAATAAAAGCTAAATTGCCCCCAGGCGGAGTTGACTTTGGGGGCAATTTAGTAGTAAGATACTTCTCTAGATTTTTACAGTTTAGGAGTGTAGCTCAGTCCGGTAGAGCAGCGGTCTCCAAAACCGCCGGTCGAGGGTTCGAATCCTTCCACTCCTGCCATACTGGCCGAGATGGTGGAATGGCAGACACGCTAGCTTGAGGGGCTAGTGAGTGATGAGCTCGTGGGAGTTCAAATCTCCCTCTCGGCACCAATAAGTTATAGGGGCGGAAGTAGTTCAGCGGTAGAATGCCTCCTTGCCAAGGAGGAGGTCGCGAGTTCGAATCTCGTCTTCCGCTCCAAAATCATTTAGCTGGCGTAAAATCTAGTCTTTGGCTGGGCGACGTAGCCAAGTGGCAAGGCAGGGGTCTGCAAAACCCCTATTCAGCGGTTCGAATCCGCTCGTCGCCTCCAAAACTCCTTCGTCACTCATCAATTTTCTTTTGAACTTTGTCTTACCTTGAAAATCTTTATTTACCAACCCTGCATTAACCGTCATTACCTTCACTTATATTTTGTTTCAACACAGTTTAATATCCTAAGGGGATATCTATTAATCTAAACTGGGGTTGAACATGGCAAAATATCAACAAATCCAAACTTTACCGAACATTCCCTGCACCAAAAAACTTTCACCGAGAGTGCCTCCCGACGGCATAATATAGCTGGATAAACGCAAGCAAAATATTCTGCTAATCTATCTATCTGCCTATTTGAAATCGGGTAGCGTCCAGCAGGGCGTGCCAAAACAGACCCGTGTCACTTAGTTTATATTTCAAACCGGACACAGGCGTATATTTCCGAAGGAACAGGCTATTGCCCCAAAATCCGCTTTTGAAAACAGCCGAGGAAATTTATAGCTTTTTGCCGTTAAACCCTGCGGCGAATTGATTTCAGGCGATAACCCAGCAAAGCCAGCAAAGGAACAGATATAAAAAATGACATAAACAGCCAGTCCGAGTTCTGGTTAAGGTGGGTAACTTCAGCCAGCCCCAGAGTTAATACCCCTCCCAAAACAGCCCCCAACCCGCCAATTCTGGCAGAACCGGAGTAAGCCGTTTTATAACGCAGCCAGACCATAGACAGGCAAAGACCTAACGGATAACCCAGTACTATTCCCAGAATAGCCCCACCCAAAGCCGCAAAACCGGCTGAATCAGAGCCTATGACAAACACTGCCAGCCTGCTCAGCATAACCGCACCCGCAAGCCCACCCCCAAGCATGATAACAAATGCCAGTACATGTTTAAGAAAACCCGGGGCTGCAAATATATTTTTTAATTTCATTATTCCAGTATAGCTTTTTTCCTTGAAAGAAGCACCGCAAGACGCTAAAATGGCGTTACTAATTAGCCGGGGTGGCGGAATCGGCAGACGCAGCGGACTTAAAATCCGCCGGAGCAATCCTTGTGGGTTCGACCCCCACCCCCGGCACCACTTTGAGGCTGTCATATGCCTTTACTTTTTATCCTTCTAAGTTATCTGCTCGGAACTTTTCCTGCAGCCTATCTGGCCGTATACCTGAGCCAAACCGGAGATATCCGCCTGAAGGGTGACCGGAACATGGGCGCCCAGAATGCCTGCCGTTGCCTTGGCTGAGGCGGGGCACCCAGTTTCACTTTTGACCTTACCAAGGGTTCTTTGGCCATCATGCCGGCTCTGGCGGCTAGTCTGGATACCGGCTGGGTCATGGTTTGCAGGTTGGCTGTGATTATCGGACATAACTAGCCTGTCTGGCTGAGTTTCAGTGGAGGACGCGGGGAAGCAGCCGCCATAGGTGCTGGTAATTGCCACCCAGCCGATGCTTTTTATGGGCAGGCTGGGTCTGCTGGTGCTGATATTTACCTCCAGCGTTATTGCCGCATCTGCGGTTATGTTCAGACTTTTATGGCTGGCGGTCATGATTTACGGCCTGCCCGGCGGAGTTATCGCTTACAGCATCGGACTGCCGGTAGTAGTGGGGCTTACCCATTACATGCGCACCCTTAAAGGCCGCTCTCAAACCACATAAAAAAATCCGGGTTTAAACCCCGGATAATTTACATATTGCCACCATTGGAAACTCAGGACTTTTCTGTCCAGCCCAGTTTCTGCCAGAGCCGTTCAAACCAGCCCTGTTTAGGTGTGCTGTCAGGGGTATTCTCACCCGGTGCATTAAGCAGTTTAAGCTGACTCTCCATTTGTTTAATCTTTTCAGTAGCCGCTCCTAGCTGGGCAGCCAAAGCCAGATTTTTTTCATGAAGTTCACGGACTACATCCATAAACTGGATAGGGGTTTGGATAGTCTGCAGAGAAAGGTCTTCCTCGTCTTCCTTCTTCAGGTCAGAGGGAATTTCATAAATACGGTATTCCTCGCCAAAAGAGCCGGGAACCAGTTCTGCCTGTATCTTGCCGGACTTGATATAACGCCGAATGGTACGGGTGGAAACACCCAGTAAATCAGCGGCTTGGGCAATAGTCATACCTTCTTTAGTCATGGCTTGACAAGTGTAGGCAAAGATACAAGTTTTGTCAAGGGGTCAAAAAACTTTAGCCGAAAACTGTGTGACAGGCGAATTAAAATACCGCAGGCAAATAGCCGCAAATGGAAAAGCCGGGGATGTTATCCATACCCCCGGCTATTTCAACAAACAGACAAAAAACCTTATGCTTTGCCGATTTTGAACATCTTGGTTGCGCAATCGGGGCAAACACCCTGAGTGGCGGGACGGCCGTTCTTCATGGTGATCTGCTTGGTATTTTTCATTTCCTTCTTAGCGCGGCATTTCATACAATAACCCTGCATAGCCTACCTCCTATTAGATTTGTATAAACGATAAAACACTCTGAACGCAATGTCAAGCCTTTAGCAAACATTTTTTAGCTATATTTCAGTTTAGCCCCCTCCGGCAACCGCTCCAAGTATCTCTTCAAGGCGTAAACCTTTGATAATCATACTGATAGCAATAGCCGCCAGAAACAGGCTGAAAATCCGTGACATAGCTTTGAGACCACCCCGTCCCATGTAGTGAACAAACCATTCGCTGGACTTAAAAATGAGCCATGTTGCCAGCATATTCAGGGCAAAGGAAATTAGTACTATATACAGGGGAAATTGGTTTACCAGCAAAATCAGGGTAGTGATAGTGGCCGGCCCCATGGTAAGGGGAGTGCCGATGGGTACAACCGCCACCATTTCCTCTTTGATAACCTCTACCATATGCCCGCTGGTCATATAGCGTATGGCAAAAAGAAGCAGGATAAGACCGCCGGCAATGGCAAACGCCCCTACGGATATGCCCATCAGGTCCAGTACCAGCTTGCCCATGAAAAGAAACAACAGCCCCAGTAAAGAGGCGGTAATAACCGCAAGATTAACTACCTTTTTACGTTCTTCGGCAGTGGATTGGTCGGTAATGGATATTACAAACGGCAAATTACCCACTGCGTCCACCACGATAAACAGCGGCACAAAGGTCAGCAGAATATTATTCCAGAAATCACTCATATTTTAGTAAACCTCTACTCCAGAATGCTATGTCCTGACGGCATATTCTGTCAACAGATATTATTCTTATTGCCAGCAGGTTTATAATAGCTGGCAAAGGATGCGAGTAATTTTTTGATAAAATATTTTTTCAAAACTGTCTGGCACTTTGACGCCCCACCTGAAAAAGTCTGGGAGCTGATTAAAGATGCCCGCAGCATGCCGGAATGGTGGCCGGGAGTAAAACGTTTTGAAATACTGTCTAAAGAACGGGAACTGCAGCCGGGTTGCCTTATACAGGCTTCCGTAAAGGGGCTGACCGGAGACCTTAACTTTGAACTGGAAGTAAGCAAGGCAGTACCCTGCCATGAAATCGTAATGCTAAGCAGGGGAGACTTGATGGGGCAGGGAGTATGGACACTTACCCCTGACAATGGCAAGACCATCAGCACCTATATCTGGGAAGTAACCACCACCGGCAAACTGATGAATGCCATAGGTTCTGTCTGCAAGCCGGTATTTATCTGGAATCATAACAGGGTAATGACAGCCGGCTTTAAAGCCCTTAAAAAACGCCTCTAATAAATTACTTGGAGCTCAGAGACAAAGGCAGCAGATAAGTTTGACCGGGTTTGCGGTTAAGATATGACTTGGTGTATTCCTGGGGGAATGAATACACTATTTGAACCTTGGGGTGTTCCAGCCAGAAAAGGAAAACGCCCACCACCTGCGGTTTAGTGCCGAACGGCCCTATCACCATGTTGTAGGTGGTCTTTACTTCATCATAAATAGACTCAAGTATATTGCGGACTGCCCATGGGTTGTCCGCCGGAGCCTGCCGCACCTCCACCGAGGGCTGGGAAAGCAGGTACTCATTGTTTTTTTCAGCATACTTCAGGTATTCAAGGTTACTGTCCCGGGGAGCGGTTATAAGGGCAATGGTGCGGGTGGGATTAAACTGCTTCCAGACCGAAAGTGCCCGTTCGGGTTCAAAACCCAAGAAAAGCACCAGAACATTGTCTTTTTCCAGAGATATATTTCCGAAGTAATTTGTAACCGTACTTATCTGCTGGACACCCTGAGTCAAACGGGTGGGGGAGTAGGACTGGGTGGTATGAATCATACGGGGCAATCCCAGATTAGTCTCCGCTACCAGATAATGCAAAAGCCCCAGCAGATACACCTTGGTAAAACCAGAAATGTCCACGGTTATAAAAGGCTCTTCGGAATCTTTGGGTTTGCACCTGTGCCAGATACTTTTTAACTGACCAATACCGTCAACCGGATCTTCGCGCTGACAACGGATAACAAATAAACCCTCGGCTGTCTTCCGTGAGAGGATAGACTGTATTTTGGCAAGGTTAACTTCTACTAATTCTTCATGGCGGGGTTCTTCAATCACAAAGATAATGGAATATCGTGCCCGGAAATTCGGGCTCATCCGCTGGATAGAAGCTACACACCGTTCCTCAAAACTGGCGCAACAGATAAAAAGGTCATCCGGCCCGTATTCATTCAGACGGGTCAATACCTCTATCAAAATTGGTTCTTCAGCCGCCTTCATGGCTTCTCCAGACAAACCCGCATTTTGCCCAAATATAAACGGAATCAGTCCATAAGTCAAATTGCTCCAAAGCAGGCTACGGACACTACCGCCCAAATATCCCCCGTTATATCATTCATAACCCCCATTTAAAGCCCTTTAACAAACAGCTATAATGGTATAATCTAAATACCGGACAGGAGAGTGACATGCTGTATTTTGCATACGGACAGAGCCTCAGCCGAAAACAGATGAAGGAAATCTGCCCGGATGCCACCCCAAAACAGAGTGCCACGCTGGCTAACTACAGGCTGGTTTTTCTGGGTTATTCACGCAAGTGGCACGGGGCACTGGCCAGCATCAAACCTTCCCGCGGTGACAGGGCTAAAGGAGGACTTTACGAGATAAGCGAATCCGGACTGCGCAAACTGGACGCCCATGAGGAATATCCGGCTAACAGCGAACGGATAAAAGTAAATGTCCATAACGAAGACGGGAGTCTTTTGGAAGCCTTTACTCATACCCGCCGCCGCTCTGATGACGAGGCCAAACCCTCCGCCGAATACTTGACGGTAATCCAGCAAGCCTATCATGAATGGGGGCTTGTCTGACCCCTGGACAGCTTTTGACAGTTTTAAATCACTGTCAAGGGAAGGAATAAAATTAGCTTAGACAGCACATCATCTATCACCCGTTAACCTTTGACAAAGGAGTAACCAAAGCGATACCCGGATTTTCTCACAGCAACAGATAAACAGATTTATCTGATTTGAAGGAGGCACTAAATGACTGGTATCAGCCTGGCACTTAAACCCAGACAGGTTTTTGGCAACAAGAACAAACTCATCAGAGCCCAAGGGCTAACCCCTGTCCATATCTTCGGGCACGGACTGAAATCACTGGCACTTCAAGCCGACACACTGGAACTTGAATCAACCATCAACCGGGCCGGCAGTTCACATCTGGTGAATATCAAGCTGGACACAGACAAAAAAACCCGCAAAGTATTTATCCGTGAAATTCAGCGCAACCCTATAAAAGGTTACCTTGAGCATGTAGATTTTTACCAGATAAATCTGAAAGAAAAAGTAACGGCGGAAATACCCATCCACTTCAGCGGTGAATCATCCCTGCTCAAAGAAAAAGGACACAAACTGATAGCCCCCTTTACGCACCTTACTGTTGAAGCCCTGCCGGATGACCTTCCGCCAGAAATACATATTGACCTCTCCCAGTTTGACACTCTGGAGAAAGACCTTTACATAAAAGATATCATCCTGCCCGGCGGAGCCAAAATCCTGAACGAGGCTGACCTTCTGGTAGCCAAGGTAAGCGAAGTCCACCTCAAGGTAGAAACCACGGTGGCAGTCAACCCGGCTGAGGAATCTGTGGAGAAACCTGTAGCCCATATTGAAGAAAAAGAAAGCACTGAAAAGGAATAGTTATCCGTCCTTCATGATAATAGATTTTCATACCCATATTTTCCCTCCCGAAATCATTGCAGCCCGGCAGGAATACACCTGCCGGGACAGCTGCATGGGGCTGCTTTATTCAAACCTCAAAGCCAAAATGATAACCGCAGACGAGTTGGTAGCGGCACTGAATGAAGCCGGCGTGGATAGGGCAGTGGCACTGAATATCAGCTGGGATTCAGATGAACTGTGTACATTTACCAATAACTACCTGCTGGAATCTGCCCGCCGTTACCCTGAAAGGATTATTCCGTTTTGTGCTTTACCCATTTCAAACCCGTCTGCCAGCCTTAATGAGCTGGAACGCTGCCTCAGTCTGGGGGCAAAGGGTATAGGCGAACTCCGTACCGAACGGCCGGAAGAACTGGCTCTTCCGCCATATCAACCCTTGTTTGAGCGTATAGCACAGAAGGGCTTGGTTTGCCTGTTTCATGCTTCAGAACCGCTGGGGCATATCTATCCCGGAAAGGGTCTTGCCACTCCGGAAAGGTTTTACCCGTTTATTTCCCGATACCCCAAGCTTAAACTGGTACTGGCCCATCTGGGCGGGGGCATGCCCTTTTACCACCTTATGCCGGAAGCCGCCAAGGTGCTTTCAAACACCGCCTATGACACCGCGGCCGCCCCTTTCCTGTACAACCCTGAAATTTATCAGCAGGTGATAAAACTGGCCGGAGAGACTAAACTCCTTTTCGGCAGTGATTACCCCCTCATGCCTTATGACCGCACCTTAAAACACCTACTAGATGGACGGCTTGAGACTGATATACAGGCAAAGATACTGCGGCAAAACGCACTTGACTGGTTAAACAAAGGGGAAACGGGTCTTGGCTGAAGGACTTATCCGCACTTTCATCGCCATAGAACTGTCACCTGAGCTTAAAACCACACTCGGCGGTATCCAGAATTCGCTGCCTATACCCTCTCAAGCTATTAAATGGGTAAAACCCGAGTCTATCCACCTGACTCTCAAATTTCTGGGGGATACCCCGCTAAGCCAGATTGAGAGTATCGTACAGGGCATGGAGAAAGCCGCACTGGCCTGCCCTGCCTTTACCCTATCAACCACCCGAATAGGGGCTTTCCCTTCACTTTCAAACCCGAAGGTTATCTGGCTGGGGCTGGAAGGTGAGACCGATAAACTGCAAACCACCTTCGCCGAAGTTGAGAAAAATATTTCCCGGCTGGGATTTCCAACAGATACACGGGAATTTGCTCCTCACTTGACCCTTGGGCGTCTTAGGGAGAATGCCGGTAGAAATGATATAGAAACCACTGCCAAAATACTCAAATCCGCACCCCCTATCCCCCAAACCAGCTTACACGCCAGCCATATCTGTTTGTTTAAAAGCCAGCTTTTACCCGCCGGACCGTTATATACCAGACTGGCCCAAATCAGCCTTGCCTAGTCTTGTCAGGAAAAACCTCTTGGAGTATACTCAATCAACTTGAAACAAGGTCTCAGCCGGGAGGTAACTTCGTGGAGAATACAAGTTTTCCGAAATGTTTAAAATGCAATCAGGGTGATCTGCTGCCCCTGTCAGACTTTGGCAGTCAGGGTGCATCCATCCATTACAAAGCTTGGGTCTGCTCTAACCCCGGTTGCGGCTTCAACCTCAAAATCCGCAACGGGGATATATATATTAACGAACCTATCATAAACGGCAACAACCGCCAGCATTAGGCCGGTAAAAGCCAATCTAATCTGCCTGGGGGCAAACTGATGGCGTTTTTGCATCAATCCTTTAAAGATACATTGCTGGATCTGGTCTTTCCCCAGCAGTGTCTGGTTTGCGGGAAAGAAGGCAAGCTGTTCTGTGCCAAATGCCATGCCGGTCTCAGCTATATCTCCCCTCCGGTCTGTTCACTCTGCGGTCATCATGTATCAAATGACGGGGTTTGCCCTATGTGCCTTTCCGGCAAAATCCATCTGGACGGGCTGCGTTCAGTTTTCAACTTTGAAGGCGGTATTGCCCAAGCCATTTATTCCCTCAAATACCACAACCTGCGTTCGGTTGCTCCGTTACTGGGCACTTTTATGGCAGACTACCTTAAACAAAACCCTATGCCGGCTGATATTATTGTACCTGTGCCTCTCCACCCCAGCCGTTTGAAATACCGCGGCTATAACCAGTCTCTCCTGCTGGCAAGGGAACTTTGCCGCCAAACAGGTATAGAATTAGCCGACAAATGGCTTGAGCGTTCTCTGGCAACTGCTTCTCAGGCACGCACCCAAAACCGCATTGAACGTTTGGCAAACGTAAACAACGCCTTTATTTTCAAATACCCCACGACAACCGCCCCCAGGGTGATTATAATAGATGATGTAGCAACCACAGGCGCTACCCTGAATGCCTGCGCCGCCACTCTTAAAGAGGCTGGTGCCCTCAGTGTATGGGGGCTGACCATAGCCAGAGAAAGATAGAGGAGTGTAGAGTATGGAGATTCAGATTACCACCAAGAATTGCCGCCTGGACAACCGTACCCGCAGTTATATCCAACGCAAAATGGGACGGATAACCCGCATGCTCCCCCAGATTTCCGAGTTCAAGATTGAGCTTGACGAGGAACAAACCCGTTCCCAGGCTGACCATTTTATCCTTAAAGCTACTCTGCATACCGGTACAGACGTACTTTACGCTGAAGAACGAGCCGAAAACCTGCTGACCGCCGCCGACCAGGCGGTGAAAGTGCTTAACCAGCAGATTGACCATGCCAAAGGCAAAATGGAAGAAAAAGTACGCAACCGCGAAAGCATACGTCTCAGCCAGCCAAAGGTGTCTTCTCCTCCACGTGAGCCTTTAATCCGAAAACGCCAACAAGAGGCAAAACCCATGACCGTGGAAGAAGCCGTAAATCAGCTGAATTTATCCGGAGAGGAATATCTGCTCTTTTTAGGTCCGGATACCAAACGGGTAAATCTGCTTCGCCGCTTTGCTGACGGCAAATTTGAGCTGGTAGAGCCTGTACCCGAATAGTTTTTAATGCCCGACCACCAGCCCTGATACACTCAGGAGACTGCAGGGTCAAATTTAAGAGGTGGATAACAGCTTTTGAGTAGAGTTGCACTAAAGAGCCTTGACACAGCCGTCAGAAGGGCTGAAACTGATTCCGATATCCGCTGGGATATTTTTAAAATCCAACCAGGTTGGGTTGGGGTAATGGCATCTACGGAAGGAATCTGCCGCCTTACCCTGCCTCAGCCCGGTCAAGCCGAAGCACTGGGGCAACTGAAACCGCCGCCGGGTGCTACCCGGACTGACAATCTAGTCAGCTCTCTGGCAACTAAACTTGAAAGCTATTTCAAGGGAATCAGCACGGATTTCCCGTTCAGCCTTGACCTTGGCGGGTATACACCCTTTGAATCACTGGTGTTTCAGGCCTGCGCCCAGATACCCTACGGACAAACCGCCAGTTACGGCCAGATTGCCCGCCAGATAGGCTACCCCAAAGCTGCCAGAGCAGTGGGGCAAGCTCTCCATAAAAATCCCGTGCCCCTCATAGTACCCTGCCACAGGATAATTGCCGGTAGCGGCAAAACAGGCGGTTTTAACGGCGGGATAAATATAAAATGCTGGCTGCTTACACTGGAAGCTAGGAAACCTTCAGATTTATAACTAACGTTTCCAGAGGTACAGCATCCCACGGACGGGAATAGTAAAACCAGAGTTCGGTCTGTTCTTTATCCAAAGCCCTGAAGCGGAAATATTCGGTTCCGCCGCTTCCGACCAGAGCAGCATCAGCATTATCAGGCGTATAGGTTTTTTCAACCAGATATATTTTAGAACTGACCGATTCAAAATCCCAGCTATACCCGGTGCTGGGATTAGACGGCAGGGCTACTATAAATTCGTCACCGGTATGGCACTCTATCAGGGTATCATCGGCGGTATAAGTTTTTACCTGAGCACTGCAACCGGAAAAAGCCAAACTGAAAGCGCAAACCAGACTAAGTATCAAACCCGCAAATTTCTTCATAATTTCACTCCATCAGGCTCATCTACTCCGGGTTTCCCCCGAACAGTTCTGCCCGGTATATATGGCGTCTGGCCTCGGAAACATGCTTCAGTTTCAAATTCAGAAAACCTGTTTCATACTCACCCATAATACCGGCGGCGGCAAAACTAAAATAACAGTTATCCCCGATGATAATATGGTCTAAAGCCCGTATTTTCATCACCATGGCAGCATATACCAGTTCACGGGTTACGTCTTTATCTGCCTGTGAAGGCTCGGTCTTGCCGGAGGGATGGTTGTGGACAAAAATAAGGGCGGAGGCATTTTTGGAAATAGCGGCCGCAATCACCTCACGGGGGACTATGCAACCGCTGGCCACCGTTCCGCAAAAAAGGTCTGCCACGTCCAGCACCCTGTGCTGGCTGTCCAGATAAATTACCTTGAAAACCTCTTTTTTAAGACCCCGCATGGCACAGTAAAGGTAGTCAAACACCTGCTGGGCAGTATTGCAGACCGGTTTTTCAATAATGCCATCTTTCAGGTAACGCTGGGATACTTCTTTAATAAGTTTGATAGCCACCGAATTGACCGCCCCAATGCCCTTTATGCCTGAGAGTTCTTCAGGTGAGGCCTCCAGCACAGCCCTCAGACTGCCGAAGTTTTTGATAGCCTCTTTGGCGGCCTGTTTGCAATCACGGCGGGGAGTTCCTAAAGTAAGCAGTAGCTCCACCACTTCATAATCATTCAGCCCGTCCAGACCGGCCTTTAAAAAACGCTCACGCAAACGCTGGCGGTGCCCTTCATTAGGGTTAGCCGGGGGATTGGAGGAGGGGGTCTCATCGGTCTTATTCGGCAGACTCATCCGGTTCTTCATTCTGTATCTGCAAATCCGCCAATATTTCTTTGGCCTGAGTAAGGTGTTCCTTTAAAACATACAGACTTACCGGCAACATGGTCACCCCCAGATACGAAAATACATGCTGGGCTCCCAGAGTGGACGGAATACCCTCCCCCTCCAGAAAACCCTGCCACATCTCAGCTATTATCTGGTTCGGGGCTATGCCCGCCAGTTCCAGTTTATCCGCTTGGGGCATTATTCTCCAACCTCACATTGGCACTGCCCACCAGGGCAGCAAGCTTATTTTTTAGCTCCGGACAATAGTATACCCAGATATCAGGCATTTTCAATATGAAAACCCTCTCGTGGTTGACCACGCACAACCGTACTTCGGTTTCACCCGTATATTGCCGCAGGGTTTCCACTACCTCATTCAGACAGTCAATATCCCGTTCCTCATTTTCAGTTTGCTGGATACATACCACCAAACGCTGCAGTTGGGGAGCCGGAGGCTCTTTTTCCTCGGACTTTGGCTGGGGGGCATTTATAAATACCGGTGCCGCTTTCTTCTCTGTTTCCGGCTGGTACCGGCTTACTTTTTCGGCATGAATTGATACCCTGTCTCCACGAACCACAGCTTTACCTTCCACTAAAAGAATATTCCCCTCTTCCCAGAGGGCCTTGGTTGCGTTATAAACTTTCGGCCAGGCGGCTATTTCCACCCGTCCTACCAAATCTTCAATTTCGGCCATAACAAACGGTTTGCCTTCGCGGGTGGCCGAAACCCGCACCGAAGCCACCATACCCGCTACTGTAACCAGCTGATTGTGGAGTTCCTCATCTATCTGGCCGCACAGGGCGGTAGTTACCTCCAAAGCCGAACTGGCATAGGGGGTAAACGGATGCTCAGATATAAATATACCTACCAGCTCTTTTTCCCACTGGAGTTTTTCACGGGTGGTAACCGGTGATTCTTCAAGCTCCAGATTAGTCATGGGTACGGGTGATTGCTGGCTGAAAAGGTCAAACATAGTAGTCTGGTTTGAATCTTTCATCTTCTGCTCCCGCTGAGCCAATGAAAGTATATTCGGCAAATTGAAAAAGAGAGTTCCCCTGTCACCCATATTATCCAAAGCCCCAGCCTTAACCAGACTTTCCATCACCCGCTTGTTAAGTGATGAACCCTCGGCCCTGCGGCATAAATCCTCCACAGACAGATAGTCCCCGTTGGCTTTCCTTTCGGCCACAATAGGCTCTACTGCCGCCACACCCACATTCTTGATAGCCGCCAGCCCGAAGCGGATTTTTTTAACCCCGCCTTCGGCTTGTTCTATCTCAAAATTAGCCCCGCTGCGGTTAATATCCGGCGGCAATACTTCTATCCCCATATGGCGGGCTTCGGTAACGGCGGTTACCACCTTTTCGGTCACGTCACAAAAAGCCTGAAGATAAGCGGTTATATATTCCACTGGGTAATTAGCCTTGAGGTAGGCTGTCTGATAGGCGATAAGGGCATAGCTGGTAGCATGGGCCTTGTTAAAGGCATACCCGGCAAAAGGTTCAACCAGAGCAAATACCTCATCGGCTATCTCACGGGTATAGCCGTTTTTCATGGCCCCGTCCACAAAATTGGCTTTCTGCTTCTGCATAACGGCGGCAATCTTTTTACCCATGGCCTTGCGGAGTATATCCGCCTGCCCCAGAGTATAGCCGGAAAAGGTCTGGGCTATGAAGAGAACCTGCTCCTGATAGACAATAACCCCGTAAGTTTCTTCCAGCAGGGGTTCAAGTGCGGGGTGTGGATAGGTGATAGGCTCAAGCCCATGCTTGGATTTGATAAAACGGGGTATCTGCTCCATAGGGCCGGGGCGGTATAAAGCCACCATAGCACCAATATCCGAAAACACTGTCGGTTTCAGTTCTTTGATATAGCGGCGCATACCCGTACCTTCCAGCTGGAAAACACCCACTGTTTCGCCGGCTGCCAGCAGTTCAAAGGTCTTTTGGTCGTCAAGGGGTATGGCCAAGGGGTCGATATCCTGTCCGGTGTATTCTTTGATTACCGCACAGGCCTTGCCCAGTATATTCAGGTTGACCAAACCCAGAAAGTCCATCTTGAGCAAACCTATTTTGGCTATGTCTTCCATGGTGTACTGGGTCATGACCAGCCCCAGATTATTCTCCTTGCTGAGGCGCTGCAGGGGTACATGGTCTGTCAAGGGGTCTTTGGAAATGACTACGCCGGCAGCATGGGTGGAAGCATGACGGGAAAGACCCTCCACCTTGCGGGCGGCATCCACCAGATTGCGGACAACGGCATCTTGATTGTACATTTCCTTGAGCTCGGAGCTTTCTTCCATAGCCTTGTCCAGAGTCATGTGAGGGGAGAAAGGTATAACCTTGGCTACCCTATCCACATCGGCATAGGCCATGCCAAGTGCCCGTCCCACATCCCGCACGGCCGCTTTTGCCCCCAGCGTACCAAAGGTAATAATCTGGGAAACATGGTCACGCCCGTACTTGCCGACAACGTATTCAATAACCTCCTCGCGGCGGTCATCCTGAAAGTCCATATCAATATCAGGCATTTCCTTGCGTTCAATATTCAGAAAACGCTCAAAAACCAGTTTGTATCTGATGGGGTCAAGGGCGGTTATGCCTAGACAGTAAAGCACTATGGACGAAGCGGCACTGCCACGGACACCATAATACAACCCTTTTTCTTTTACAAAACGGATGATATCCCAGGTAACCAGAAAGTAATTGGCAAACTCGGTGGTTTTGATAACATCCAGTTCGTACTTCAGGCGGTCAAGTATCTCCGGGCCGGCATCAGGGTAAAAAACTGGCAGTCCTTCATAGCACAAGTCTGCCAGATACTCATCAGGGGTTTTGCCTTTGGGTATATCTATCTCCGGCAGGTGCAGACGCCCGAAGTCCAGGCTGACATTGCACATCTCAGCTATTTTGGCGGTGTTTTCAATTGCATCAGGTATATCTTGATAGGCTTCCGCCATTTCCTGAGGGGATTTCAGGTAAAAATATTCCCCCTCCATCTTCATCCGCTTTTCGTCACTGACCAGTGCATTTGTGCCTATGCAAAGCAGCAAATCATGGTAGGGGGCATCTTCCTTGTCCAGATAGTGGGTATCGTTGGTAGCTACCAAGGGAATATCCAGCTCCCGTGCCATAGGTATAAGGACGCTGTTTATCTTTTCCAAATCAGGCATGGGGTGGCGCTGGATTTCTATATAGTAGTTTTCAAAAGTTTTCTTGTACCACAGGGCGGCTTCTCTGGCCTCATCATAGCGGTTTTCCAGTATCAGGCGGGGTACTTCACCCGACGGGCAGGCCGAAAGGCAAACCAGCCCTTCTGAATATTTCTCAAGCAGTTCTTTATCTATACGGGGTTTGTAGTAAAAGCCCTCCAGATGCGAACGCGAGCTAAGCTGAATAAGGTTATGGTAGCCCTTGTTATTTTTAGCCAGCAGTACCAGATGGTAGTAGTTTTTGTCTGCCGCAGTTTTGGCGGTGCGGTCACCATATGCCAGATAAAATTCGCTGCCCAGTATGGGTTTTATGCCTGCCTCTTTGGCTTCTTTGTAAAAACGGGGAATGCCATGCATAGTGCCGTGGTCAGTAATAGCTAGTGCCTCCATGCCAAGTTCCTTGGCGCGGACTACCAGCTGGGAAATACGGCACATGCCGTCCAGCAGGCTGAATTCGGTGTGGACATGAAGATGACAAAACATAGCTTTTCCTAAGGGCAGATTATAACACAGCCCTGCCATTTGAGGTATGCAGGTGAGAAGGCATTTCAAGGCTTAAAACAACCTCAAACAGACAACCTCAAGGTTTGAAGGTGCATTTTTCGCAGATAAGAGTGTAAAATACAGCCATGAAACCAGAATTGAAAAGATTTTTATATAATGTCTGGAAAACCTTAGCCATACTCCTTATCCCACTGATAATACTCACCCTGACCCTGAGTATACTTATAAACTGCCAATGGCTGTATGAAAAGGGTTTTGAAAAGTACGAAATCAGCCAGAAAACCGGCTTTACCCCCGTCCAGCTGGAAACAGCCGCATCTACCCTTATCAGTTACTTTAACAACGGCGAGGAATATATAGACCTGCAGCTGGAAAAAGACGGGGTAGACGTAACCGTATTTAAAGAACGGGAAATACTGCACTTAAAAGATGTAAAGGGGCTTGTCCGCCTGAATTATCTGGCTCTGGGCATCTGCCTATTACTTGGCGGAGGATTTTTCCTTTACCTATACTTGAAAAAACAGGCCGGGCGGGTAAAAGAAGCCGGCATAGTGCTTATTCAGGGGGGAATGTTCAGCCTTTTGTTATTAGGCGGCATCGGGCTTATAGCCATGCTGGATTTCCAGACTTTCTTCACCCGGTTGCACCTGCTTGGTTTCAGCAATGCCTTCTGGTTGTTAGACCCCGCCAAAGACTATCTGGTAATGTTTTTCCCCAGAGGGTTCTGGGAAGACAGCACCCTTGTGCTGGGCATTTCAATCGGGGTATTGGCAGTCAGTCTTATGGCCGGCGGTTGGCTACTAAGAAAACCTGCCAGAAGTGACCTGCCTTTTTAATAGCCAAACGGCGGTAAACCCCGCCGCTTCTTTTCAAGATGCTACATTGCACACCTGTGATAAACAATACAGAACTTCAGTTCTAGCTTACTATGCCTTACTGACAGTCAGCAACAGGCGGTACTGGTCTTTGGTAATTTCTGTACCAGCTGCAGGGTAGGGAGTAACGTTAAAGCTGAATTTATAAATGCCGAAATCAGCTACCGCATCTCCTCCGGCACCTCTTTTAACCATGTAAAACTTGGTCTTTTCGCCGCCAGAGTTAATCTCCAACTGAACCATCACTTCACCCGCCCAGATACACTGGACACCCTCGGGGCAACGGCTGTCGGATACTACCCCTACGAATTTGATAATCAGATCTTCGCCGGCTATGGCACAACTCTGTCCAGGGGGGAAAGAGATAGACTGGTCAAGCCCTGCCGTAGGAGTGTCAACGGAACAGGCCGAAAGGGGTAAACCTAGCATCAGCAAACCGGCAAATATAGTTAAGACTCTCTTGCGCATATTTTATCCTTTACCTTTCCGGGAAACACACCTGAAGACAGTCTGAAACACTCTGAAAGCTCAAAGACATCCGGTGCACCAGCGGCAGAGTAATTTTCAGACATATCTGTTTCCCTCTATCTTATAACGATAAACGGAACTTGCAGATAGCCGCTTATAAAAAGTACCTGCCAACCGCAAGCTAAATAAATACCCGCTTAAGCACCGTACAGAGTAAAGGCAATAGAAAATCCGGATCTTTTACTAAAAACAAAAACCGACACAATACATTGCTGGCTGGGATAGGCAGATGAATTATGTCGGCATTTGCCGGTCAGCTTTAACGAAACACAGTTTCATCAACCGAATTTAGTGGCAGCCGGAACAGCTGGAACAAGAACCGCTTGAACAGGAACCGCCGCCGCTTCCGCAGGAACCGGTACCTCGGCAGGCAAAACCTGAAACGCCTCTGGCAGAGGGAGTTTTGCATTCAGGGCAAAGAGCTTCCTCATCAGCCTTGCTGGTAGAGCGGATGTCTTCAAATCTGGTTTTGCATTTTGGGCATACATATTCGTAAATTGGCATTTTTATCTCCTACTAAAATTGTATCGTCAAAAGAGCTTAAAGTCAACGCTTACCTGACATAACTATATATCCCAGATGTAGTTGGCCTCAATAACAGTTTAAAAACTAAATATTGTCCAAGACTCTAAAATTTTCAAAATAAATCCTGCCGCTAAAAGCAGATACTCCTGAAGCTGGATTGACACTAGTCTATCCCAATAAGTATAATCTAGCGGCTTAAGTTGTCCAGATAACCCTGATCAACTGGTGACTTGACAGGCCGAAGTGGCGGAACGGCAGACGCGCTACGTTCAGGGCGTAGTACCTGTAATAGGTGTGAGAGTTCAAATCTCTCCTTCGGCACCATACCGGCGCTTGTAGCTCAGTTGGATTAGAGCGCAGCCCTGCGAAGGCTGAGGTCGTGGGTTCGAGTCCCACCAAGCGCGCCATATTTCTTTCGGGCGGTTAGCTCAGCTGGTTAGAGCACCTGCTTTACACGCAGGGGGTCATAGGTTCGAATCCTATACCGCCCACCATTTTTTGAACGTGAAAAAGCCCCTTTGACTTAACTGTCACGGGGGCTGTTTTTATAAATGGCACTAAACAACTGTCACCGGCTACTATACATGAATTGTTATCTGCTAAAACTGAGATGAAGTATCGTTATACGTATAACTGGTGTTATAATTTCACCGGTATATCAGGCATTATTCAGATAACAGGAGAGAATTTGATTATGGACACACTGGGTTTTATTTTAGCAATACTGGGCATTATGGTGGCAATTTCCTTACTCTATGTCTTAAATTTATCTGCAAAAGCTTTAACAATTTACATCAACAAAAATAAAAAATAGTAAAAAGTTAAACCCTCCCGCTTAGCCAGTCCCGCAAGAAACTCCGGCAATAACGTAACCAAGATAACATTGACAAAGACATTTTTTATATTGTAATATTGTTTTACAGACTAGGAATGAGATTAGTAGGTCTAAAGCGAAGCTCAGAGAGCCGGGCAAGGTGAGAGCCGGTGCTAGCGCATAGAACTGAATGGACTCAGGAGTCGCAGGCCGAAAAAGGAAACTTGAGTAGGTTTTGACGGAAGGGCACCGTTATCAAAGCCTAGGGTATCGCTCTGAGAAATCCGGGCCGCACCCGAAAAAAGATATTCCTGTATTTTTTGCAGGGATAATTAGGGTGGCACCGCGAAGGTTAATCCCTCGCCCCTAAAAAGGACGAGGGATTTATTTTTTTGCGAGGTGCCCGTTAAAATGTATTACCCATCTTTAGCCGAAGTAAAAAAACTGGCCGCACAGGGCAACCTGATACCCATCTCTTGTGAGATTATGGCCGACCTTGAAACCCCGGTTTCCGCTTTTCTGAAAATCAAAGACAGCCAACATTCTTTTCTGCTGGAAAGTGTGGAAGGCGGGGAGCGCGTAGCCCGATATAGTTTCATCGGCACCAACCCCTATAAAGTGCTTACAGCCTATCAGACAGATACCGTTCCTCCTCTAACCCAAGTTGAAAATGAACTAAACAAATACCGGGTAGTACCGGTGGGGGATTTGCCCCGTTTCTGCGGCGGGGCGGTGGGTTTTCTGGGCTACGAGGCAGTTACCCGCTTTGAGGAGTTGCCCTCGCCATCGGCTGACCCCCTAAATCTTCCGGAAGCAGTCTTCATGCTGGTTGATACCATGCTGGTTTTTGACCACATCAGCCATTCCATAAAAGTACTAAGCTATGTCCATACCGAACAGGATATTGAAACGTCATATAATCAGGCTATCCGGAATATAGAAAATCTGGTTAACCGCCTTAGAAAGCCGTTGCCCGAAACCTCCCCAAAATCTACCGCCGCAAGTATCCCCGAAATGAAATCCAATTTCAAACAGGCGGATTTTGAGGGCAAGGTATCCAAAATAAGAGATTACCTTAACTCAGGCGAAGCTATTCAGGTAGTTTTGTCACAGCGTCTGTCCAGACCCACCTCCGCCCATCCCTTTGACATCTACCGTGCCTTGCGTTCAGTAAACCCTTCACCATACATGTACTATCTGGATTTCGGTGATTTCCAGATTGTGGGCGCCTCGCCGGAGGTACTGGTACGGGTGGAAGACGGCGAGGTTATGACCCGCCCTCTGGCAGGCACCAGAAAACGGGGCAAAACCCAGAAAGAAGACGCCAGGCTTGAGCAGGAACTCCGCCATGACGAAAAAGAGTGTGCCGAACATATCATGCTGGTGGATTTGGGACGAAACGATATCGGGCGCATAAGCCAGCCGGGCACAGTCCGCATAACCGACGTCATGGATGTGGAACGCTATTCCCACGTAATGCATCTGGTTTCCCACATTCAGGGCAAATTAAAACCAAACATTACTCCGTTTGAGGCTTTGCAATCCTGCTTCCCGGCAGGCACAGTCTCAGGCGCACCTAAAATACGGGCTATGGAAATAATAGCTGAAATGGAAACCGAAAAGAGAGGCATTTATGCCGGGGCAGTCGGATATTTTTCTTATTCGGGCAATATGGACATGGCTATAGCCATACGCACCATGGTTGTCAAGGGAGGCATTGCCCATGTCCAGGCAGGCTGCGGCATAGTAAGTGACAGCGTACCCGAACATGAGTATCAGGAAACATTAAACAAAGCTCAGGCTTTGCTGAAAGCTCTGGACAGGGCAGAAAATCAGGCATCGGAGAAACCGCATGTTATTACTAATTGATAATTACGACAGTTTTACCTATAACCTTTTTCAGTATTTTTCCGAACTGGGGCAGGAGGTTAAGGTAGTCCGCAATAACAAGGTTACCCTTGATGCCATAGAAGCCCTAGGTCCTGAATATATCGTGATTTCACCCGGACCATCTTCACCCCTTCAGGCAGGGGTGTCCAATGACATTATCCGCCATTTCGGCCCCAGACTGCCGATCCTCGGTATATGTCTGGGTCACCAGTGCATCGGGCATACCTACGGGGGGATTGTCAGACAGGCAGACCGGATAATGCACGGCAAACAGTCTCTGATACAGCATAACAACCGGGGTATTTTTAAAGGTCTGCCCAAAGGGTTTCCCGCCATACGTTACCATTCCCTTATAGTTGATAAACCGACCCTGCCGGAGTGTCTTGAAATAACCGCCTGGACAGATGACGGCACCATTATGGGGCTTAGGCACAAAGAGTACCCGGTTGAAGGCATACAGTTCCATCCCGAATCATTCAAAACCGAATGCGGCAAGGAGATTTTGGGCAATTTTCTGAAATACTATGCACCTGTATCAGGTAAAAGAGAGTAAATAAATGATTAAAGAAGCCATCGGGTCTTTAGTTCTGGGTAAATCTCTGACTCTTGAACAGTCTGCCTCAGTCATGGACGAAATCATGGAGGGAAAAACTACTCCTGCCCAGATTGGGGCATTCCTGACTGCTCTCAGGGTCAAGGGTGAAACCGCCGAAGAGATAGCCGGTCTGGCAAATGTCATGCGGGCAAAGTCTACCCGTATATCCACCAGCACTCCGGTACTGGACATAGTGGGCATTGGCGGGGACGGGATAAACACGTTTAATATTTCTACCACCGCCGCCTTTGTTATATCAGGAGCCGGCATAAAAGTGGCCAAGCACGGCAACCGGGCGGCAAGCAGTATGTGCGGCAGTGCCGATGTGCTGGAAGCACTGGGCATAAAAATAGATCTAAATGCCGAACAGGTAAAAATATGTATAGAGCAAATAGGTATCGGGTTCATGTTTGCCCCGGTTTTTCATCCCGCCATGAAATTTGTAGCCCCTTCCCGCCGTGAAATAGGCATCCGCACCGTGTTCAATATTTTAGGTCCACTGACTAACCCGGCCAGTGCCCAGTACCAGCTTATCGGCGTACCTGAAATAGGGCTGGGTGACAAGATTATTTCAGCCCTCTGCCACATGGATATCAAGCATGCTCTGGTGGTACACGGCCTGGACGGCATGGACGAAATGTCTATCAGCGGAGACTCTGTTATCTGGGAACTGAAAGACAAAGAGATAATCAAATTTCGCCATACGGTTTCACCCCGAGAAATGGGCTTAGAACAGGTTTCCCTTCAGGCTGTCAAAGGGGGTGCGGCAGAGGAAAACGCACTTACCCTGCGGGCCATACTCTCAGGTGCAAAAGGGCCCAAACGGGATGTAGTTCTGCTGAATGCGGCCGCCGCCCTGATGGTGGCAGACAAGATTGACACCATTGCCGAAGGTATCTCTCTGGCCGCAGAAATAATTGACAACGGGCTGGCACTTAATAAGCTAGAATCTTTGATTAAACTCAGCCAGTCTTTGGCAAGCGGGTAAAACCATGATTTTGGAACGTATTGTCACCGACAACCTGCCTGATTTGGAGCGGAGAAAAATGCGGCTGCCATTAGCAAAACTGCAGGAATTGGTACTGGACATACCCTATCCACCCATTGACATGGCCATGAAGCTTAAAGGGCGGCAGGTCAGGCTGATTGCCGAGGTAAAAAAAGCCTCTCCGTCAAAGGGTATAATCCGCTCGGATTTTGATCCGGTGGATATTGCCGGCATATATGCCCGAAACGGGGCTTCCGCCATTTCGGTTTTGACAGAAGAACACCATTTTATGGGAAGCCTTGACAACCTGAAGAAAATACGCGAATCAGGGGTGGCATCAAAGCTGCCGCTTCTCCGTAAGGATTTTATCCATGACCCGTATCAGGTATATGAATCCCGCCTGTACGGGGCAGACGCTATTTTGCTGATAGTAGCCATGCTGTCTCCCGAAAGGTTACAGGAACTGCTTTCACTCAGCCATAAGCTGGGCATGAAATGTCTGGTGGAAGTGCATACCCGGTCAGAGCTGGAAATAGCTTTAGAGAGTAATGCCCGGATTATCGGCCTGAATAACCGTGATTTGCATACGTTTAAAATAGACCTAACTGTAACCGAAAGGCTTCGCCCCCTGATACCCCCTGAGTGCATAGTTGTCAGTGAAAGCGGCATTCAGACCAGAGCAGATATTTCCCGTCTGGAAGAACTGGGAGTAGATGCAGTGCTGGTAGGAGAAGCCTTAACAGCCTCGGTTGATATTGCCGCCAAAATGAGGGAACTGCTGTGATTAAGACTAAGATTTGCGGCTTGACAGAGGTTGGACAAGCCTTGGCCACAGCCCGGACAGGGGCTGACTTTGCCGGAGTGGTATTTGCCGAAAGCAAACGGCGCATCACCACGGAGAAAGCACTTGAGATAGCCGAAGCCCTGAAACCACTAAACCCAAGACCGATGCTGGTAGGCGTCTTTGCCAACCAGACGGCAGAAGAAGTAAACCGGATTGCCTCCGTCTGCCGTCTGGACAGGGTACAGCTAAGCGGTAACGAAAGCTGGGAGTACTGCAATCAGGTAAACCTGCCGGTTATCAAGGTTATTCACGTTGCTGAAAGCACTACCGCCGAACTGGTTATTCAGGAAATACAAGCCGGGCTTAAAGCCCTGAAAAAAACGCCCGTATTCCTGCTGGATACCCATACTAAGGCCTTATTCGGAGGCAGCGGCCAAAGTTTTGACTGGCAGATTGTAAAACAGGTCTCTCTGAAATACCCCGTCATGGTGGCCGGCGGGCTCAATCCGGAAAACATACAGGGATTTATAAAAATAGCCAAACCATGGGGAATAGACGTTGCCAGCGGAGTGGAAACAGACGGGATAAAAGATACAGCCAAAATACACCTTTTCATTGAACGGGTGAAAGATGCGGATGGTAACCGGATATGTTAGTAATAATGAAAAACGATGCAACTCAGGAACAGATAGATAACGTCATCCGTGAGATTACGGATGCAGGCTACCGGGGCATACCCATACCGGGTGACCACCGAACCGCCGTCTGCATAGTGGGCAATCAGGGTATGGTGGAGGAAAGCCCTTTTCTGGCACTGGAAGGTGTGAAAGAAGTATTGCGGGTGACCAAGCCCTATAAACTGGTCAGCCATGAAACCTGCCCCAAACCGACAGTTATCCGTCTGGGAGAGGTAGAAATAGGAAACGGCTGCAAACCGGTTATCATTGCCGGACCTTGCTCGGTGGAAAGTGAAGAACAGACCCTCCGGATAGCCCTTCAGGTAAAAGAGGGCGGTGCCAAGCTCTTCAGGGGAGGGGCATTCAAGCCCCGCACTTCACCCTACAGCTTTCAGGGTTTGGGCAAAGCCGGCCTCAAAATTCTGGAAAAAGTACGCTCTGAAACCGGACTGTTTATTGTTACCGAAGCCACCGACTCTGAAAACCTGAAGCTGGTTGAAGCCAGCACAGATATTATCCAGATTGGTGCCCGAAACATGCAAAATTACTCTCTGTTACGCCGGGCAGGCCAGACAAAAAAGCCGGTCATTTTAAAACGGGGGCTGTCAGCCACTATTGAAGAACTGCTGATGGCAGCCGAATATATAATGGCCGAAGGCAACACTCAAGTTATTTTGTGCGAACGGGGTATCCGCACCTTTTCGGACAATACCCGCTTTACACTAGACCTAAGCGCCATCCTGTCCGTCAAGGCCTTAAGTCACCTGCCCATTATAGTAGACCCCAGCCATGCCGCCGGACGCCGTGATTATGTTATCCCCCTGTCCAGAGCAGCCATTGCAACAGGGGCAGACGGACTGATAGTAGAAGTCCATTCAGACCCGCCCAGCGCTCTGTCTGACGGAGCGCAGTCTTTGTATCCGGAACAGTTTTGCCAATTGGTTAAAGAGGTGGAATATTTAAATATGCTGGGAGTAGAAAAATGCCTAAAGTAGATAGCACCGGTAAACCGGGGTATTTCGGCAAGTATGGCGGGCAGTTTGTACCTGAAATACTGGTGCCAGTCCTAAACGAACTGGAACAGGCTTATGAACAAGCCAAAAAAGACGAGTCTTTCCAGTCACGCCTGAAATCCCTTTCAAACACCTTTTCGGGGCGGCCCACTCCGCTGTATCTGGCAGAAAGGCTGACTGAACATCTGGGGGGTGCCAGAATTTACCTGAAAAGGGAAGACCTGGCCCATACAGGTGCCCATAAAATCAACAACGCACTCGGTCAGGGGCTGCTTGCCTTGCATATGGGAAAGAAAAGGGTAATTGCCGAAACAGGGGCGGGGCAACACGGGGTAGCCACCGCAGCTGTTTGCGCCATGCTGGGGCTGGAATGCATTGTCTATATGGGCGAAGATGACATCAAACGTCAAGCCTTAAACGTATTCCGCATGAAGCTGATGGGAACGGAAGTCAGAAGCGTATCTTCGGGCAGCCGTACCCTGAAAGACGCCATCAATGAAGCTATGCGTGACTGGGTAAGCAACCCGGAGACCACTTATTATATAATCGGTTCGGTGGTCGGCCCGCGCCCTTATCCGGCTATGGTACGGGATTTTCAGGCAGTTATCGGGCAGGAAACCAAAGCCCAGTCCTTAAGACAGCTGGGAGGACTACCTGACTGCATTGTTGCCTGTGTTGGCGGAGGCAGCAATGCCATGGGTATTTTCTATGATTTCATACCGGACCAAAGCGTACGTCTTATCGGGGTGGAAGCTGCCGGCAGCGGCATCCGCACCGGCAAACATTCGGCCACCCTTAGTGCCGGCAAGGTGGGTATACTCCACGGTGCCATGTCATATCTGCTTCAGGACGAACACGGACAGGTGATTGAAACCCACAGTATTTCGGCCGGGCTGGATTATCCCGGCGTAGGCCCTGAACACAGCTACCTGAAAGATAATAAGCGGGTGGAATATGTTTCGGTCACAGATGAAGAAGCCCTGAACGGCTTCAAACTGCTATGCTCGCTGGAAGGGATAATGCCTGCTCTGGAATCTTCCCACGCCATTGCCCATGCCCTGAAAATAGCAGGCGGCATGCCGAAAAACAAAAATATAGTCATAAACCTCTCCGGCAGAGGGGACAAAGACATGGATATTGTTCAAAAAGCAATGGGGGTAAAGATATGAGCCGTGTCAGTGATGCATTCCAAAAACGAAAATCTCTTATAGCTTACATAACAGTCGGCTACCCGGATATTGAAACCACCCTGCGGCTGGTGCCTCTGCTGGAAGAAAACGGGGTAGATATTATAGAGCTGGGTATTCCCTTCTCAGACCCGCTGGCAGACGGAGTTACTATTCAAAATGCCAGTTATCAGGCACTCCAGAACGGGGTGACGCCTGAAGTCTGTTTATCTGTTGCCGCCCTGCTCAAAGAAAAAATCTCCATACCCATGGTATTCATGGGTTACTATAACCCCATTTACAATTACGGACTGACCAAGTTCTGCCAAAAGTGTGCAACTGCGGGTGTAAGCGGATTTATTATTCCTGACCTGCCGCCGGGAGAAGCCCAAGACATAGACTTTGCCGCCACAGAAGCCGGCTTGGATATAATCTTTCTGTTAGCCCCCACCAGTACCGACGAACGGATTAAGCTAGTTGCCGCCAAATCACGGGGGTTTATTTATCTCGTTTCCCACTCAGGCGTTACCGGGGCAACTGCCAACTTGCCGGCTGATTTGAGCAGTTTTGTAAACAGGGTAAGGAAAACCGCCCGCCAGCCTCTGGCAGTGGGCTTTGGTATTTCAACCCCCGAACAAGCCCAAAATATCTCAAAATTTTCCGACGGGATAATAGTAGGCAGCCGTATCCTGCAGCTTGTCCAGACAGACCCTTCACTTGAAAAAGTAGCCACATTTATCAGGCAACTCAGACAATCATTAGACTAACCGAAAAATCTGCTTTATGCTGAATAATTTCGGCTTGCTAATCTTTAAAAACCGGGGGATAGCAACAGGGGAGGTTTAACCTCCCCTGTCAGACACCGATAATGCAGCCGGTACTAGGCTACTTTTTTGTGACGGATGACAAGCTGCCAGTCAAGCGCAGCCAGTATCAGAAAAATGATACCGAATATCAGGGCTCCCATCCAGGCTGAAGTCGGTTCGTTTTCTTCAAGCGAACTGAAATAATGCTGGACGGTGGCAAAGAGTGAAGCTACTGCCAAAAACCCGATAATCCATTCGTACCACTTTATACCAAGCTGCCGGCGGATAAGCCAAACAACAAACAGAGTCAAGGCGACTGCTACTGCCAGTCCTACGAAAAACATGCTTCCTACCTCCAATTCCTTAAGCTATTAGTAACTGGTGTCAATACCGTAGGTGAAGTCATCCATATCCCACCACTCTTCGGGGTCTTTCCGCCCGTAATCCATAGCTTTTTCCATATTTGTAAAGAAGCTATTTAAAAGCGGGGTATTGGCAACTGTGCCCTTAACCACAGCATGCAGGAATGAATCCGGTTTGCTGTTGAAGGGGCAAGTGCCCTGACAAGTGGGGCAGTGAGGACAATCTGCGGTATTGGTTCGCCAGCCCTCAAATGTGCCCTGCTGAATGCCGGACTTGGCTGAAGCCGGGTTTTCCCAGGTGGGGTCACCCTTCTGGATAAGCCCGAAAGGACAAGCATCCGCGCAAATACCGCAGGTTTTGCAGAATTTGTAGGCACCAAAGTCTATGGGCGGAGTGGGCAGCAAGGGCAGGTCGGTGATTAACGCCCACATAGCCCGGTTAGTTACCCCGTATTTGGGAGTAATAGTGGGTGAAGACATACGGCCATGTTCGCCCATGCCGGAAAAAGCCGCCAGAGGGCTGGTAAGGTAACCCTTCATTCCCGGATTCAAGGCCTGATAACCCAAACCGCGGATAAATTCCTGAATCTGCACACCTACCTTGGGCAGGCGGGAATAAGAATACCAAACAGCATAGTTTTCAGTTATACCAGCCTGGCGACGAGTGCCCTCGAGAGATTGTCTGGCACTCCACATCAGTACCCACTTGCACTTGCGGGGGATAACCATCTTGGTTGTGGTCTCATAAGCTTCCTCTACGTCTTCAATAACCAGGTCTTTACCACCAATTTTAGAGTGAAAAAACTTCAAAATATCGTCATCAAGTTCAAGGGCTGCCACATCCGAGCCGCCAAAGAATCTAATGGCAGAGCGGCAGGTTTTAAGGTTTTCTTCGGGAGTACCCTGCCAGACCGGAGCCCCGAAAACCTGGGGACGGGTAGTAGTATCCAGCTGAGGCCCCAACCACGGAGTAAAGGTAGGGCTGCCGCCGGCCGCCATAATAGCCGCTTGAACATTAATCCTTTTACCGCCCATTTCCATATTGCCGGGCCAGGCACCCATCATCATAAATTTGGAAGCATTGCACAGGGCGGTGGTTCGGGTATCTCCCATACCGGCATAGCCCGGAGTCCAGCCCGGAAACTCCTTGGCCATAGCATCATAAAGAGTCAGGGCCATTTCAGGGGTTTCAAGGTCAGTGGAAGTACCGCCGACAACGCCGGCTTTTGTGAAATCAGCTACAGTGGGTCTGGGTAAAGTCTTAAACGTGCCCGCATGGCGGGTAATTTTGGGCCAATCCATTGGTACGGTAGGATTTTTGAAATCCCTTTCCTTTACCCACCAGGGATTTTTATTGATACCGATTGCCGAAGATGTGACCTCATCCAAATCGTGGAAAACGGGGGCGGCAGCGCTCAAAGTACCCAAACCTGCTCCGACTACCCCAAGGCTTTTCATAAAATCACGTCGCGAGAGTGTGGAATGGAAATTAGACATTTTTCAATTTTCCTTTTACCAATATTTAGTCTTTCCTATAGCCACCTGGTCTTCCCCGAGAGCCAACTTACATACAGCCTCCTAACATATATTTGGTATATTGCTAGTATACGATTATAGTATACGATTATAGTGGCCGCAGCATAGGTAGTAAATAGGACTAAAGGCCTAGTCTTTCTAAGCATTTAGTATATTTCTAGCAGAATATAAAATAGAAAACCCTGTACGGTACATCCATATAACTAATATTTGAGTTTATATCTACCAGGATATTGGATAACGAGCGTATACAGATATCAGAAAAAACTACCAAATATCAATGAGGCTATATAATCCATAACCTAAACGCCAACAGCTATATCAGGCCTGGGCAAAAACCAGAGGGGGAGACCCAGGTCTCCCCCTCTTTTAATCAATACACGGGTAATTGAGATTCAGGCTTTCTTTATACGCCTGGCAGCCAATTGCCATGAGATTGCCAGCAGAATAAGGCCGGGCAATCCGATAACCAGCAGGAACATAGAGGCTGCTTTGCTCTCCAATTCATCCAGACTGCCAACAAAATTCTGGATGGTAAAGAGAATCAAAGCCATGCCGATAATCCCTATCAGCCATTCATACCAGGTAAGACTGAAATTACCCCGTTTCATCAGCCAAACAAGCCCAAGCAGCAGGGCACCGATAATTAAACCAATAATAAGCCACATATTTTCACTCTCCTATAATGCATTGGGGTTTATTTGTTATAACCGCCTTGACTTGAGGTAGCGGCACTGTCAAACCCGTAAACCGGCATAGACAGATCCCACCAGGCTTCCTTGTCTTCAGTCAAACCGTAACCAAAGAATTTATCTGCCTGCCACAAGAATGAATTCAACAACGGCGTAGTTGCCAATGTAGTCCTGACCAGCTCATGGATAGGAGCATTATTAGTATTGAAAGTACAAGTAGCCATACAGGCACCGCAGCCGTTGTACTCAGTCAAGAAAAGCCAGCAATCAAGGGCATTCGTCCAGTACTGTTTTCTTCCCGGAGAATGCGTGATATCCGGCTTGCCATAAACAGTCGGCAACTCCCAAGAGGGTTCATGATCTTTGGGTATGGCGTTTACAGGGCAGGCATCTGCACACTTGGTACAGGTCTGGCAGAACCGCCAGATACCGGCATCGATGGGGTTAGTAGGTTCAAGAGGCATGTCGGTAACCAAACTGAACACCCCAAGTATAGGCCCGTATTCGGGGCTGGTGCAGAAGCCATTGTTTCGGTTTCCTTCCGTAATACCGGTTAACTGGGCGCTGGCAATTGCGGGCATCATACCGGAAAAGGGTGACGCGTAACCGTAACAGGTATAGCCAAGTGAGCGGATAAATTCCTGAATACAATTTTGGATATTACCGAAAAGCCGATAACGAGACAGATTGGCCGAATACATTATCTGGGATTCGTTAGCCGTCCTGAACATATCTTTGGACATAGGCACAGTGAAACAGAATTCATAAAGCTGTTTATTGGACGGCAGAACAAATGTAGTCGCCCCTTCATAACCCTGCTCCACATCTTCAAATAAATATGATTTACCCAATGCAGGCGGCGGGGGGAAATTTTCAACAAAGCCAATGGAGTTGGCAGCCCCTTTATGATTGGTAAATACCAGCTTGTCTTTAATTTTCTGGTCTATAACACCAAAACCAACCTGCCCTCCACCATAGAAGATTACCGCAGACCGCAGCATCCGGCTATTTTCCTCAGGAGTACCCTGCCAGACCGGGACACTTAAGCTTTGAGGTGTAGCCACTTTCTGGGGACCCATAAAAGTAGTCACATAAGGCAAATTCATAAAATAGCCCGCGCCGGATGAAAGAGCGTAATCTCTCAGTGTCTGACCGGGGGTATCATGGGTAATGGCCTTTACCTTGTTGGTCAGGACATTGGCGTATCTCTTCTTTATTTCGTCCGCACCCAGATATTTGGCTTGGATACCGGGCGCTTGCGCTGTCTGACGGGCATCCCATCTATTCATCAAAGACCAGTCAATTTCGGTAGTGGGATTATCCGCCTCCCGGTATTTCACCCACCAGGGTCGTTTCCATTCAGCCTTAGGCGAAGAAATAATATCATCCAAATCGTGAAAAACCGGAGCAGTTGCCGCCGCAGTTCCAAGACCGGTCCCTAATATCCCCAGTCCTTTCATGAAATTACGGCGACTAATAGTGTGATGGAAATTAGGCATTTTTTAATTTTCCTTTTTATCAATATTTAGTCTTTCCTATAGCCACCCGGTCTTCCCCGAGAGCCAATTTATTTCAGCGATCTCCTTTCATATATTCAATTATATTATAGTATACGATACTAGTATACGATTATAGTTACAGATATTATATTGGTCAATAGGCCTTAAGGCCAAGAAAGCTAAGCATTTAGTATATTTTTAGCCCAATAAGACAATACTTAAACCTGCACACCTCATTTTTAAATCAAATATTTGTATTTACCCCCCAAGATATTGTTTAATAAGCGCATACACATAGTAGAGAAAACTACTGAATACCAAGAAGGCTATATGACTCACAGACTAAGGGAAAACGGCTACGCAATATGGTCCACACTTATGCAGGCAAGGGTTGCTGCCTATCACGTACGCAGAAAAGACCTGCTGGAGTACGGCGTTTCCCCTGAACAGGCGGGCATACTGGAACGTCTGTATCATTCCAAAGACAAAACAATGACACCCACCCGAATAGCCGAATTGTATTTCCGTCAGCCAAACACCATTACCGCCATATTGAGAAACATGGAGAAAAAAGGGCTGGTCGAACTCACCAAAAACTTGGAAAGAAAAAATATGATTCGGGTATCTATTACCGAAAAAGGTATGCAGTTAAGAGAAACTATAAGCACCAATCTCACTGAAACACGTAAAATATTTGATGTCTTGTCTGACGAAGAGTTGGACCAACTGGAAAACATGCTCTTAAGAATACGGGATAAATCCATAATCCAAACTTCATCATCCAAATTCAATGCTACCCGCAGACTTGATCAAATTCATGAATCTGACGGGCAGATAATCTAACTGTTTTCTCCCTGATGCCGCCATGTATTGGCAAGTTGCGAAAAACAGCTTGCAATACAGATTAAAATCATTCTTTATCAACACTGTTTCCGCTTGTGAAAATACTTCTGAATTGGTATCCTTTCGGCATAAGGAGACGCCTCTTATGGAATATAACGTAGAAGTAAAACTGCTGGCCATTACTCCGGATGCCGAAAATCTGGCAGAACAAGCCGGACGATTGTGTTACGCCAGCGGCAATAAACTTGGCAGCAGCCAGGACTGGCTTCAGACACGCATCAAACAAGGGCACGAAAGCCTGCTTGAGCATGTTTCGGCCACTTTTTATATAAAGGCCTCACGGGTGGTTACCCATGAGCTGGTCAGACACCGTATTGGCAGTTACTCCCAGCGAAGCCAGCGTTACGTTAAGGAAAATCAGGCCGAGTTTATCACCCCGCCTGAAATTGCCGAAGAAGACAGTGCCAAACTGGCGCTGTTCAATCAGGCTATGGAAAGCGCCTGGGATTCCTACCGCAAACTGCTGGAAGCGGGCATAAAGCCGGAAATAGCCCGTTACGTACTGCCCAATGCCTGTGCCACCGAGATTATCTGCACCTGGAATTTCCGCGAACTGCGGCATATTTTGAAACTGCGCACTGCCCCGTCCGCCCAGCCGGAAATGAGGGTAGTCGCTAACCTAATCCAAGAGATACTGAAAAAAGAAGCCCCCAAGATATTCGGAGACCTATAAGCCACAGGCAATGAGATTTCGCCCCCGCTTAAGTCAGGCTAAATGACAGGCGCAGAGATGATTTTCGGAAACCCCTTTCAGGGATGGAGTTTCCTGGTGGCAAATCGGTAAATGCACCGGGCAACGCCCGGCAAAACCGCAGCCTTGCCCATCTTCGGCATGGTGATGCAGGTCATGACCTTCTTCAAGCTCCAGTGCCAACCCTGCCAGCAGCATTTTCGTATAGGGATGAACAGCCGAAGACATATTTCCGCTTTCCATTACCTCAACCAGCTTGCCCCGGTACATAACTGCCACACGGTTGCAAACTGAACTAATCATCTGTAAATCATGGGAAATAAGCAGGTAGCTTAAACCGTATTCCTCTTTAAGCTCCAGCATAAGCTTGAGCAACTGGTAACGAAGGATAGTATCCAGCCCGCTCAAAGGTTCATCAGCGATTATTATTTCAGGCCTTACCAGCAGGGTTCTGGCAAGTGACACCCGCTGACGCTGCCCGCCGGACAGTTCCGTGGGGTAGCGACCCGCAAGTGAAGGCGGAATAAAAGTTTTCTCCATAATGGCTGAAACCAAATCTTGTCTTTCAGCCTTATTTAAGTGCCGGTTTATCTTTAGAGGCTCTTCCAGAAGCTCTACAAGCCTCATGCGGGGGTCCAGAGTTGAATCCGAGTCCTGCAGTATTAGCTGGACTTCGCGGCGGTATTTTTTGAACTCAGGGGCATCCATTTTTTGCAGGTCACTCCCCCGGTATAATACCTGCCCGCCAGAAGGGCGAACCAGCCCTGCCAAGGCTCTGGCCAGAGTGGTCTTGCCCGAACCGCTTTCACCTACCAGACCCAGTATCTCTCCGTTTTTCAGTTCAATACTCACGTCGGAAACAGCCCTGATGGTGTGGTCTGGGTGCTTCAAACGTACCAGCGGGTTATGCCTGACTACAAAATGGACTGACAGATTTTCGGCTTTTAACACAGCTTCATCCCGCTTTGGGTATAAAGATGGCAAACCACTCTGCTGTTGTCCAGACAAACTTCAGGGGGTAATTCTTTAAAACAAATCCCGGTTGCCTGTGGACAGAACGGGGCGAAACTACAACCTTCATTATCTCCCAGTAAATCCCGGCTTTCAAAACCTGTCAAAGGTATATCAATATAATCTCCGGCTTGCTGGCATTTCATAAGCAGGCGGCTGTAAGGGTGAAGGGGGTTTGACATCAGGCTTAAGGTATCACCATACTCCACAATCCGCCCGGCATACATTACCCCCAGCTTTGGGCAGAGGGTTTTCAGAGCAGGTAAGTCATGGCTGATAACCAGCAGGCTGGTTCTTTTGGATGCCTCTTTCAGTATATTCAGGGTGGTGGTACGGGTATTGGCATCAAGTGCGGTAGTAGGTTCGTCTGCCACCAGTAAATCCGGCTCTGAAAGAAGCGCCATGGCCGTCAGCACTCTTTGGCGCATACCCCCGGACAGCTGGTGGGGATAGCTTTTTAAAATATGTTCAACCGAATGAATATCGCCCAATCCCAAATCCGAAAGTAACTTTCTAGCCCCCTCCAGCCTTATGTCAGGCCTGTTCAGGTTCACGCAAACCTCGCCTATCTGTTCACCCACCTTTAAAAGGGGATTGAGAGCGGTAGACTGGTTTTGAGGGATAAGGGCAATCTGCCTGCCCCTTATATGGTTCAGCTCAGCTTCGGGCAGATTTACCAGCTCTCTGCCGTTGAAAAGTATACTGCCGGTTATAATTTTACCGGGTTGCTGCAGCCCCAGCAGGGTATAGACAAGTACAGTCTTGCCGCAGCCGCTCTCCCCCATAATACCCAGATTACAACCCTCTTCAAGGTGCAGATTCAACCCGTTGTTAGCCCGCACCAGACCGGCAGGAGTCTCAAAATAAACGTGCAGGTTGGAAACTACCAGCAGGTTTTTCATCTGTCCAGTATCCTTTGCAACCGGGGATCAGTACGGTCTTCAAAACTCATATTGATAAAGGTCAGCCCCAGTATGCACAGGGTAATGCACAGTCCCGGCGGCAGATACCACCAGTACAGGTTCTGGACAAATCCTCCCCGTGAAAAAGCATAATGAAGCATCATGCCCCAGCTTTTTTGAGACGGGTCACCCAGACCCAGAAAACTCATGGAAGCCTCAAGGAGCAAGGCCACCGCCACCACCAGAATAAACTTGGCAGCCACCAGTGGCAATACATTCGGAAGTACATGCCGCCACATCAGGCGGAATTCACTTGCCCCCATAATACGGGCGGATTCCACGTAACCGCTCTGGCGGATAGTAATCACCTGCGAACGGATTACCCGTGCCGTCCCCGGCCAGAGAGTCAGGGCGATAACCAGAATAATATTCCAGATACTGGGTCCCAGATATACCGAAAGGAGTATTACCAGAGGCAGAGCCGGTATAACCAGAAATATATCAGCCATACCCATCAGTACATTATCCAGCCAGCCGCGGCGGAATCCTGCCCAGATACCCACCGCCACCCCCAACAAAGTAGCCAGAGAGGCAGATACAAAACCCACCCACAGGGATACTCTGGCAGAATAAACCAGCTCGGAAAATATATCCTGCCCCACGTCATTAGTCCCCAGCAGATGCTGGGCAGAAGGGTGCAGAAAAGCCTGTCCGTAAGTCCACGGGTCATGCGGGGAAATCAGCGGAGCAAATACCGCTGAAAGCACGAATATCCCCAGAAGTACCACCCCGAAGAACAGGAGTTTATTTGCGGTCAGTTTTTTAAGGATATTCATCTTAAGCTGTCCTCGGATCAAGGCGTCTGTAAAGCAGGTCTGCCGTCATGTTAGCCAGCAGGACACAAACTGCAATAATTAAAAAGGCACCCTGAATAAGTGGATAATCACGCGCCCCGATAGCTTCATAAATAAGCGTCCCCATGCCCGGCCAGGAAAAAACGGTTTCCACCAGCAGTACTCCCGAAAAAAGCATGCCAAACTGAATAGCGGTAACCGTCACCAAAGGGGCAAGTGAATTTCTGAGTATATGTTTAAAAAGAATCCGCCCGCGGCTGAGCCCCTTGGCTCTGGCCATCAGGATATAATCTTCTCCGCAAATGGAGATAACCGTATTTCTCATAATCAGAAAATCATAGGCCGCCTTAAACAGGGTAATAACCAGCAGGGGCAGCGCCATATGCCAGAGCAGGTCTGCAAAATAGGCAAAACCGCTCAGCCCGCCGGTAGTCACCTTGCCCATGGGAAACCAGCCCAGATTGAAACTGAAAAACATAAGCATAAGCATGGCAATCCAGTAATGAGGCATGGCATAAACCAGCATAAAACCGCTGGTCAGACCTATGTCCAGAGGGGTCTTCCGGAAATAGCCCGCCACCAACCCGGCCAGCCCGGCAAGGAGCGCCCCCAGTATAATAGCCGGCAGGATAAGTACCAGCGTCCATAGCAGATGCCCGCCCACTGCCTCCAGAACCGGCTGCATATACAGGTACGAGTAGCCCCAGTCACCGCTAAAGAGTCCGCCCAGATAGTCACCGAACTGCTGGTATATGGGTTTGTCCAGCCCCAGTTCAGCTGAAAGAGCGGCCACATCCTCCGCGGTATAGTAGGCCTGTTCACCCAGTATATTTTTAACCGGGTCTCCCGGCATAACTCTGGGAATAAGAAAATTTAAGGCAATAATAACTATAAGTACGATGCTGTAACGCAGCGCCTTACCCAGAAAGCTGGCCGCAGGGTGATAATGTCTTTGCATATTTTATAAAGTGAATAAAGGCTGACCGGGATATAAAAACCCCGGCCAGCCATAATACTCTAGGGGGACTGGACACTCAAGAAGGAAAATCCGTTAAACACCCCGCCATAGATACTATCTATCACCCAGCCTGACCAACCCTGCCGGTAAGGGTAGACACTCTCAGTCCAGGCCAGGGCAATACCCGGCAGATACTCGGCGGTAAGTTCCTGTATCCGGAGGTCAAGCACCGCCTGCTGGGCAGGGTCAGCCGTAGCCAGTCTAGCGTCACAAGCGGCCAGATATTCAGCCGCGTCCAGATTGTGCAAAACACCCTGACCGGTACGTCTGGAGTCAAAGTATCCCGAACCATGCCCGGCATGCATCAGAGTACCCCAAGGAGTAGCCCCGAACAGAACCATATCGTAGTCAAGTGCATCTTTTACCGAAGCCCAAGCCGAAAGGTCCAGGGCTCTTATCTCTACCCCAAGCCCAATCTCAGACAGGGCATCCCGCAGTATTTCAGCCAGACGCATATTGGTAGACTGGTCAGATCTGGCCAGCAGTCTCAGGGAAATATTCTGTCCGGATGAATCCTCACGGATACCATCCCCATCTGTATCCAGCAGTCCGGCCGCATCCAGCAGGGCATTGGCCTCTGCAGGATTATATGCCAGAGAAGGCAGGTCAGCATTGAAATTGGGGTGGGTGGGGGGAACAAAACCGGTGGTAGGCACACTACCGTAGCCCGCATAAAAGTATTCTATTATCTGCTGGTAGTTTATAGCCGCCGCAATAGCCTTGCGGACATTTATATCGCTGGCAGGGCCGTCTTCAAGGTTAAAACCCAGAGCAGAGGGCACACCCAGATAGGTGCTGGTCTCAAAGTCTACCTTACCGGACTTTATCAGGGCGGGTATGCTGGTATAGGGGAAAGTCCCGGAATAATCCCACCAGGTATCTATATCACCTTTGGCAAGTGATAAAACCAAAGCGTCCATATTCTGGTAAATATCCACCTCAAGGCGGTCAATGGTGGGCTTGCCCTGAAAATAGTCTTCGTTAGCCTTGAAGATAAACTTGCCGGAAGAAAGGTCAAAACTTTCAAATACGAACGGACCCGAACCGACTGTCATATCCGTCTGGTTATACTTAAGCGGGTCAGTCACATCCTGCCAGATATGTTTGGGGACAATGGAATAGGTCATAAATTCGGTCAGAAGGTTACCGTAGGGACGGGACAGAGAAAGGGTAACTGTATCCCCCGAAAAGCTGACATCAGCTATTACATCTTTCATCCAGCTGGCCGAAGCAATGTAATCACGGTAGTATTCCACAGAAAAGGCCACATCTTCAGCCGTCAGCTTAGTGCCGTCATGCCAGTAGGCATTATCCACAATGGTAAAAACAAATGTCTTAGCGTCATCTGACACTATCCATGATTTGGCCAGCCAGGGCTTGATGGACATGTCATCCCCCAGCCTTATCAGGCTGTCATGGGTAGTCAGGTTGGTCAGTACCCCGTACCAGTAGTCACTGAAGCAGTTGGTCGTCTTGAAGGGTTTGGTAGAACCGACCTTCAGGGTAACAGCCGTGGCAGTATCATCTGCATTGGGTGTTGTCTGCTCACAGCCAGCAAACAGGCTTAGCGATATCACTGCCGCCAGACCGATAAGCCAGACTTTCTTAAACTTTTTCCAATTTTTAATCACCAGATTACTGAACCTCCTTTTTAATCCGGATAAGGGCATCTCTATTCTGGCGTTTCAGCCAGACCTGTCCGCCCTCAGTAAAAGTTTTACCGCTATCCGTCAGATGTTCTTTCAGCTTGGCAAGCTCTTCCGGATTGAGCCCAGGGTTGTAGGAGAACATCTCCAGCTGGACATCCAGCGGTATCTGATAATTACGGTAAAACACCTCTACATCGGGGCTGAAACCCATCTGGTAGAGTATGTTGTATATATAAATATAATCAGGCGAGGCCTGCAGCCCGAAAAGAGTCTTCAGAATAGGGCGGAGGTCGTTGCCGGCAGTGTGGACAATAAACACATTCTTAGCGGCCAGAGTTATCATCTTTTCCAGTGCCAGGCGGATATTCTCCATTTCCAGCGAATAAACCGCCATGACATGGTCATGACAGCCTATTTCTTCGGGCAACAGTTCTTCCCACGGCTGGCTGACTAGCCTGATATTGGCAAGTAACTCTTTTTCAATCTCAGCCATCAGCAAACCTGACTGTCTGGGTGAAGGCTCAATGGCAGTTACTTTTACACCCTGTTTGGCCAGAGGAATAGCAAACGAACCGGCACCGGCACCAATATCCAGCAGGCTTTCACCCCCGCGGGTAATGCCAATAATCCGTTCAAGCAGTTTCCCGGGGTAATCACGGTTGACATACAGGCTCATCCAGCTCTGGTATTTCTGCCAGAAATCCTCGCGGCTATGCCCCTGCCGCTCAAGATTAGCCCTCAGCCCTCTTTGGGCAGTAGCGTCATCCCAGGCTTTAGCCCAGTCAATATCCGAAGCAGGTCTGTTCATATCACCATCTCTTATGCAATATTAAGCAATTGCAACTAGTTGCATTAGAATATAACAAATACCAGAACCCTGTCAAGCCGTAAACACACTTCCAGACTCCGGAAGTAACCTTGCAGAATCACTCCCACGCCAAACGGCAGATTGCAAGCTGAATAACCGATATTGGTGCTATATATGTATTATTACAGATGTATATGCGTATTTTTTTAAAGTACTTGCCCTGATATGTTATAATGGCGCGCACGTTTTATTTAATGGGGGAAAGAAACAAAAAGCATAATGGTAGAAATGTTCGACAACCTGAATCACAGACTTTATCACCACTTCAGCTGTACCTATCTAAGTATTTTGCGCTATATGCAAAAGCGAATGGCTCACGATACCGAATATACCCTTGAGCAAATGTCTATTTTGAATATGCTCAGAAATCTGGGCAAGGCCGATGTGGATACCATGGCCCGCCTTATAATCAAAGAGCCAAACACTCTCCTCCAGATAATGAACCGCATGGTAGAAAAAGGGTATCTGGAAAAACAGAAGATTGGCCGCAAGACAGTTTACCAGATAACTGAAGAGCACCGTGCCAAGCATAACCCTGAGTTATTCAATGACTATACCCAAGATATTTTTGACTGCTTCACTCAGGAAGAAAAGGATAAATATCTTGAGCTTTCAGACAAGCTGTTCAATTCGGTAAACACCAAACTTAACAACTATTTCGTAGAATACGAATAATCTCCAGCCCCGTTTATCAATCACCGTTGTTCCTCCGCTTTTGACAAATATTGTCTCCAGCCGGAGGGATGGCGGGACTGATATCCCTCTAAAACCACTTAGATTTCAATTTATTTTATTCATCTGCTAGAATATTTTGTCTGGTGCATTCCGGCAGGCAGATAGCCTGCATTTACTGCCGTCATTCCGGGGCAAAAAACGCCTCTTGTCGGCATATCTGTTCATCAGCATTTAAAAGAGGTGTTTAAATGGGCGAAATACTGCTGCTGGCGGCAGGCGGGGCTTTGGGTGCAGTCAGCCGTTACGGGCTGAATAACCTTACCGTCAAATTGTTGGGAGATAGCTTTCCTTACGGAACCCTGATTGTAAACTGCCTGGGCTGTTTCGTGCTGGGCTTCCTGATGCAGTGGGGATTCAGCTCCGACAGCCACAATACCCACCTGAAACTTATGCTGACAGCCGGTTTTCTGGGGGCTTTCACCACTTTTTCCACCTTCAGTTATGAAACTTTAGACTGCTTTAAAAATGGCGACTACTTTAACGGTTTTTCCAATATTCTGGCCAATGTTCTGCTGGGTCTGCTGATGGTATTCATAGGAGCGTATCTGGGCAGTCTTTTAAAACAGAACAGCGGAACATAATAAAACAGCCTCCGAAAGAGGCTGTTTTTGTCTGCCCTGAACTTACGAACTAGAGACTGATCAGCGAGTATTCAATATTGCGGTCTTTAAGGCTGGATACCAAAGCGTATACATCTTCTTCGGTACAAACCACCGCCGAAGACAGCCCGTGCAAAGCGGCATCTATAACTACTCCGGAAACATCATAAAGGTAATCGGGTTCTATTCCGGCCCGGTGCAGTGCCGCCACAGATTCAAGCCCGATTGCCCCTACATAACTAACCCCTTTGAGTCTGGTTTTCAAAAGCTCCAAATCAATATGCCGCGAACCGCCTTTGGCAATACCCGGCACAACCAGCACTGCCACCAGCCCGTAGCTGAATTCAATCAGCCCCTGTATATCGCGTACGCCCACATCTTCGCCGGCTTTGGCATCAGCTTCGGCAATCCCGGTGGACTTGGTCTGGCAATCAGCAGTGGCATACAACAGGCCGTTTACCATTTTCAGGCCTACCTGTTCGCCCTGTTTTATATCCTTTTCGGCAATAGCGGGTGATATCACTATCCCGTTTATGACACTGTCTATCCCGTCAAAATAGGCCTTTACCTCCCGGACATTCTTAAGCACCCAGTTTACCCCTTCGCGGGTTATCTGGTAGCGTGAACGCCCCAAATAGGTAATCATGCTTTCGCCTTCCAGCTGGCTTATATAGTCTGAAACGGCCTGCGGGGTGATAGACAGCTCTTGGGCTATAGCCCTCTGCTGAATAGTAGGCCCGTGAGTAGCTATCTCAATAAGTATCTGGAAACGGGTGGCAAAACTCTTGTTTCGAAGTATCTCTACCATATCGGGCTTATTATAACCGCAAAGTACCCTCCTTACAATCCAGCCATTTATAAAAGCAGTCTTAAACAAGGCCGCAAGGAGTGTTATACTTACCATAAATATTCCGGATAAGGAAGTGCTGATGTCACCGCGCAAACTCAAGACTGATCCTGTAATACTGGAAATGCCAGATCAAAAGATGGCGGTTGTCAGGGGAAAGGGTGCTCCGGACAAGGTTTTCTCCCAAATATTCCCGGCTTTGTTTGGCTCTGTATATACCCTGAAATTTGACCTGCTGAAGAAGGGATTAGAGTCATTTAAAGTAAGTTGCCCGCGTGCCCGTTACCCTGATGCCCATTTATATCCAAAGGATGAATGGGTGATTATTGCCGGTATACCGGTACCTGAAAATATAACTTCACTGCCCCAGAAAGAACCCGGTACCGAGGTAAAGCTGGAAACTTGGGAATACGGCACGGTAGCCCAAATCCTGCATTTGGGGTCTTACGATCAGGAAATGGAATCTGTGGAACGCCTGCACAGGTTTATCGCCGCAAACGGTTATGAGATATCCGGCCCGCATGAGGAAGAATATCAATCCAAACCGGATGCCAAAGTACTAAAAACCCTTATCCGCTACCAGATAAAGAAACAAAAATAAACCGGGTACAAGACAAGGATACATCATGAAATCTTTGGTTATATATGATTCATTTTACGGCAACACCGAGCAAATTGCCCGGTCTGTAGCCAGTGCTATCGGCAGTGGTGCTGAGGTATGCAGAGCAACCGAAACCAGTCCGTCAAAACTGCTTACCTTTGACCTGGTCATATTCGGCTCGCCGACTCAGGGCGGCCGTCCTACCAAACCCTTGCAGGAATTGATTAAAAATCTTCCCACCCTGAAAGGTATTAAAGTAGCATCATTTGATACCAGATTTTCCAACCCGATAGTCAAAATATTCGGCTTCGCCGCTGACCGCATAGCCGCATCGCTGACCCAAAAAGGCGGACAGCTTTTAGCCCCGCCGACCTGGTTCTTCGTAGCGACTGAAAAAGGCCCTCTAAAAGAAGGCGAACTTGAACGTGCCGCCGCTTGGGCAAAGGAACTCATAAAATGATTTGGGAGGTGGTAGCCTGCCCTTATAGCCGTATAAACCAGATGATTACCGGCAAACAGTAAAGCGGGCAGCCACCTTCTTTATCAAGTGAAATAGACCTAATAGCCAGCTCAGGCCTTGCGGGTATTTCCTCTGGACAGGGACGCAAAGATACCCAGAAAACACAGCGTAGTAAAAAGTATCATAGCGGTACGCATGCTGGTCAGAAAACCTTCATAATTCTCCGGACCAATCTGAACCGGCCCCAGTATCAGGGAAAACAGGAACATAACCACCGCCAAGCTTATCATCTGGCCGGAAAGACGCATGGTGGAAAGCGTTCCTGAGGCCACCCCGTAGTGTTTTCTCTCAACCGAACTCATAACCGCATTGGTATTTGGAGAAGAAAACAGGGCAAAGCCCAACCCCAGTAATATCAATGCAGTTATTATAAATACCAGCGGAGTGTCCGTGCTCAGGGTTGACAAGAAGGCCAGCCCGATAGTAGTTAAGCCCATACCGGCAGTAGCCACAAAACGCGGTTGAATGCGGTCTGAAAGCCTGCCGGCAAAAGGCGACAGACAGGCCTGAACAATGGGCATAGCCACCAGTACCAGCCCGGCAGATTGGGGACTGAAACCTTTTATATACTGCAAATACAGGCTCATCAAAAAGCCCACCCCGAAAGTAGCACTGTAATTTATAAGAGCCGCCAGATTGGACAAGATAAACGGACGGTTACGTTTAAACAAACGCACATCAAAAATAGGGCTGGTGAAATTCAGTTCCCGCCAAATAAACACGCTGAAAGCTATAAGGCCTGCCAGTATATACCAGACTGCAGTCGGGTCAGGCAAAATGGTAGTGCCGGCCATAGCCGCCACCACCCCAAGCCCATATACCAGTGAACCCAGATAATCAAATTTTTCACCCTTGGATTCGGCCATATCCCAGCCGCGCATCTTCCAGAAAATAAACCCGATAACCAGCAAACCCAAAGGCACATTTGACCAGAAAATACTTCTCCAGCCAAAGTTTTGGGTAAGAAAGCCCCCCAGAAAAGGCCCGGCAGACAAACCTATATATACTGCCGCTACATTTATCCCCAGCACCCGTCCCCGCATACCGGGAGGAAAAGCCGAAATGAGAATGGGAGCAGAAGTACCGAATATACCGGCACCGCCCACACCCTGAATAATCCGGCTGAATATCAGCCAGCCTTCATTGGGAGAAAGTGCAGAGGAAATTGAAGCCAGAGTATAAATAATGATGCCGATAGTCAATATACGTTTGCGTCCGTAGATATCCGCCAGCCTTCCGAAAGGCACCAGACAGACCACTGCCGCCAGAATAAAGGCGGTGGCTATCCAGCTAAGGTGGACGGCATCAATACCGAATTCTTTGCCCATGGAGGGCAAAGCGATATTTATAGATGATGAAATAAAAGGAGTCAGGAAGGCACTTAAGGTCGTAACCACCAATACGGCTTCCTGACTTATCTGTCTCTTGGGCAAATCTGGCTGAGTCATAATCTACTTATTATAATCCAAATAGCTCTGGCAGAAAAATCAAACCCTTTTTCAGAGAATAAGATTCATCAACCCGCCCACCCCGAAAGCCGCAATCAGCATGACCAGTACTGATTTTAAAGCATCTCTCTTTCCCAGTTCGCGGAAAAGTATTACCAGCGAAGCAATGCAGGGAAACAGCATGGCCAGCACCAAACTGGCAACCACCAGTTGTTCAGGCCCCATATCCAGAGGACCCATCAGCGCCATAGCCGCATCCTTACGCAAAAAACCCACCACCAGAGGCACAGCCGCTTCAGCCGGCAAACCCAGAATGCCGGTCACCACCGGCTCAGCCACCTTGGCGATAACATCAAATACTTTAGTGAAATTTAGTATATTTATAACTGCCACTACCCCCAGTATGATAGGCAAAGCCTCTTTCAGAAAACTTTTAATCCTGAAGGCCAGCTTTTTAAATACCAGATTGACAGGGGGCAGGCGATAGGGAGGCACTTCCAAAAGGAGTTCGGGACTGAAACCGGGGGTAATCTTGTTCAGAATCATACCCAGCCCCAGCCAGACTGCAAACAGGGTACCGAAAACCAGAAAAACATACCCTATCCCGAATCCCCCCAGCATGCCAATTATCATGGCCTGCAGAGAAACGCAGGGCACCGCCACCGAGACCAGAGTAGCCGCAATAAAACGCTCACGACGGCTTTCCAGGCTGCGGGTAGCCATAATAGCCGGCACGTTACAGCCCAAACCCAGCAAAGTGGGTATAAAGGCAAATCCATGAAGGCCCAAATGGTGCATTACATTGTCCAGCAGCACCGCCAGACGGGGCAGATAGCCGGTATCTTCCAGTATGCCCAAAACCAAATAAAAGGCTACTATGTACGGCAAAACCATGGCAAACGGCACATACAAACCGCTGGTAAGGAGTCCCAGAGACTCTTTGAAGTTTATTTCCCCGCCGGACACATTACCCACCAGCAGTCCGTGCAGAAAACCACTGCCGCCTAAAGCATCGGAAAGAGAATGCACTACCGGTGCCCACAGGTTATCGAAAATGGGGTCAAATACATAACTTATCAGCCCCTCGCCCACAAAACGGACCACCAGAAAAACTGCCGCCATAATCAGCACAGCCATAAACACACCCAAAACAGGGCTCACACTGGCATCCGCCAGCCTTTCCCCAAGGGTGTGGTGTCTGTGGGTTATTTGCTGTACTTGGTGAATAATACCGCCGATACGTTGCCAGCGTTCATCCTGCCCCTGTACGGCCAGAGAAGGAATTTGGGGTGAAAGCAACTGTACCACCAACTGTTTTATACCCTCGCCGCTGGTAGCCGAGGTTGGAGCTATGGGCACGTCCAGTATTTCCGAAAGCCTATCCAGCTCTATTTTTATGCCCTTGTGGCGGGTCTCATCCCACATATTCATAGCGATAACAGTAGGCAAACCCCTTTCCAGAAGCTGCTGGGTAAGATACAGGTTTCTTTCCAGATTAGTGGCATCTATCACATTCAGGATAATTACTTCACCCTCTTTGTCAGCCGCCACTTCGTCCAGCATCCGTCTGGCCACGGTTTCCGCTTCGCAGGTAGGCTCAAGGGTATAAGAACCGGGCACATCTATAACCTCGGCAATTTCATCACCCAGCTTCATCTGGCCGCGACTGAAAGTTACAGTCGTACCGGGATAATTGGCAGACATGGTTTGGACACCGGTCAGGCGGGTAAAGACCACACTTTTACCCACATTCGGGTTGCCAAAAAGCAAGACCTTTTTCATATACCGGTAACTTCCACCATTACTTTGGAAGCCATGCCATGCCCCATGGCCAGCTGGGTGCCGTCAACCTTTACGGTAACCGGTCCTTTAAATGACATAGCGCTGATTTTGGTCAATTCCTTGCCCGGCCTAAGCCCCAAAGCTGCCAGACGGTTATTAACCGCTGTGCCGCCCTCTATGCTGCACACCCGGGCACGGATGCCATTTTTCAGGTTTGTTAAAGAAACTATTTCTTGAGCCATATGTATCCTTGTCTATATCTTATAATTTCTGTGCTAAATTTACCGGGAATCTTCATTTTTAGAGCAGCTGGCACAATAACCGCTGAAACGCAGGTCTGTATTCAAAACCCGAAAACCGCTGGCTTCAGGCACATTGCTCAATATATATTCCAGCGGATACTTGAACTCCACCACCTTGCCGCAACCCAAACAAAGTAAATGATAATGCTCACCACCGGTCTTTATTTCGTAGTAGTGGGTATGCTCATCCAGATGGATTTCCTCTATAAGCCCGGCTTCCTTAAGGGTTTTTAAGTTGCGGTAGATAGTCCCCAGGCTAACCCGGGGGAATTTCTTCTGTACTTTCTGATAAATATCCACCGCGGGCATATGCCCCTTGGCTCTGGATAAAACCTCCAGCACAGCCTGACGCTGGCGGCTGGCACGTGTGCCAATTTGGATATTTCCGGGTAGAGAACTAGTCATCTCTCTGCTCTCTTGTTATCAGTAATGATTACTGTTATTAGTATATGACAGGGGATACTCTCTGTCAAGCGCTAATGCATTATGCCCGGATTGTAAGCAATCTGCGTCTAGGGTATGATATAATACATATGGCAGAATACGTAACCCTGACAACTAACCGCAAGGCATTTCACAACTATTTCCTGGAAGAAAAATACGAAGCCGGGATAATGCTGCTGGGCACGGAGATAAAATCCCTCCGAAGCGGCAGAGTAAATATGGGAGATGCCTATGTAAAGCCCCAGAGGGGCGAACTCTGGCTGGTAAATGCCCATATTTCAGCCTACGAGTGCAGCGGACATACCAGCCATGAACCAATGCGGGAACGCAAACTGCTGATGCACCGCAAGGAAATAGCCCTGCTCATGTCAAAGGTCAAAGAAAAAGGGCTGACACTGATACCGGTTCGTATTTACCTAAAAAACGATATCGCCAAGGTAGAGCTGTCACTGGGGCGGGGTAAGAAGCTCTATGACAAAAGGGATACCGTAACCAAGCGGGACACCGAACGCGAACTTGAGCGGGAGGTCAAATACCGCAATTTCCGCCGCTAGTTACCAATTTTTATGGGGACGCGTGGTTTCGACAGGGAAGGTAGGCTACTGGATTGCAGGCTGAGGTGCCATCCACCTCATTAAACAGGTGGCAAAAAACAACTGGCGAACGTGAACTCGTTCTTGCTGGCTAAATAAGACAGCACATCCTGCTTGGCCCCACCTCAACGGGTCAGGTTTGGGTGCCGATTAGTTGAGGTGCCGTTTCCCCAACGCCGATGAGGGGGACGAAAGAAATATCGGCTGGTTTGGCTAAATTAGGCCGGCAAAAGCTAGCCAGACAAGATTAAATAGACGGATAATCCTGTAGTAGATCCTGGGTCACCTTTTCTGGACGGGGAGTTCGACCCTCCCCCGTCTCCACCAGAAACACGGACGAGCCGCTAGGTTCATGACTTAATGGCTCGTTTAAAATATGAATCTTAGATTCTTTCTTTGAAACTGCCACCTGAAAGATAGGCCTGAAGGGTGGCTTGGCTTTAACTGCTATTACCGAGCGATGCTCTTTCACATCCACATAGACCCCGTCCAGCATGGTAAGTAAAAGCTTTCTCTGCTCTGACAAGTTGGCCTTGGACCAGAGCGATGACAGGTTAAGAATAAGATTCCCGGCTTCTTGAGCCACGTCATAGTCAGGTACAACCAGTGATTCCAGACTGAGTTCCAAGAGTTTCTTCTGCCTTGAGTATTCTTCTTCCGGTATAAGGCCATCCATAAATACCCTAGCCATACGATGGAGTTTGGTTATAGTCAGATCTCTTTCTTTCTTGACCCTATCTACTTCATCCTTGAGACTTATTATAGATAATACTTCCTCAAGCCATCTTGGTCCTAGCTCTATGGCCGAAACCAGTTCCCTTACCTGTTTATCTATAACTTGGCAGGCTATTGTACCGCCATGTCCCGGACATTCTTTGATGCTTCTTGAGGCTTTATGCTCTCTGTAATAGCTCTTGCCACTCTTATAGGTCTGGGCCCACATGGGCATTCCGCAATGTGAACATCTTACCAACCCTTTAAGCAAATATTCCCTGTCAGGTAATGTTTTGAGGGTTTCAGAGCGGCCGGAGTTTTTCCTCAAGGTTAGCTGGACCAAGTCAAATAATTCCTGACTGATTAAGGCCTCATGAGCACCGGGCATCAGTTTTCCCCGGTGGTTTATCTGCCCGGTATAGAATGGATTATGCAGGATACTTCTGACTGAGGAACTGGTAAAGAGTCTTGGTCCTGAAACCAGATTGCCGTTGGCATCGGGCAGGTTCTTGGTATTCCTAGTACGGAAGCCCTGTTCATTTAACCAAGCGGCCAGTTGCGATAGGGTGGTTGTACCGGCGGAATAACGCCTAAATAACCCTTCTGCAGCTTGCCCTTCTTTGGGATGGATATGGATACCACTTTGGTGTTCCGGCTCACAGCGTTGTTTCTTTTCTCCCTTTTCATTTGTCTCCCAACAGGATTCATAGCCAAAGGGGATACAGCCGTTGTGTTTGCCTTCATACGCTCTCTGGTCAAGTCCTTTCCTGACATGGGTACTCAAAGCTTCGCTGAAGTACTGGGCAAAAGCTCCCAGCATCTGAGTGAAAAGTATGCCATCCGGCTTGGAGTAATCCAGATTTTCAACAATGGATACCAGACCTATTCCATACCTGCCCAGAATCTTTAATGATTCAAGGGTAACTGTAAGATTCCTTGACCAGCGGTCAAGGGTATGGACAACTACAACATCAAACTCATCTTTAGCCGCATCTTCTAAAAGCTTTCTGAAAACCAGGCGCTTGTGAATGCTGTCCACATGGGCAGATTTGCCTTCTTCCCGGTATATGCGAACTGACTGCCAATCCCGGTTTTTACAGAGTTCAGTAAAGAGTCTTTCCTGAGCATCCAGTGAATAACCCTCTACTTGCGAAGCTGAAGATACCCTGACATAGGCAACTGCTCTCTTGCACTCAGTCATTTTGATAATCCCTTCGGGATGCAACTGATAAGGCCACTTCGGCTAAGGCATTTAGAAATTCTTTTATCATTAACTGGTCCACCTCACTCTTGTCAGAATTGGCGGACAGTGTATAGATACAGGGTATACCCGTCAACGAGTTTTTCACCTGACCAGTTAGAGGCTCTAACATCTCAAAAATCCCTGAAACCCTGATAATTAGAATCAAGGAGTCTCTTTAAGGTGGCATAACCAATTCCAAGAGCCTTGGCAGCCTGCCGTCTTGAGATCTGGCCAGCTCTGAGACGCTCTAAAATGTCTCCATAAGCCTGATTGAAGCCCTGCCTTTGGGTTACCCTTGGCCGCCCTATCTGGCAGCCCATTTTACGGGCATGGGCCAAACCAGACTTAAGCTTTCGATGCTGGCGGTTCTTTTCAAGTGCTGCATAGGACAGGCTGAGCTGGTAGAGGGCTTCACCCGAAATAGAGGTTGTATCAAACCATGGTTCAGAATAAGACCGGAGTCCAATTCTTAAGACCTTCAATTTTCCCAGAGTTTTAGCCATATCCATAACCGAAGAGAAGACTTCATCAATTTGTGGAATAAGTACCAAATCAAACTTGCTAAGTGCGGCATCTGCCAATAGTTCTTGCCAAGCGTTCCGGCGGGAGTTACCAGCAATTGAAACATTATCCTGATACTGGTTGTAAATCTCCCAGCCCTGACCAAGAGCAAAATCCCGCAAGTCTTGAAAAGAAGGAATCTGCCCTTGGTCTGACTTTAGCCTCCTCTGGTAGATGGCCACTTTCATTACTCGCCCTGCACCTGCCGAAGTTGGATTTTAAGTTTGCGTTCTTCTCCATCCAGCTTAAGTGTTTCACGAAGCTCATTTATAAGCCCGTCAACCCTCTCTGCAATGTCCTGATATTCAGAGAGTGATTCCTCAAGCCTGTCTGAAATCTCGGTGCATTCCTGCTTCCCTACTCTAAGAATCGGTTCAATTTCGGTAGAATCAAGCACATACTTCGTCTTGCCACGAGAGATAGTCGTGGCTATACCCATGGCACTAAAGGCTTGCCCTATATTGGAGGGGCTTATCTTAAGCCCGAATTGACTGGCAGCTCTTTCCGCAACCTCGCTAGCGGTTGCCCGTTTGTTTCCTTCCTGAGACATAAGATATGCAGTCTGGAATAGAGTCATGCAGTTCTTCATTCCAATCAGGGCTACTCCGCTTTCAAAACATTCTTTCATGCTTGTCATGCTTTAGCCTCTCTTTCTGTATGTTTGTACATACATATATTCCGCCACTTGTCTGTTACCCCTCCCTCATACCCTTAGCCTTCTCTTCAAGCACTTTATTGATATAAGTCTGGTCCGAGATGAAAGCCCGGAAGTGCCGTCCGTCTTTCGGACAAATGAGCATGATGAAGGGTTTATTGGAAGTTCTACCTTTGGCCATCCTGATATTTAAATGGCTTGCGCAAATCGGGCAGGCTATCTCATTCATTCTGGCTGCCTCCTCTCTATATAGAATTTACAAAGCAGAAATATAGCAGTGCTTCGGGTATTGGGATTATCTTTAGGTGAGTTTTTAGCCACTGGCATAATTAAACTGACTGCTTCCTGAACTGTCTCAAGTTGGGGTCTGGTAAACTGAAGCTGCAAGTGGCTGAGTTTAGCTGTTTGAGCCTGTTCCCAAGCTTTTAAGTGATCAGCCAAACTCTCCTTGTTTATAGCAGCAAGCGTTTGAAGGCTGTTTGAGGTTTCAGGCAGCAGAGATAAAATTTCACTTTCAGGCATAGCTGAGAGCAACTCTTTAAGGAGTATCCCTTTCAACGCCAGATCGTCCTGCCCTTTGATTCCATTTATGGCTTGAGTGAGAAGCATGGCTTCCATATCACCCAGTTCAACAATCACACAGGGAGCGCTCTCTTTATTCATTTCACTCAAGACTTTAAGGCGCTGGTTGCCGGACAGGACTTCAAATCCATCCTCGCCACTCGGCCTGACTACTAGCGGCTCTACCAATCCATAACGGGAAAGACTGTTTTTTAGCAGATGTTTTACCCCTTCGTCCATCTGGTTTGGATTCCATGGGGCTTCACATAACTTGCTGATGGGTATTTCAATCACTTTCATATTGCCTCTTTCTTAGGGTAGGCTTGAGGGAGTACCTTGAGTTTGCCTTGAAAATCAGTATCCAGAAAGTAGAAATAGCGGTGTTTCCGGCTCTGGGGTACTACCCTTACCTTTACCCCACAGGATTCAAAGTGTTTGACTGAATGGCTACCGTAGGTGTGGCTTAAACTCCGTGAGTGTCTAGGTTTGCCGTCCCCGATATCAAACATGGGCATGGCTTCAGATAGTCCGGTATAGACCCAGCCGGTTGCCTGATAGATTGTGCCAATATGACCTTGAGCAGGGTCGGCATAGCTGACTAAAAACCTGATTTGGGTAAAGCGTTTCAAAGCCCGGAGAGCTATCCCTAAGACACGGGATTCTGAATTGGAGGGGAGTTCATCTGAAAGCCAAAGCCTTGAGAGTGTCAGACAGTCTGAGGGGTTTGCCCCCTCTACCATCCGGTAGACGTTGGCTGGTCCTGAACCAAAAGTAATCGCACCATAGAGCCTATCACCTAGAAAGACTCCAAAGGCAAGCTTGGTTCCACCGGGCATGGAGTGAAGATAGTGATATTTCTCAAGTATTGCCTTGGCTGCCACAAAGGGTAGGGGATTAACCATGATAGACTGGAGCGCCGCCGTGGGAATCGGACCCCGACCTTCACTCTGGATGAGTGGCGTGCTTACCCTTACACTAGCGGCGCTCATGACTGGACCTCCCGGTAGGCGGGGTCTTTTAAGACTTCCTGAAGCATCTTTCTTGCATATTCCTCGCGTTTTATATCCCCCTGACTGATGCTTTCTTTTAAAACCCGTCTCCAAGCCGGAATAGCTGTCTTTCTCCATGAATCTAAAACTTCACAGGAAGAATCCGATTCGGACTCATCATCCAGCTCATTTTTGTCTTTTTCTCTGATAAACAGGGTCTTATCCGTAACATCCGTAACATTACGATTGGCGTAGCTTTGGGGATTATCCGTAACATTTTGCTCTTTCGGACCATTTGTTACGGATGAATTTGGCTCATATTTTACGATTGGCTCAAAGCTATCTGTTACGGATGTTACGGATTGAAGTCCATTTTTAGAAAGATAGCGGTTAAAAGCATCTTGAAAATCAGCGACTTGGTAACCTTTGAAAGTTCGGCTGCCTTGTCTGATTGTTTGGCTGTGGATACCATAAGTTTTAAGTAGAGCAGCCAGTCTTCTGGCATTAAGAGATCTGCCATTCAGGTCTGACCATGGAGATTCATCTACCTTGAGGAGAGCCTCGATTAAGTCAGCAGAAGATATATGCTCACTTTTATCTTTAGTTATTTCCCGTATATCAGTTAGAAGTTGGATCCCAAGTGAATCGTCTTGCCTAACTTCTCCAGTCATTAAAGCAATGGCCGCAATGCGGGCTTTTTCAGGCCATGAATTGCCTGCTGTTTCTGCAATGATTAGGAGATGTTCCCAGCAGTCAGCCGCCCGGTCATCAAGTTCAGAGGGTATGATAAGTTCAATTTCACTTAAATCAAGTGAGGTACACTGAACTAATCTCTCTTTCAAGCTCTGAATTTCAGTTGGGATTTTTCGGGGATGGAATTTTGCAACTGTCTCATTAGCATTCCGGCGTTTAAGCTGGATAGGGATGCTCCGGTCAGCAAGAGTGCCCGGTAGCTTACCAATGCCGGCAATTGCTTTGGGGCAGAAAGTAGATAGGTCCTTATAGGAAATATCCGCCCCTTTGCCCACACAGACTGAGGATTTGCCGCCCCTTCGGTATCCGGTATTGAGTATCCCCCGCAAGGTTTCGGAGTATTCCTTTTCACCTTTGAAGGCAGCATCGGATTCGTCCAAAAGCAGAGTAGGGCATTCAGCATCTACCTTGCGGGCAAGTACGGCTGAGGTTACCCGTCCGGTAAACCAGGGACGGGCAACCAGTACTTCCAATACCTCAAGAAGCCTAGTCTTGCCACTTCTTTTCTCGGCTGAATAGATATTCAAGTAGGGGGTAGTGACTGCACTTTCTATGATATGGGTATGAATAACCCATAAGATTATTGCCTGCAACTGGTGCTCTGATAAGACTACATAACTCCGGATAAAGCTAGCGATGTCATCAAGCAAAGCTGGAAGGTTTATTGCCTCAGATCGGGATAGGGAAGGTTCTGTTTCAATCAATTTTAGGAGGTCTTGACTACTATGTCCTTGATTAAACCAGTCATGAATGTCTTCTTTTTCTTTCAAACCCGTCAGCTGGATTATTTTGACTGTCTTGGCAATCTTGGATAGGCAAGTGAGTACCTGCTCGGCATGGTGCTTGCCTGGTTCATCATTATCCGGCAGGATGATCACATCCCTGTTAATAAAGGCTGAGTTATATTCCTCTCTCCACTTTCCTGCCCCCATAGGAGAACAGGTGGCAGTTAAACCCTGCTCAACCAGAGAATTAACTCCCTTTTCTCCTTCAGCTATAAAAACAACTTGGCCCTTAGGGGTAGCTGAGAGTTCGGGCAATCGATAGAGAACCGGGGTAATGCCTTTGAGGTTATAAATCCAGTCACCCTTACCATCCGGTCTTCTTTGAGTGAAAGACTTGGGCTTATAACGAACTACCTGATAGAGGAGTTTGCCGTCCTTATCTCTGTAATCGTATAGAGCATCTATACGACGTTTAGGATTGATTGGTTGGGATTCAGGTCTAAGGCCAAGTGCCTGACAGATCTGACTATAACTATGATTTCGATTCGAAAAGCATGCTAATAGGATTTTATCTCCAGCATCTGTAATAGACAGGTGATTTTGAGGAGTAGAATGACCATCCACTGGACATGATGCAACCCAGCGGTTATCCCCCACTTTTTTAGCATCTGGTAATCGGCCTAAGAGTTCATTTAAGTTATTCTGTATTGACCCTGTTTTCATCTACGAATAATTCCTTATCTTAACCATTCGACGATGTCAGCCCGAGTGAATTTTTATACAATAATTTAATTAGCACTCTCTGATCGTTTTTCTGACCAAATAGTAAGGCCCAGATTATTCATCTGGGCCTTCGCCTATCTCTTTATTAACTTTCTAATTAAATTATACTGCTTCAGGGTATTGACAAGGGACACCCTTACAAATTATTTTTCATACTTGTTTTTTATTCTCTGGTAGCTCTTTTTGACTGCCTCGGGAGTTTTTCTAATGCCTATTGTTTGCAACATTTCTGATATTTCTGTGTACTCAAATCCACAGAATCTCTTAGCATAATATTCAAGTCGCTTGGGAAGTTCAATTCCAAGGTTTTCCAGTTGTTGTTGACAGCTAATCTGAATTTCAACAATCTTCCAATTACTAAAGGTTTCATATGCCTTAGCAAAATGTTCGCTGATAAACCCGAATAATTGTCTTGAACACAATGTATACCAGTTATCAAGAATAATCTCAGCTCTATCTTTGGCAGGCTTTCCCTCTGTTTCAAATACGGGCTTAAAAGATGGCCCATTCACAGGGTCGGTAAATCCAGCCTTAATTTCTGATTGATTGCCAAATTGGCCTGCAGGAATAGCAGGTGAGATGAGTAAAAATTCAGGCCAGTGGTACTCGGGTATATTTTTATATCTAAGTATGTTGCACCGAATCTGGCCGCATGCAATCTCAAGAGCGTTCTCCAAATCCTCTGGAATATTGTCATATAGAGGTGTGGGGGCTACAAAGGAATAAACACTATCCGAAGTGTAGTGAACACCATCCTCAAACCACTCTTCCAACAGATTTCTCAGCCCGGCCAGGATATAAGACCTATTAGGTACATCAATTTTAAAAAATTGTTCGCACCCAACTAGCCATTTATTTTCGTAATCCATTATTCTTTGGATTTCTGGATCTAGCATAATCAATTCTAACGCATTTTTACCGTCAATTATAAGACCACCTGATAAGTAAATATTGCTGCTGGTGGGAATACCCATTTTTCTATACCAGTCGGCACTCCAATAAAATATGCCTAATATTCAGGCCAAGAGCAACAATAAGTGACGAATACAATATCGGATATAGTGACAAAACCGTGTCTTGACAGCTTCAGCAAAACTTCATCCTACTGGGCAATCCCAAATCTTGAAGATTTCATTGATACAATGCTTGAATCTTGTAACCTTATAAGTTACAATTGTAACCAGTATGAGTACACTAAGAAATAAAGATATCATAGGCACTACCCTTTTCGGCAAAGCAAGGCGAGGCATTTTATCACTGCTCTACGGACATGCAGATGAAGAGTATTATCTGCGGCAGATTTCCCGCACTACAGGTATTGGGGTCGGACCGGTTCAGAGGGAACTGAAACAACTTACTGATTCTGGCATTATTCGGCGCAGAGTACATAATCAACAGGTATACTATCAGGCTAATCCGATGAACCCGGTATTTAAAGAGTTGAAAAGTCTTATAACCAAGACTTTTGGTATAACAGATATCTTGCACAGTGCGTTATTGCCATCTGCTAGCCTAATTAAGGTTGCGTTTATATTTGGCTCTATTGCCAGTGGCAATGAGGATAAAACCAGTGATATAGACATTATGGTAATTGGTGATATATCATTCGAAGATACGGTTGCCTTACTTTCAGATGCGGAAAAACAGCTCAACCGGGAAATTAACTCAGTAGTATATCAAACCTCTGAATTTCGGCAAAAAATCGGAAAGGATAATTATTTCATCAATAATGTATTAGAGGGTGAAAAAATTTTTATTATAGGCGACGTACATGGACTTGAAGAACTTACTAAATGACGGACGAATAAAAGAACATACACCAAGCAAACAGGAGATAAAGCAGCTTTTAGCCGTCTTTGACCGTGACATAACCGATGCCCAAATAGAGATCTTGAGTACAGACAGAAAATTTTCTACGGCGTATAATGCTGCTCTCACGATAGCCAGAATTGCTTTGGTCAGCAGCGGTTACAGGATCACGGGTGAAGGAAGCCATTATTGGACAATTCAAGCCTCAGCTTTCATTTTACCATTAGATACAAGCATGATAAGAAAATTTGATAAATTCCGGCAGAAACGTAATATCAGTGGATATGAGATGACAGGGATGATTTCGGAACAAGATACTAAGGAAATGATTGATTTGGCACGAGAGATTCATAGTGTGGTGCTAAAATGGTTGTCAGAAAATCACCCTGAATTCATATAGGTATAAAATAACAAGTGGTTTAATCTTGCCGCGTCACCACCAAAGCTAATAACATGGCTTGCCTTTGATAGGGCAGGCCATTTGAACGTAAAAATCCGGACGGGGAGTCCGAGGTATCTGATAAGCCATTGTCTCTTCGTTAAATCGAAACTTTTTCCCTCTGTAACACAATAAATCTCGTGAAGCCAAGACTTGTTAAAATTTAAATTATGATGCAAAATACTATTATCTCTTCAGTCTAGATGTTTGGTTGAAAAAGACTAGAAATTTGATTACACTGCTAAATAATTGAGCAATTAAATTCCAGCAGTTTTTAACATCTCACCTCAAATAAATGTTTCTGGAGTTACTGGTGAAAGATTATGATATTTTTGATAGTGATTCATACAACCTTCTGACAGCACTGGTCAGAACAGAACGTATAGCTAACAGATATGCCGAAAAAAGTACGATTCGATCTCCCCAAATACCGCATGACCAACAATATATATGCGATATTCTGGGTATTTTTAAAACAAGTACCCGATCAGATTTTGTACGATTTTTAATCCGTGAACCAAGCTCTGTGGCTCAAATATTGGGACGCATGGAGGAAAAGGGATATATCCGCAAGGAAACACTCCCGGGTACACGAAAACTGGTTTTCTCTCTTATCGAACCTGAAAAACTGTTTAATATTGGTGAAACTGACCGAGTATGCAACAATATTTTTTCAGGCCTTACTCAAAGTGAACAGGACCAATTGAAGAACTTACTGGATAAATTATTTATTTCTGTCAAAGATAGACTTGAAACCGAACATTATTCCTCACCCTTCTCTTAAAAACTCCACTTTATGAGGTTATCCAAAGCCAGAGCAAAAACTGATTTCCCAGCACTCCGTAGATTATGCAATTTTATGCCAGGGCGGAAGCTATGGCATATTTTATATCCCTTCAAGGCTTTACCAGTTTTCATTTTAACTTTTGTCACCCAAGCCAATTGATAAATCCAAACTATTAATTGGCGATACTTTGTTGCAAAATACTAAGCTGCCTAAGTCCTGCTGAGCGATATCCTAAATTAATTTCAATAAAGTGAAGTGTGTAATTTGACTGATTGAAGAGGGGACAGGCAAATCAGTAACTAACAACAAATCTACTCCTCTTTATGATCCTCCTTAGACCAGTTTCTTGAATTCCGGCCCAGATTATTTGGGTACTTTCTGTTTTGCCAAAACTAGATGGTTCTTTGATTTAATACCTGTTAAAACCGACCTATTGACAATAGTTGAATAGAATTATAGTATGTATACATATCTGTATATATAGGAGGAGTATGAACAGATAAAACCTAATTCAATTTGAACTTTACAGTGCAAGAATTCAAGAGGAGGAAGGCATGTCTCAATTTCACAGCATAGTTAGCCGACGGGATTTTATGAAGGGGCTGGGATTAGTCGGTGCCGGCGTTGGAGCAGCAGGTGCTGCAAATCCTGTTTTCCATGACATAGATGAAATAGCTTCATCATCCTCGTCACTCCAACACAACCCCTGGTGGGTAAAAGATGTTGACCAGCCCACCACACCCATAGACTGGGATGTTTTAAAGCCTGGCAGAGTAGCATATGTCGGTACCGGTATGTTTGGCGGCATGGGCCCTGATGTATTGAAATACTCTCGCGCCGAAACTCAGAAACTAATGATAAATTACCTGAAAAGTGAAGACCCCAATTGGCAACCAGGTGCTAATCTACTTGGAGTGAAGTCTGCCTCCACAGACCCGGAATATCCGGATTTTGCCGGAGATATTAAGGATAATGCTCTGGCAACCGGTTCTGCCTTACTCACCGCAGGCGTATTTCCAATGGAAGTAATAATGGCAACCGGAGGTAAGTATTTTTCCTTGACTGATCATCCCGAAGGTTGGCGAGAAGTTCCTTATATAACGCAGCGCGGCGGTACCAAGTGGCAGGGCTCACCGGAAGAAGCTTTGAAAGTAGTCCGGGCAGCTGCCCGTTTTTATGGCTTTGATGATGTTCAGGCCATACCGGTAGATGAAAAATTCCTTAAGGTTATGTGGGGCACCAAGCAAATGATAATTTCAAATGCCCCTACAACCTTTGAATTTGGTGATGTGGATGATTTTGTATGCACACCGGCAGTAAATCCCACCAATATCACCATACCTAATAAGTGCAAATGGTATCTGAACTTCACTTGCAGGCAACCCGGTGAAGTTACTCGCCACGCTCAATCAACTACTCAGAACGCTGCACAAACTTATTCGTATGCCAACTGGATCAAAACATTCAAACATGTTCAGGACTTCCTTTGGGGATTGGGCTATATCTCTTTGGACAATATCCATGGCCGTTTCATTCCCACCGGTTTTACCGGCACAATGTGCGGTGCCGGTGAGTTGTCCAGATGGAGCGGTATCTTGACTCCCAAGTTTGGCAATATGACCCGCGTTGTACACGGTGTCCTAACCGATTTACCCCTTGCGGAAACCAGTCCAGTTAACTTTGGTGCCCGCAAATTCTGCGAAACCTGTGGTATCTGTGCGAATTCATGTCCCCAAGGCGCCATTCAGCAAGGTGAAGCAACCTGGGATGCACGCTATGCCTGGGAGAACTCGGGCTATCTTGGTTGGCGTAATGACATGACCCTGTGTAACCATTGCCCGGTCTGCCAAGGCGTTTGCCCTTTTAATGCCTTTGATAAATCCGGTATTCACGAAATCATCAAGAGTACTATCTCAGCCACTTCCCTCTTCAACGGCTTTTTTACCAGCATGGACAAGAGCTTTGATTATGGCAGGAAACCTGCTGCGGAATGGTGGGATGATCCTAACCAGCCGGTTTGGGGCATGGATACCACAGTCTAATAATAGAACTCTAAAAGGAGAGACAAAATGAATTATCTGATAGGGCTGCTGATAGGAATAGTTATAGCCTTAATAGCATACACGCTTAACCGCAAAGTCAGTTTCAAGTGGTATGACTGGGTTTTGGGTGTGGCCATACTTGGTTTACTGAGTGTGGGTACCCAGCACCTGCTTTCCTCGCTGGCAGGCTTTGAAACCAGCGCTGCCTGGTTTGGGTTTGCAATTTTTGGAGGTTTGGCAGTAGTGCTGGCACTGATAGAGTGGAGACTGCTTTCCGCCAGGAATAAAGCAGCCTAGAAGTTAAGTTAAGAGCGGGCGGGAGGGCAGCTTCTTTGCATATGCCTTCCTGCCCGTCTGAACCCGTAAGGGGAGGAAGACCGATGAAATGCCTTCATCAAATATCCGCAGTTACAAATCAGGGGATATCAGCCGGTGATTAACACAGAGGGAACACCGGTCTATACCGAGCAGGAGAAAGCCTACTGGAAATCCCTTGCCCGCGAGTACGAAGCCCATCTGGCTGACATGGCAAAGAAACATCCCACCGCCGCCATGCTGGGGGTTAAAACCTGTGTGCGCTGCGGCCAGTGTTGTTACACATATGTTTGCATACCCCGGCCGGAGGAACTGCCTGCCGTAGCGGATTATCTGCATATATCCGTAAGTGAGCTGATTTCAAAATACATGGTAGCCGATACTGAAGATTGCCGGACCTTCTTCCTGCGCTGGGCAAAACACGGGGAAGAAGACATTACCGGGGGGGCGGATTCCGCCCATACGCACCTATGATCACGGGTACTGCATATTCTTTGATGAAAAAGCAGGCAGCTGCCTTATCCACCCGGTACGCCCCCAGGAGGCAAGGTACGTCAAGTGCTGGAAGACCGGTAACGGGCGTGACCGCACTAAGTGGGGCATGAGCGGCTGGACTAAAGATGATATTTACCGGTTTATACCTGATTTTGATACCCATTTGCCACAAGGCATAGGAGCAGATAAATGACAGAAGTAATAGTCTCCTGGAGCGGGGGCAAAGACTGCACTCTGGCCTGTTATAAAGCTATCAAGAGTGGTCTTAAGGTCAGATATCTGGCCAGTATCATCACCCGAAGCACCGGCAAACTCTGGCCGCACCTGCTTACACCGGAAGTGCTCAGGATGCAGGCTGAGGCTATAGGCATACCCCTTCTGGAGTGGCCTTCAGCCACGGAAGGGTACGATGACAACTACCGCCGAATGCTCGGTCAACTTAAAACAGAGGGAATAGAGGGGGTAGTCTTCGGGGACGTCAATATAGGCAACAGTTTTGCCGTAAAGCACCTTAACTGGATAAAGAGCGTCTGCGAGCCTACCGGTATGGACTACCACCTGCCGCTCTGGCAGGACAACCGGGCCACCCTGCTCTCCGAGCTTATAGACTTGGGGTTTGAAGTAAGGATTTTAGCGGCAGACAGCACCGAACTGGGTGAAAGCTGGCTGGGACGGAAACTGGATAAGGACATGCTCACAGAGCTTAAGATACGCCACAGCCTGTCTCCGAACGGGAATGTGGGGTATTACCATACCTTTGTCACCGACGGGCCTCTATTTAAATCACGGCTGGTCATAGAGGAATGGGACAGGGTATTTGATGAGCAGGCCCAATTCGGGGGTATGGGTGTCTGGTATATGGATATCAAACGCTGCCGTCTGGAAAGCAAGGCCAAACCTCAATTTATATTTTGCCCCAATTAATCTATAGAATCTGTGGTTACAGATAAAAATTACTGCACAAGGGAACCGCCTATGGGAGGGCAATACAATGTCTGTTCTTATTGATAATTATCTAAATAATAAACTCTCAGTTTCCGCGTTTCAGGCAGAGACCAACCCTCCCCCGTCTGACCTCACAGCTAGCTTGGTTATCGTCCTCCGGCGCCGGAGACAATAATAACAACGGTAACTACTTAAAAAGTGGTATCACGGATGAGGGCAGGTCACTCATTAATTGTATTAATAAAAAGGGGGAGTAATTACTCCCCCTTTGCAGAGTTGATTATTGGTTTAGGCCGAGTTACGACGCCGCACAAGTTGTACAACTATTCCCAGGATAACTATTGCTGAGAAGCCCACAATAAGAGATGAGCGCATGACCGCTCCATATTCTGATTCCTGAGCGAAAGGATATATTAAAAAAATAATACCAATACCTACAACCAATGTAAAAAGGGATATCCATAAATAATCTGTCCATTTTAAGTGGATATTCTTTTCTTTTTTAACATTCCATAATATCATCCCAACAATACCTAAAATCAAACCGCATAAAAATACTACTAACGACATTGCTTTAAGCCTTTCTCTCTGAGATTACAAAGTATACGCTCACTTGATTTATCTCCATGGAGCATAATCCGCAGCACTATGACCTTCGGGGAATCTGTTATAAAAGAAATCATCTACTTTGACTAAAAATGAGGCCAAAGCGGGATTTTGCCCTATCATACGTCCAATTTCATGCATCAGAGTATCTGGTTTTGACCAAGGACATACACTTTGGCATTTGGCACAGCCATAGGCTAATCTTCGTGCCAAACATTTTTTCTCATCTTGCAGCCAACGGATAGATTTTACGGTAGTTATTACTTCGCTAGGTTCATCATCCATTGAAATAGCTTGAGAAGGACAATTTTCAGCGCACTTTTTACAGACTTTACAAAACTCTTGAAGTCCAAAATCTATAGGCATATCTGGTACTAATGGCATGTTGGTGAACACCTCAAGCAGTCTGAGTTGAGCGCCCCAAGGTGATACCAACAAACCACTTCGCCCGAGTTCACCGAGACCGGCTTTAACGGCAAAGGGAGCTTCAATTATATCCGTGTCACTGAAGGGATTTGCCTTTGCATCATATCCTAATGCTCTTATTATTGATTCAAGGTAATGTGGGAGAAAATCACAGATAGAACATGAGACTCTAGCACTAGCTTCAACGAGAGGGCCTTCTAAGGCACTCAGAGTGTCCGTATCACATTTATCTGCCAAGACGATGCAGTATTTATATGGATAAGGCCACGGTATTTCTCGGCCTTCATCTTCTTCATAATTTGCAACAGGCCCTGAATAATTTCCGTGTTTTCTGCCAATACTATAAAAGAATGGTTTCATGTCTTCAGTCACTTCACAGATTCCGACTTGCTCGGCACCAAGCCAACGAGCCATTTTTTTTATCTTGGCAGTAGCTTCCGCTGGTGACATTTCCACTTTTGTTGCACTTATGGGGGCAGGTTCAAATTTCCCCGGAGCAAGATTTATATGCCATCTATCCATTGCAACTTGTAAGGTAGAGCTCCAAGTATAATCTAATCTTTCTATGTCGGATATCTCTGCTAAGTGTTTATTCTTTTCTTTCACTGCAGCAAGTAAAACTGGTCCCCAATCACCCGGTTCACCAGACCAGTCTCCTGTGGAAGACCTGCGTACAATTTGTGCGAATCCATGTTCCCTGGCGTCCATTCTTTCACCAGATGAAACAATTTGAGTGGTTCCTATGTAACCAGGTCTATGTTCTATCTTTTTGTAAAAATTCTCCGGAAGCTCCCTTTTGATAGATGCATTACCAAGCGGGTCCATTGCTTTTATACCCGGTTTTACAAATTCGTCGGCGATTATACCAGTGGTATTTACTGCAACAACAGCCGTTGCTGCCACAGAAGCAAGCCCGGTTTTTTTAATGAAATCTCTACGGTTTAAATCCCATTTTTGGGGGTCTACCATATTTTTTAACCTTCCTGTCTTATTATTTCCCTTCGACAGAATGACCTAGGGTGTCATTCTGTTTTGTGTGTAAATGACATTCTCAATATCGTTTACACTTAATTACACAACGAAAACACTCTATGCTTTTAATTCAGCGTTGCATCAATCGCCCGTCAATTCCAATAGTTAAATCACCCGCCTGTTTTACCCACCAAATACATTCTCTATCGGTTTGGGATGCTGATTTGATATCATCCAAGTCATTGAACACAGAAAAAGTTACGGCAACAGCACCCGACCCCAATTAATCCCAGAACCTTCATATGGTCCCGATGGGTTACAGTAGGATATTATTCCCTCCTTTCATTTGGACAACCAAACAGTCTTGATTTTAATGACCATTCCCCTTTATGGGCAGAATTTCACTTTCACTATAATGCCCTTGTATGTGAATAATCAGTTAATTGTTGTTAAATTAATTAACACTTCGATACAATTTGCGAAAAATAATGATTTAAAAAATAGATGGTATTCATACGTTTGAGATACGATGATTCAACTAAGGATAAAGGTGTAATTGACCATCCGGATAGAATTTATTCAACACAAATTTAATACAAATCCAGAGAACTATTAAATGTGAAATTGTCAGAGATATAGGTAATCTGCCAACAGATTTATTGTAAGTCACACACCAGAAATATGGCTTGCCTTTAATAGGGTCGGCCATTTGAGCGTAATAATCAGAACGAGGAGTTTGCTTATTGGATAAAACCTGGTCTTCCAAACCAAGCAAATCGCCGAAATGATAAAGCGGGGGAATTAACTCCCCCGCTTCAGCGCATCAAGAAAACTTAGCTTAGGCTTTCTTTACCCTTCTAGCAGCCAACTGCCAGCTAAGTGCCAGCAATACCACAGCCGGCAAACCGGTAACTAACAGGAACATGTAAGCAGCTTTACTCTCTACTTCCGCCAAACTACCAAAGAAGTTCTGGACAGTAAATAACAGCAAAACAAGACCTGCAAAACCAATCAGCCATTCATACCAAGTACCAGATATATTTTTATTTCGCATCCATTGTATTAAACTCAGTACGATGGCGCCAATAATGATACCTATTATAAACCACATATATTAACCTCCTACTTTTTGTACCCGCCATTATTTGCATAGATAGTAGAATCAAACCCATATTGAGGAAGAGATAAACCCCACCAGTCATTCGGATCCTTGAGTCCATAACCAAAAGCACTATCTGCTTTCCAAAGGAAGCTGTTAAGGAGACCGGTAGTGCTTACTGTTGCCTTTACTACATGATGTATTGATGCTACATCATTAACGTTAAATGTACATACTGCCATACAGATACCGCAGCCTGCAAAACCCTGCACATTTGAATAGTAATTGCAATTAAGGTCATTCTTGAAGAATGCCTTGTGTCCAGGGCTTTGATAAGGCGCACAATCCCATTTTGGTTCTGCTTCAAGCATAATAGACTCAGACGGGCAAGTCTCAGCACATTTGCGGCAAGAATGGCAAAAACGGAATAGACCCGCGTCTATCGGTTTATCAGGTGCTAAAGGCAGATCAGTAATTATCATATAGGGTCCGCCTGCAGTACTGCCTTCTTCCGGAGTTATAAATTGATTTATCCGATTCGCTTCACCAATACCGGATAGAATCAACGCGGCTGGAGCAGGGCAAATACCATTGGGATTACCCTTTGGAGCACCCAAAGCTTGGTACCCCAAACTTGCCAAAAACTTCTGAGTACCTGTTTGAATATTCCCCTGTATTCTATACCTGCTCATATTGGCAGCATCCCTTATGGCTGTGGGTGCACAACGCCAAGCTTCTTTAGCCATAGGTACGGTGTACGAAATTACATATTTACAATTATTCGCAATAACATATTTACTGTCTGTCTCGTATGATTTTTCAACATCCTCAAATACATACGGTTTGCAAGATGAGCCGTACGTACCATAAGGCAATCCCCATAGGGTTCCCCTATCCCAAGCATAGATCAACTTTTTCGTAGTGCTTTCTTCTAACTGCCAAACACTTACTTGCCCTGCACCAAAAAACCTCATTGCAGCCCGCATCATTCGGGTATTTTCTTCAGGAGTGCCCTGGTACTTGGGAAGTCCTTGTTCTTCGGGAGTTATCACTTTGAGAGGCAGATAGTTAATAAAAGATAAAAGATCAAAGTTTGATGTCAATCCTATAGCGCCTGTAGAAAGTGCCTGATCTTTCAGACTATAACCGGGTGTACCATCTTGCATGCGTTGTAGTTTTTTTGCGGTTCCTTCTATGGAAGCTCTTGCCATAGCTCCTTCCCCAAGGTATTTATCCATATTATGGGGGAAATGCAGGTTAGTGCGCTGATCCCAGCGTTGCAGCATCTGCCAATCAATTTCAATAGTAGGCTTATCAACCTGTTTTACCCACCAGGGGCGTTTCCAATCTGCTTGAGAAGCGGCCTTTACATCATCTAAGTCATTAAATACGGGGGTAGTCGCAGCAGCCACACCCAGCCCTGCCCCAGTTAGTCCAAGGGCTTTCATAAAATCCCGACGAGTTACAGTAGAATGCAATTTACTCATAGAATTCCTCCTTTTTACTTTAGTCTCTCACGTGCAGTTGTTCTAGTCGTTACCTCCTCCGACTAACGATAGTTATTGCCGCAGTAAACCAATAATAATCCTCATGCGTATTATCAATCAGTTAATTACTGTTAACTTCTTTAACCGATGTGTAATTACACAGAATAAATTGCTAGTGACATTTATTAGCTTGTAAGTCTATAATTCAATAAACAAGTAGGTATATTGCGTAATTTTTGGTGTAATTTATTATGACTGGCATTTCTAATTCTTTTTTCCGACTAATATTAGATAATTCGACTACTGCCGTTTGCCTGTTAAATGAGCAGGGCAAACTCGTATATTCAAATAAAGCCCTTTCAGACCTCACCGGATATAACCTGACAGAACTAGCGAATATGAATGTAAATCAAATATGCACCACGTTACCTATACCTCAATGGCATAGCCATTGGGACAAACTAAAAATATACGGAACGGCAATCCGAATATCAGTATTCCTATCAAAAAGAGGAATACGCATACCAGTTGAAATAACTGACACTTATTTAAAATACCTTGATATTGAATGCATCTGCTTGTTTATAAGGAATATCAATCTCATACAGAAGAATTCTAGTACAATCACAGCACACCAAAATCATTTAACATGTAATTGCAGATACGGCGAGACTCTATCAGAAAAACCCGAAATATTGCCGAAAATGGCACATACACAGACCAAAAATACATTTTCGCTTAAAGATGATAAACGCATTTTCAACGTAATCTTTAACAATGCCAGTGATGCCATCATACTTTGGGAAGCATACCGCAACAAAAGAGACTCTGTGGTTCTAGAAGTAAACGATAAAGCTTGCCAACGTTTTGAATATACCAGAGAGGAGATGATTGGCAAGCCTATTCCGTTTTTCCAGCCTCATTCTGACGCCAGTGAATCCATGCTGTCACGAGCAATGGACGCTGATTTAGGCGGAGAAGGTGCTACTTATGAATTACAACACAAATCTAAATCCGGTAAAATTTTGCAACATGAAGTAAATGCACATCAGTTTGAGATAAATGGCAAGATGGTTTTTTTATCCATAATCAGGGACATTTCTTTGCGGAAAGAATTTGAAACCAAACTGCAAGATATGTATGAGAAGGAAAAAGCACTCAATCTCCAACTTGAAAATGAATTCAAGAAACGGACAGAATTCACACGAATATTAATACATGAATTAAAAACTCCGCTTACTCCAATTGTAGCCGCCAGTGACATGCTATTAAAAATATTGCCTTCTGATGATACCCACGCACTAGCTTATCAAATCAACAAGGGCGCAGAAGAACTTGAAAATCGCATGAACGATTTATTTGATTTAGTCCGGGGAGAATTAGGGATTCTCACATTAAATACTGAAAAAGTGGATTGCGGAAAACTATTATCCAATATTGTTGAGTACGTACAACCGCAAGTACAAAGTAAAAATCAATCTCTTGAATTTGTTGTGCAACACAATTTGCCTGCGATTGAAGCAGACCCTCTTCGCCTCAAACAGATTATTATGAATGTTTTAGGTAATTCCCTGAAATTCACACCCCGGAATGGCACCATTAAATTGAACGCATTCAGTGAAGAGAATTCGCTAATTATCCGTATAGAGGATACCGGTTTAGGGATATCGAAAGACAAACAGAAACGATTGTTGATGGCATATAATGATAAACTAACAGCTATAGAAAGTTCCGGAGGGCTTGGACTCGGATTAGCCCTTTCAAAAACATTTGTAGACCTCCACCATGGACAGATTAAAATAAGTAGCCAAGAAGGCTACGGCACAATTTGTGATATTATCTTACCACTAAATAGAAACTTTTAGGCTGAGTGTATATGAAAATTCTAATCATTGAAGATGATGCCCAAACAATTGAGATTGTGCGGTTAGCATTTAAACTTGGATGGCCTGACTTGCACCTTATAGAAGCTGACTTCGGTGAATATGGGCTCGAAATGATTGAAACCGAAAAACCGGATGTAGTTATTCTTGACATTGGCTTGCCTGACATAAATGGTTATGAAGTACTAAGGAGAATTAGATTATTCTCTGAAACCCCTGTGATTGTTCTTACTGTTAGAAGTGACGAGGTTGATATTGTCAAAGCGCTCTCTCTTGGAGCCGATGACTATTTGGTCAAACCATTCCGCCAAATGGAACTGCTAGCCCGTGTCAAGGCAATCAGCCGACGGTTGCGCCCCCCAGAAGTTAACTTAGAAATTGAATGCGGTCCATTCCGCTTTGGGCGGTCAATTACTCAGCTCTACAAAAAAGAGGAAATTATCAGATTAACAAACATAGAAGGGCAAATTCTATACCACCTAATGCGTTCTAACGGACGATGTGTCAGCAATGAGATATTAGCTCAGAAAGTTTGGGGCGAAAAGGTCTATGAAAGAATCCGGGTAAATATCAGGCATCTGCGTGAAAAAATAGAAGATGACCCATCTCATCCAAAGTATCTCCTTAATGTTGCAGGTAAAGGATACATGTTTTCTTATCAGGATTCTCCCTAAAGTTTGCTTTTCTGGCAGGTACACAACTCCCTTGGCCTACTCTTACCAGTGATACCATTTTATTCTATCTTTACCACGACTTAGCTTAACCATAAGACTAGGGTGTTCGAACAAGAACCCCTTCAAAAGAAAGTTATGCTCATACTACTGCAATACACAATAAACTCCAGATTCCGTGTTTCAAGCCGCGCCGACCTTTCCCCGTCTCTACCAAAGCTAATAACATGGCTTGTCCTTGCTAGGGCAGGGCACTTGAACGTAAGAATTCGGACGGGGAATATAGATTATCTAAAAACTCCTTATCTCTACGTAGAATTAAAACCATGGAAACAAAAGAAGGGGGGAGCAAGCTCCCCCCTCTCTAAATACCTATGGCTATTTCCTAACCTAAGACTGTTTTGCTCTCCTAGCTATTAACTGCCAGGCAACCAGCATAAGTATCAAGGCTGGTACACCTATAATCGTAAGTCCCATCCAAGCCGCAAAATAGAAAAGCTCAGACATAGCTCCAAAGAAGTGCTGGATACCCAATAAAAGCAGCACCAGACCAACAGCCCCCATCAGCCATTCATACCAAATCGCCTTTATGCCATTGCGTCGCAACCACTTAACGAATTCGTATATGCCGATGGCTACAACTGCTCCAATTAGTGCAAAGGGAATGAAGTACTGCATAAAATTCTCTCCTCCTATTATTATTGGCGTAGGTTATTCGGATTGGTACCATAAATATGCCATGCTTCAGGATTATTCCACCATTTTTCCGGGTCCTTATCCTGTTTACCGTAGTGCAGAATACCCTCCATACTGGTGAAAAAACTGTTAAAAACAGGGGTTGTAGCCACAGTTGATTTTACTATGCTATGAATAAAGCTGCCGTCAGCTATTGTATTGAACGGACAGGCACCTTTACATGCGCTGCCGCAAGGTGAAAAAGCACAAGCGAACGAATTACAGCGCCAACCCTTAAAGCCCGGCATGTTATACATTACCTGAGTGCCTCCGGCCTGCTTGTCATTCACCCAATCTTGACCAGTATTGGAATCCCAGTTTCGGTCAACACCGCGCGGAGATATAGCACCTACGGGGCAGGTATCAGCACAAGTTCCGCAGGTCTCACAAAATTTAGCGAAACCGGCATCTATAGGTTTGGTCAACTCCAGAGGCAAGTCCGTGTAAAAGACAGCGTGGGTGCGCAGTAAACCGCCCAACTCAGGCGACCCGGTAATCTGACCCATGCGGCAATGTTCACCGACTCCGCTCCAGATATCCCAGGCGGTGGCTGCCTGAAGATCATGCCCATAAGCTACGTTGTACCCCAAGCCACGGATAAATTGTTCAACTACACTCTTTGCATATGCCACCCGAACATAAGACATTTCTTCAGTGCCATAAGCACCTGAACCTGAAAGACCTGTACGCAAAAATTCGTCACAAGACAGGTTATGGGTAGCAATCACGTACTTATGCGAAGTAGGTATACGGAAAGTAGTATCATCGCTGTATGCTTCGGAGATATTAGGGTCAAAGATAATGTGTTTGTTCCCATACTTGGCGTCTCCGCCTGTTACGCCTTTGCCGTTGTATTCCCAAACGAAGTTTTCAGACTTTTCATCCAGCATGGTGGTACCTATCATCGGGCCCAACCCTACTAAACTGAAAACTGCCCGTATCATAGCCGTATTTTCTTCCGGTGTTCCCTGCCAGACAGGCATACCAATATCCTGAGGGCGGGGGGCAGGGGCTATCGTTTTCATGCCGAATTGATTGGCATTAAGGACATACCCGGAGTTGCTGTACGCTGAAGCAGCGAAGGCATTTGATAAGGCATAAGTCCTGGTAGAAGGTCCTGTATATTCAGGCCAAATCTCCTTTGCTTTTGCAGTCACGGCAGTACCTTGGTCGTGTAAATGCTTCTGAAAGGCCTCAGGTCCGCCCGGGTAGGTGAACATCAGGGTGGGAAAGTCCCAATTGGAGTACCCACGCAAATCGCGGCGTTTCATAAGGCTCCAATCGATTTCTATCGTGGGGTCGCCATAATCTCTTTCTTTTACATACCAGCCACGATGTAAAACAGCTTTAGGTGAGCTGGCCACTTCATCTAAATCACGGAATACAGGGGTTGTGGCGCTTACTGCCCCGATTCCTGCCACACCAAGGCCCAGAGCTTTCATAAAGTCCCGCCTGTTTACTGTGCAATGAAATTTTGACATATAAACCTCCTTAACTATTTTTGATTTACCGAACATTCCCGGTCTCTCCCGAATGTCAAAGCCATGTATTCTCCTTCTTCAAGGACAGTTTAAAATGAAAGTATATAAGGGTTAGAATAACATCTTAGTTTTTCCCCGGCATCGGCCTTAATGCTTAAAATTACTAGGCAATAGGTTACGAAATAGGTATCTAAAGTAGATATCACTCATGTATAATTGAAAGATAAAATGGTAATAGAGCGAGGTGTCACCATGGAAGATACTTCAATAATGAAAGAATGCGAATTTGACCAAAGTAACGGAATATATCGCATGTTATTTGAGACTTCGGCTGATGCCATTGTCCTGATAGATGCCTTAACCGGTCAAATTGTTAACTGCAACAAGGAATATGAGCTATTAACCGGATTTAAGTTTGAAGATCTGATAAAAATGGAAATATGGGATACCCACCCTGCAAACCAGCGAAAAAAATGCACATCTATTATGCGAAAAACACTCAAGCAGGGCTATGGCAAAGTAGAATTTGACGATGTGAGAGCTAAAGGTGCGGTTATTCATTCTGAGGGAAAGGGACGAGCATTCACCTTTAACGGCAAGGCTTACATCCAGATTGTAGTAAGGAACAGTACCGAAGAGGTGCAAAGAAATCAAGAACTGGAGCTAAAAGTTAAAGAGCGCACAAGCGAACTCAGGGATACAATGCGCAAACTAAAAGTTTACAACCAGAAACTGCGTAAACTTACCAGTGAATACTTAAGAGCTCAGGAAAAAGAAAGAAAACGGATTGCAATTGAGCTGCATGACCGGGTAACTCAAGACCTGATTAATCTCTGCCATTTGGCAAATGAACTAAAAGAACAAAGCGATGAATCCATCAGAATACCCGTTGAAAATGTACTTAGCAGAGCTAAAAATGCTCTGGCCGAGACCAGAAACATTATGAGAACACTCTACCCCTCAACCCTTGCACGTTACGGGCTGATTGAGATGATGAGACAAGAATTGGGTAATTTAGAGAGCAAAGCAGGCATCAGCACACAGTTAAAGGATAACCAGCCGATTAAACTTGACCCCATTATTGAAACAACGCTCTACCGGATTTTTCACGAGGCTCTGCTAAATATAGAAAACCATAGTTGCAGCACTAAAAATATATGGGTAAATATCGGATATCAAAGCGGATTTGTAAAAATGGATATCAAAGACAATGGGGTAGGCTTTGATATAAAATCTGTTCAAACTAAAGACCCCGGCGGTCTTGAGGGTATGCGACAAAGAGCTGAACTGGTAGATGGTCATTTTGATTTGGAAAGCAATCCCGGTAAAGGTACAAAAATATCCGTGAAGATTCCAATCCATACATCAGATGAGATAATCCGATAATAGGGGTGAACTTATGCATAACCAGGATAATATAAACAATGAACCCACTACGAAATCAAATGGCCAAATAATTAAGGTCGTACTGATTGATGATCATGAGATAGTCAGGCAGGGGCTTGCCACTATGCTCCAAAAGGAACCTGATATCCGTCTTGTAGGCGATGCCCCTGACTCGGTTAGCGGTTTGGATATTATTGAAAAGACCAATCCGGATGTGGTATTGCTGGATGTTCAATTAGGTAACACAGATATTGATGGATTCACTCTGGCTAAAAAAATCAAGAATAAATATCCAGACAAGATGGTAATCATGCTCACCGGATTTGACTCCGAGCTGTATTTGACTGAGGCCGTAAGGAGCAAGGTTGACGGGTTTATACTTAAAGAGCACCCTCGGTTAATCTTAGCCTGCGCAATAAGGATGGCATATTCCGGCATAAGTATATGGGATACCAAAATTCTGTATAGAGCTCTAACCAATATTTCAAGATCCAAAGAAAATATTGAAACTACTCCGCTGGTACATGATAAATTCGGAGTAGATTTAAATGAAAAGGAAAAAATTATTCTGCATCTGCTGGCAAAGGGTTATTCTAATAAGGATATCGGGCATAAGCTAGAATATACTCCAAGTACTGTTAAAAAATATGTTTATAATTGCATGAAAAAATTGGGCGTTTCAAACAGAACCCAACTGGCTATCTTAGCTAATAATAATGGCTTAAAATGAATCTTCATTCATCTGCATTAAAGAGCCGGATACTAATAAGAATAAACTATGCAATACACCCAAGTTTTTGCGCTCAGGGAGAGACCGGCCTTATCCCGTCTCCACCAAAGTTAATAATGTGGCTTGCCTTTAATAGGACAGGCCATTTGTACGTAAATAGTTAGACGGGGAGTTCGAGGTATCTGATAAACTCTTGCCTCAGTGTCTAAGCTACATTTTTTACAAATAAATAAGCGGGGGGATTAAATCCCCCGCTTATTGAACCTGAAAGACTTTTGATTAAACTTTTTCTTTGTTTCCGGCTATCAGACGCCAGTCAACCACTCCTAAAATCACTGCAATAATGCCAAAGATACCCATGCCTACCCAAGCAGCTTTGGTATCATTTTCGGCCAGCGAGCCGTAGAAGTGCTGGACAGCCGCAAAAAGAGCAATCGTAGCGATTAGGGCAATCAGCCATTGCCACCAGGTAATCTTCTTATTTTGCTTGATGAGCCAGTAAATAGACAGGGCAAATACAGCTCCAACAGCTAAACCTATAAAATACATATTCTTATCCTTTCACTTTACTAGGCCGTGGTATCAAAACCATAGGTGGGTTGTTCTATATCCCAGAACTCCCACTGCGGTTTACGGCCATATTCCATAAACCTTTCCATGTTGGCAAAGAACCCGTTAAACAGGGGAAGATTGGTAGTAGTAACTTTGACCATATCATGGATAAAGGACTCCGATGTGGAGTTAAAGGGACAGGTACCCTGACAGGTGGGACAATGCGGACATTTTACATTGTCAGTACGCCAACCTCTAAACTGACCCTGCGCCAAACCGTTACCGGCAGCATCAGGGTTTTCCCAAGTAGAAGGCCCCTTCTGGATAATGCCAAAGGGACAGGAATCTGCACAGATACCGCAGGTCTCACAGAATTTGTATGCCCCAAAGTCTATGGGCTTGGTGGGAGCTATAGGCATATCGGTAAGGAAGGCCCAACCATTGGCCCGGTTAGTAGTGCCGTTTTTGGGGTGAATAGTCGGAGAAGACATCCGCCCATGCTCACCCAAACCGGTTATGGCTGACAGAGGATTTGAGAAACACAAACCGCTCATATTCAGACAATCGTAACCAAGGCCACGAATAAACTCCTGCATATGGCACATCATCTTTATATAGCGGGCATAAGAATACCAGACCGCAAAACCTTCTGTAATGCCGGCCTGACGGCGGGTACCTTCAAAACTCTGGCGGGCAGTAAAGGTAATAATATATTTGCATTTGTTGGGTATGGCATACTCGTCGCCTGTTTCGTAGGGTACATCTATGTCTTTGAACGCAACCTGTTTACCGCCTGCATCTCCCTGCCCGGCAAACATGCCACTGGCACCGCCTTTGGCCCTGTGGAAGAATTTAACAGTATCGCTGTCTATTTCAGCACAGCCTACATCCTGGGCACCCAGGAAACGGAAGGCATTCCGCACGGTTTTGTAGTTCTCTTCCGGCGTACCCTGCCAACGGGAAGCACCCACATCCTGCGGGCGGATTGAGAAACACTGCGGCCCCAGGAATGAACTGTAAGAACCGGTACCGCCGGCGGCGATGATAGCATTGCGAACGTTTATGCGTTTGCCGCCCTGATACATATCTCCCGGCCACATACCCATCATCATAAATTTGCAGGCATTATCCAAAGCGGTAGTGCGAACATCTCCTGAACCGCCCCAACCTTTGTCCCAGCCGGGGAATTCTTTTTCACAATAGTCATAGAGGATCAAGGCTTCTGCAGGTGTTTCCAGGTCGTACATATAGCGACCAACCACACCAGCCGCATCATAATCAGCCGGGGTAGGCTTGGCATGGGATTTAAAATTGTTGGCGTTTTGACGAGACAGCACGTTCCAATCAATTTCTACTGTCGGATTCTTAAATTCCCTCTCTTTAACATACCAAGGGTATCTATTAACATTTGAACCCAGGGATGTTAATTCATCCACGTCATGAAATACCGGTGCTGATGCGGCAACCGCGCCCAGTCCGGCTCCGGCCAGACCCAGGCCTTTCATAAAGTCACGTCGTGATAGTGTACTGTGAAGCTTTGACATACAGACTTCTCCTTATTTTACTTGTTTTTAGCTGGCTCTAGGGTATTTTCCGGTCTCTCCCGAACGTCATTTTTAAGTTCACCTCCTAACATACAAACTAACTTCTATCGAGCAGATAACCTATACCCCTTTGTTGAATAATCCGGGGAAAAGATACTTTAGACTTAAGCCGTCGCATATAATAGTGCAGTGTATCCAGCCTAATCTTATCTTCACCCCATATTGCATTTATAAGGCTTTGGTATTCTATTAAGTGCCCTTGATTTTGTTTTAAGCAAGAATCAAGCCGGTTTTCGGTAGGAGTGAGCTTATATGAGGTTTTGAGATTAAGCGTATTGCTATTACTTTCGTTATTGCTGCCATCTATCTTATGTGGTGGTAATTTACGTTTAGGTCGGAGAATAGAATTTATCCTGGCTTTTAGCTCTCTTGGATTAGGGGGTGAAGATATAAATGAATCTGCTCCAAGTTCAAGAATTTCAGCAGCTTCATTTTGGCTCCCCAGTACCAGTATTGGCATATAGGATAATTGCCTTATCAGAAGTGATAATTCGTGTTGAAGTAATTTGATATGAGTCTGATTTACTATTACTAAATCCGCATGAAATTGAGAAGCTTTTTTAAGCCCGTCAGTTTCATTTTTGGCCAGAATAATTTGATACTCAGCGGCTTTTAGCAAAGAAACAATAGCAGTTGTGTCAGTTATATCATCTATTAAAAGGATACATTCTTTTGCCATCTTCAAACTCCAACCTATTTCAAAACCATATCACGCCAAGGTATCGAAACAGGTGGAGACTATACTTTTTGTGAGTATATTTAATGAAGATTCGGTTTAATTTAGTGAACTTATGACGATATAATTTAGGTATCAATCAATAATTCACCTACTTGATCCAATGGGAAATATACCAGATTAGAATTGCCTTATCAGGCTGTAACCTAATCCTCTTTCAGTAACAATAATTTTAGGATATTCCGGGTTTACCTCTATTTTAGCTCTCAGATTATGGATATGCTTTTTCAAGAGATTCAAATCTCCGCTATATTCTGTTCCCCATACCTTTTCTAATAGCATCCTGTAGGTGAGCACCTGCCCGCTGTTTCTAGCAAGCAGGGCTAATAAGCTAAATTCAATAGGTGTCAGATGAACAGGGATACCGGATTGAGTAAGTTCCCGCCTGTTAAAATTTACTTCCAGACCATTGCTGATAGGAATGGTGCTTTCAGCTTTAAATCCCAGATTCATATTACGACGTAAAAGCGCATTGGTAACCGCTTGACACTCAATACCGTTAATTGGCTTTTCTATACATTCATCTGCCCCATCTTCCAAAAACTGGACTTTGCTACCGATTTCTCCAATCGTATTAAGGATAATAATGGGTATATCAGAGAATTCACGAATACTAATAATTATATTTTGGGTTGTTGAATCCAATAAATAGGAATCCAGAATGATAAGGTCAGGCGATAGTGTTTCAATTAACCCTGTCCCTTCGGTAATATTGTCAGATACTGTGTATTCCAGATTTTGGTAACGGATTTTGAGGCACAACACCAGGTCTTTTAATACTTGGGGATCACCGCACATTATTAATATTTTCATTGCATGCTGATTTTCCTTATCTCAGATTAATCTCCAATACGGAATAAGCAAAGCTATCAGTCCGTATGTCGGGGGGATACATAAAATTAGCATGTAGTCATTAGCTTTATTTTGTCGTCCACATGATTATCTGGTACTCCTTCCTGTTATCCCAATATTAGTTTTGAAAATGCCGGGAAGATTCAAGATTTTTAATAATTAAATTTAACATACAAAAGTGTAGAAACAGGTTAATATTGTGCTTAAAAAGGTTTATTCTACTGGAAATCTAGTTTAATATTGTGAATGTTTAACGATACATTGTCAGTTTGCTATTTTAATTTTCCCACCTCCGGTATTTATAATCAGCTATTAATAGTATATAATGAGATTATCTACTAAGACTATCTTTATATTGATAGTTTATGGCCTGCAAATACGGATGTCAATACCTTTTAAATTTGGTACGGTGAATATTAATGAGTATGCTTTCGGATTAATCTAACAAAGACCCCCCGAAGACGAAGGATTCACCTGACCCAAGATATCAGACTGGATTAGATGAAATAAAACAGTTTCAATCTCAACTTGGTCTCATATCTGGGCTAGACACGCACAAATAAGTGAGCAAAAGTTATATAAAATGTATGTTCTATGATAATATATAGCGGTTAGGAATTATCAGATGATTAAAATTCATTGGGAAGATAACATGGATAAATCCAGTCATTTAACGAAGCATCATCTGCTCTGGATAATGATAACCCAGATTGAACATATAGTAGGGCAATCATTTTCTCAAGAACTCAGGAAAATCGGTTTGACCCGGGAAAAATGGGCAGTTATCCATGAGTTAGTATATCTGGGCGGAGAATCTACTCCATACAGGCTCTCAAAGCGATTCGTATATGAACCCCATTCCATTTCGGCACTGCTTAGCCGTATGGAACGTGAAGGGTTCATATTAAAAACAAAGGATTTAGCTAAAAAAAATATGGTAAGGGTTTCTCTGACTGATAAATCAAGGGAACTCTACCCAAAGGCTATTAAGATCTGCCAAGAATTATTTAAGGACATTATGGGAGATATCCCTGAAGAAGATGGGATTGGGTTGTTAGAATCGATATCCCGGTTACGTGATTATTCAATTGTTTCTGCAGCGAAGAGAAAAAATCTAACACCCTTTAAATACGAATAACAGATATAATTGAGTATCCATTTCAATTCAAATGACCTCTGATAAATTCTGCTTGTTTATACCCTGGCTTTACCAACTGGTGTTCTATAGTGATAGCAAAACTCTGATTTTCACATTCGCTAGCCCACTCCTTTAGTACCCCCAGCAGTTCCTGATAGCCTGTTTGACGGCTCTGGTGATCGCTCTGGCCATCATCTCACCCAGTTTGGTATGCCCGCCTACATAAGTGTATTTGCCCCCTGTACCTGATACAGTAATTATTTGGTCTGTACCCGTGCCGGTTGCCTGCCAGTCAGGGTGGACTGCACTCCGTATATCCAGCTCCTGCAAGGCTACGTTCTTGGCCTCGGTCAGGGTTATATACGAAGATGCAAGGGTGGGTGTCTCAAGGCTTGAGCCGGTCAGCAGGATAACATTAATCGTGCCTATCTTCTCAAACTTGCCGTTACGCTCTATGCCGCTGGCTTCGTCACAGCCTATCCGCATGGCATTGGTCTTAACCCCGGCGGTGGCAAAGGCCAGCACCCAGAATTCCTCATAGGTTTCTTCCGCCCAGGCTATATTATCCTGGTCTACCCCGGTGGACAGGAATGAGACATTATCCAGGTCTGTATCGTATCTTTTGAGGACTTCTTCCAGTACTACCGAGTAGGCTGTTTGCCAGTCTGCCGAGTTGTCATGCATAAAGTCCCAGAGTTCGGGGGGAATATGAGTATTGAGTATATACCTGGCCTTGCCCAGCCCGGTAGCCTTCGCCATGAGGCAGGCTGAAACGGGGACGCCAGTTCTTGAGATCTGCCGTAAGATGGGCATTGCCAAACAGACTTTCTATAGTTGGAATAAGAAGTATACCGACATAGGTGTGGCTAAGGTGTGGAGATGGTAATATTATTTTTACCGAGGCCGCCATCACCTTTAAAACAGCGTACATCAATAAACACAATTACTTTTCTGACTGACCACTCTTCAGAATAAAGGCCGCTTTTGCAGTTAGAATTTGCCTTTGCCTTACCGCAGCAAGCGGCCTTTTAATTTTGCAAAACTGAAGAGGGCAATCTGTATGTAAACCAGTACCGTTTCCATCCTGTAGCTATAGCTACAGGATGGAAACGGAGAAATAAAGAACCGGAAGGATATTAATACCGCGTATTTATCCTATACTACTCCTTGAATCAGCACCTTCTCCTGTAAATCAGGCCTCCACCCATGTTTGTATCCCAAACTTCCAACTAAAGGCGTCGGCTTGCCAAAGGTTAGGCTGCCTTCTTCCGGAAAGACACTTAATACCTCTTGCTTTATTTCTTCATCACCCCGAAAGTGGTATACATTGCTCATGTATTTTTTGGCCACTTCAGCAGCATTTTCCATCTCCATAGGGGTAGGCCGCCGCCAGACATTATTGCCCGCTTTAAAATACGGCAGCAGAACATATGGTATGTCTTTGTTTATGCTGCTAAGGAATTTGGCCATGTTTTCTGTTTCGTGATAGTCAATATAGCCAGGTATATAAATGGATTCAACTACCAAGTCTATACCGCTCTTGTATACATCATAGAAATTTTGCAAAATCTGCTGGTTGGGAACATCGGTGTAATCCAGATGCAACTCCGGGCTGACAGCTTTGATACCAAAGGCTACTTTGTCCGTATCCTTCAAATCCGGTAGTTCATAACAATTCGTCAAGAGCACATTGTAAGTCCCATACCGTTTGTGGAGCATTTCGGTTATTGCCGCATACTCAGGATCCAATGAGGCTTCCTGCCCTTCCAGCAGTACCCTTTCAAAATCCAGTTTATCCAGTTCCTGCATAACCTCGTGTAGACTCAGGAATCTTTCCGGGGGAGCGGCCAGACCAGGATCATCATTTACATGCTGTCCAACAAAATCCTTGAGCATAGGGCTGTATATTCTCCTTTTGCAGTAACAGCCCCGGCAACGTATATTGCAGCCCCAAAACATCAGGGATACTTCTTTGGATTCAGGCGTATAGTAAATATGATATATGTTCGTCAAAATATCTTTACCACCTCATATTTCATTTCCTCGTCTCCTTTCCAACTATGGACTTTCCCAAGATGTTTCCGGGCTGTCTTCTCAGCAGCTTCCATTTCCTCATGGGTAGGGTGCCGCCACGGATTAAAACCAGACTTGAAATATGGAAGTATGTGATAGGGAATATCCTTATTTACCTGAGCAATAAATTCTGCAATGTTCTCAGTTTCAGCAATATCTATAAAACCTGGAATAAATACCGAAGCCACTGATGATTTTAGACCGGCCTGATTAAGACTGATAAAATTTGCCAAAACCTGTCTGTTTGATTTACCGGTATACTCTTTATGAATGCTGTCTGTTACAGCTTTGAGACCGATGGCTATTTCATCAGTATCCTTTAGTGAAGGCAGGCTATAAATATTGCTGCACAGGGTATTGTAACTACTATATCTTTTGTGAAGGGCTTGGGTAATTTGAGGATACAGCGGGTCAAGCGAGGCTTCCTGCCCTTCCAGCAAAACTTTCTTTATTTCCAGTTTATCCAGCGTTTTTATGAGATCTTCAAAGCTGATAAATTGTTCAGGGGAATCTGCAATCACGGTTGGTTCTTCAAATGGCAGATGTAAGTGTTCTGACAGCAGAAAATTGTGGGTTTCTTTTTTGCACAAACAACCAAGACAATTAAAATTACACCCCCAGAAGAACAGGGATATCTCCTTGGTTTCCGGTGTATAAGAAATATGATAAATATTCGTCATCACTTTTACCTGCATTCCTCAACTATGAAATCAAGCCCATCGTGCTAGATATAAACCATCTCAAGTTTTCCATTTTGATTCACTACATACAGGCCGCCACAATCAGGATTAAAATTCGGCAAAACGGCTCTTACTTGCTCAAGCGTCCAGTTTGCATTAAAATCTTTTTTCTTCTTTTCCCAGCATTTGGTGTCTTTGGCAGTTCTGGGACGTACATCATGTATCATGCAAGCGTGGATATCCTTATCAAAGAATATGCAGTACCCCCGGTCATAAGTACGGTGGAAAGGTAAATATTTGCCTACCATATCAGCTTGGGTTTCCCTGGCCCATAACATATAAAAACCTTTTTCACTTTCGTTTACTACGGCATACCTGCTGGCAAGCTCCAAAGGGGTCATATTCAAATAACTAGCAACCTTGTTAAATTCGTTAGGGGTAGGTACGCAGGGCTGTCTAAGGCAACAAAACCCGCACTGCTTACAGACCTTCTGACTACCAACTATGTTGCCCTTGTGTTTGTGTTCTTCTTCAGTCAGATACTTTTTCAGCTCTGACTTAAGAATGCCAATATCAATTCCTCTATCCATCCGTAGAGGTTTATTCATTGTGTACATATTCCCTCACTGATTTTATATGAAGATCTAAATCTGATTGCCATATCATTTTGTGTGTTACCCAGTGTCTCCCCTGAGGCTTTTTAACGGCTTCAGGGGAGACTGTTAAACACCCGTTTAAGTGGCTGAGCGTCTGCGCCAAGCCAAAGACCAGGCCAGTGCCAGTAGCACAACTGCGGGCAAACCCAGTACCAGCAGGAACATATTGGCCGCTTCCTGCTCATATTCGGCCACAGAACCGAAATAGTTTTGAATGGTCATAAGCACCAGGAAAAAGCCCACAATGCCCAAAAGCCATTCATACCAGGTGAGTTTGACGCCTTTGATTTTCAGCAACCAGGCCAAACCCATAATTCCAGCGCCAGCAATCAGGGCGATGAAAAACCACATATCTAATTACCTCCCGTTTATTTGCTGTAACCGCCCTTGGCGGCACCAATAGTACTATCAAAGCCATAGGCCGGTAGGGACATATCCCACCATACCTCTGGTGATTCATAAGGTCCGTAACCAAAGGTGTTACTCATACTGGAGAAGAAGCCATTGAACAAACTGGTGGTAGAGACAGTACCGCGGATAATGTTATGCATCATGGCGGCTTTGTCTTCACTGAAGGTGCAGTTGGCATAGCACACCCAGCAGCCGCTGGTACCGCCACCCTTGGAGTAGTAGTTACAACCCGCCATGTCAGGCCAGAAGCCTTTGTGACCGGGATTGCAGAATACTCTGGGTTTGCCGTCTACGTCTGGTACATCCCAAGAAGGTTCATCTGCATGAGAGATGGACTGTGACGGACAGGCATCTGCACACTTCTTGCAGGAGTGGCAGAAGCGGAACAGACCGGCATCAATGGGCTTAGTAGGTACTAAGGGGAAATCGGTCAGCATGGTAAAGGGAATATGGTTAGGACCGGTTTCAGGAGTAAGACAATAGTTGCCCTGACGTGAATTTTCAGCTAGACCGGTTAAGATCATGGCAGCACTGAAGTTGGATTCGGAAGTCTGGTGACCGCCGTCTCCGAAAGCTCTCCAACCACCCAGAGCCCGCACAAAGTTAAAGGTGCGTACCTTTAGGGCTTCATGCCCATTATCAGCGGTACTGCTGTTGGATTTACTTATAGTGGAATCAAGTGTCTTGGTAGCTTCCATACAAGCACCGGTGGCAATGGTTATCAGCCAAAGAGGTTTAGAAGGAATAACATGTTTGCCGGCACTTCTGCCGGTACTTCCTTTTCGCAGTTCGGAATAAGGCTGATCAACATTTTCATAGACATAGCGTAATTCATCAGATTCCGGCGGATCAGGATTCTGGGGGGTCCATGTCCAATTTCGTACAGCATCAGTGGTTGTTTTCACGAAAAGTTTATTCCGCCATTTGTCTTCCACTTCGGCATAACCGATAAACATGGCACCGTAATACCGCAAGGCGGCGTACAGCAACCGGGAATTTTCCTCCGGAGTACCCGACCATTTGGGCATACCCAGTTCCTCAGGGGTCTTGGCCCAGTCAGCCTCATCTACGATACCAGGATAAGCCCAGGCAGGTGATTCCGTACTGCCGCTGTATCCGGCTTTAAGAGCCTGATATTTAGTATCAAAACCAGGGGTTTGTTTGGCTATACGATCTGCATCTATCTTTTTCTGGGTAACTGCGGCCGCATCAATAGTTTCAACAGACCTGTACATGGTAGCAATACGGCGGGAATGAGCCTCATTCTTCCTGTCAAAGCGCTGCATCAAGTCCCAATCAATTTCAGAGGTAGGGTTAAAAAGCTCACGCTCCTTGACCCACCAGGGACGCTTGGCCGGTGTTACCGAAGAGGATGACATAAGCTCGTCCAAATCATGGAAGACGGGAGTAGTGGCTGCTACAGCACCAACACCTGCTCCAGCCATACCAATGGCTTTCATGAAATCACGGCGGCTTACCATTGAGTGAAACTTACTCATTTGGTTCTCCTTTTTAAATATGGTTCCAAGGTCTTTCTAAAGAGCCATTCGGTCTTTCCCGAACGCCAATTGCCAGATGATCACCTCCTCACTTCAGTTATATCTATCAGACCTTTTATTAAGGGATATGGCTGTATATGTGTGTATAATCGTTAACTAATCTCTTTGTTAAATATTTGCTTAATCAGAAACAAACCAAGGCGTAAGCTGTTTTTTGATTTTCCGCATGACTGAAAAATAAGCAAGGGGGAATACTTGCCTACTATAGGCAAAATCCATATTGACTAAGAGTTTTCAGATTTTACTCAAACCTACTAATCAACCACCACAACCAAAGGTCCTGTACAAAAACCAAATACCAACTTGACCTCTCTAGCAGTAGAATCTCAAATATCCCTGTATACTATCCAGTGAAATCTTTTTTGTACCTGTGTTCAACCTATTATTTCTTTAGTATTATGTAGTTGTTTACTATCTTTATTATAATGACTTTATTCTATTACTATATCAGCCAAATAGCGTATTTTAACTAAGCCATTATGCTTAGAATTTTAGACAAATATGTACTATTTTTAACTAATAAGTATTTAGTGACACATGCAATATAAGCTCAAGGGAGGAATATTGGGGTGCATTTAACCGAAGGTACACTGCAATTACGTTAAAAATCCATGGGCGTTTTACTAAGCCTGAAGAAAATAAAAAAGCGGAGGACATAATCCTCCGCTTCAGCATGATTTATAAACTCTGCTTAGGCTTTCTTTACCCTTCTAGCAGCCAACTGCCAGGCTACTCCCAGCAGAACAAGTGATGGTAATCCGGTAACCAACAGGAACATATAAGCCGCTCTAGGTTCATATTCCAGAAAGCTTCCTATAAAATTCTGAACAGTAAGCAGCATCAGTGCAAAGCCTGCTATTCCGATTACCCATTCATACCAGGTAAGAGATAGGTTATTCCGTTTTATTAACCAAAACAAACCCAGTATTACGATACCGACAACGGTCCCCATGATAAACCACATATAATCACTCCTCATTTTGTACTAATATTATATTAGCAAATCAATCGAACTAAACTCCTAAGATTAGTACCTTGAATCAATACCAAACATAGGCTCACCATTTATATCCCACCAAGATTCCGGATCTCTGTTGGAATACTTGTAACCAAAGGCCTGATCCATAGTTCTGAAGAACGAATTGAAGGCCGGTGTTACGGCAGTTGTAGCTTTAATAATGTCATGAATACCTGCTTTGTTTTTCTTTGCAAAGACACAGCTAGCAACACATATGGAACAAAGGCTGGTCAGGTCATACCAGTAACCGCGACAATTCATACCGTCACAATGGTAAACTTTCTTACCGGGGTGATTACCGGAGTATTTCACATCCCAGGAAGGAACATCATCCGGATTAAGAGCACCCGAAGGGCAATGAGAAGCGCAAAGTTTACATGTTTTGCAGAAATTCCAGACACCGGAATCAATCGGTTTATCCGGCACCAATGGCAAATCTGTGATGACACTTCCCAACCTAGCCATAGTGCCATATTCAGGGAAAACACACTGTCCCAGACGCCCCTGCTCACCCATACCGCTTATAACAGCCAATGCAGGGTTAATACTGGTGTTATTTACATAGGTGAAACTGCCAAGACCCTGATAGCCTAACATACGGAAAAATCTTTGAGCTCGTATTTGAAACAGCGTGCTCAATGAATAGGAAAGTGCGGTTGTTGCATCACCCAGCAATGTAGGAGCACGTTTGTTCATCTCCTCTGACATGGGCATAGAAAACACAACTGCATACCTGCATTTCTCAGGTATCACACGTTTTTTATCCGTCTCGTAAGCTTTTTCCACGTTTTCAAAAACAATAGCTTTACCGTCCCAATCTACGCCGTAAACCAGTTTCCTATTATTCTCATTCAGTTCTACTATGGAAATAGTGCCTGTGCCAAGAAAACGGAAGGCCTGACGAATCATAGCGGTAGTCTCTTCGGGACTGCCATTCCAAGCAGGCAAACCGAGATCAGATGGGCTGCCCATGCCATAAGGAGTAACTGTAGTATCCCCGAGAAAGTCATGTGAAAAACCTGCCTGCCAGCCATAAGCAGCCGCATCAAAGAGTGCATAATCACGCAGGGTATAACCAGATTTATCTTCTGCGATCCATTGTTTACGGTCTGCTTTCTGTTTTGCTCCCTGAGCAGCAGCCACATCTTTCCCTACAAAACTGGCATACGCAACTTGAGGTATAGTAGTGGCATCATGGCGTTTCAGCATATCCCAATCAATTTCGATGGTAGGAGTATCAACCTCTTTAATCCACCATGCCCTCTTATTACTGGAACCTGCAGAGGCCATTTCGTCCAAATCCTTGAAGACAGGGCTACCAGCTGACAATGCCCCAACTCCTGCTCCAACAAAGCCCAAAGCTTTCATGAAGTCGCGGCGGTTCAGTGTTGAATGACTTTTTACCATTACACCCTCCATTAGATTTTTAGTACTCTAATGATATAAAACAGGGCGTAACGCAAGGGGTAGAAATACATACCAGTTAAGTATTTAATAGTAACTGTTTAGTAAACAGGGGGATATATGCGGAGATTCAAATTTAAACGGGAATAGAGTACCCGATACCATGATGGTTCAGTATTATTTTAGGATTGGCAGGATCTTCTTCCATCTTTCGCCGAAGACGGCAGATATAATTTTTGATATTATCAGAAGCACCGGGTATATAATCTCCCCAAAGCACCTCCGATAGTTCGGTTACGGTTATAACCTTGCCTACTTTGGAAACAAGCTGATACAAAAGTCTTCCTTCAGTCTGGGTTAAAAACAGCCTTTTATTGTTCACATATACTTCCTGAACAGTTCTTCCAAAATGTATATTGGCAGAGGTTACAGATAAATCTTCTTCCATAAAACGGCGCTTTTTCATAGAGGCCTTCAAACGGGCAATCAATTCCAACTGACGGAATGGTTTTACCAGATAATCATTCGCATCCAGCTCAAAGGCTTTTACTAAAATGTTTTCATCTTCACAAACCGTTATGATAATTATCGGGACTAAAGAAAATGCCCGTATTTGCCTTAACACATCAAACCCGTCTATATCCGGCAATCCCAGATCCAATAAAACCGCATCCGGATTCTGAGATTCAACTAACTCAATTCCCCCTTTCCCGCTGGTACTAGATAAAACACGGATATTTGACCAAACTATCTTCAGGACACTGGAAATAGCATCTATTATCTGGGGATCGTCTTCAATTATCAGTAATTTCATATTAATTAATGACACTCATACTTTCGGTAAGGTAAATGAGAACGAACAGCCGCTATTTTTTACACTGCTAACCCATATCTTCCCTGAATGTTTCTCAATTATCATCTTTGAAAGGGCAAGCCCCAAACCTAATCCGCTTGGATGCAGTTCGTTGCCGCATCTGTAAGGATCAAAAATATTTTCAAGCTTATCCTCAGGTATACCAGGACCTGAATCTGAAATGGTAAACAAAAATTCCTGCCCCGCTAAAGCTGTTTGTATGTTTATTTCAGATCCATTACCAGAGTATTTAATAGCATTTTCAAGCAAATTGGAAACTACCTGTTTAATCCGGCCTCTGTCTCCCGATACTTCCGGTAATCCGGATTCCAATTTAACTGAAAACTTCTGTTCGTGCAACCTGATTTCAGGCATGAAAAACTCGCTAATTTCGCGGATAACAGCATTAAAATCAAATGACTCATGAACAAATTTTAAAATACCCACTTCACCCCGAGCCAAATCCAGTAACTCACTTATACGGGTATTAAGTTCGCTGGCACCGTTATTGATATTATTTACCAGTGATTTGAGTTTATTATCCACTGCAACACTGTGCAATGCATCACTGGCCAAAATTATAGGGGTAAGTGGTGTTCTTAATTCATGGACAAGTGCCCATGTAAAATAAATCCGCTTCTGGGCTTCTTTTTCGAGCGCTACCCTAAGTTGAAGCTCTTTTTCATAAGATTTTTGAAGATGGTCCTCGGCTTCCTTCCAAACAGTTATATTCTCCAGCTTACCTGTGAAGTAAGGAACAAATGTTCCGTCATCATCGTATTTGGGCTGGAAACTTTCCCTCAGCCACAATTTTGTCTGATTTTTATGTCTGACCTGATATTCAATAGAAGCCGGCTGCTGAATACCACGCATCAAGCACTTGGAAAAATATGTAAACCTTTCTTCGGATACCCGCAGATAGGTTTCCTTATCTGCATACATAGTGCCTTCGTGGTCTGACATATACAAATATTCAAACTCAGCAGGTGTATATCCTAATAAATGGGTTATCTGAGGACTGATAAAGAGCAGTTCATTACTGACAACATCCAATTTAAAATATGCTTCGCTTACGGCAGATTCCTTAAGCTCGTTTCTGGCAAGTATTCGCTTGTCGCCGATGGTTATATCTCTAGATATCAACTCTTTGACACTATCTAATCCATGGAGCAATGTATCATTGAAACTTGAAATATCCCCTTCTTTAATCTCAAAGGGCACATCAAACGCTTTTGCAAACGAAGCCACTTCCTCTTCTCTGGGGCTATCAGGTTCAAATTTGTATGCGATTATCTTTTTCGTGTGGCAGTTATGAATCAAGTTGCCTTCGGCTCTGTTGGCTCCATAAGATGCAAATACTTCTTTTCTAAGAGATGTACAGAGTGTATTCTTGACTAGCCATTCGCCCTTTGCCAGATAATCCTGAGCAATCTCTGCACCCAACATCATTTCCCAGCAATTATCACCCTTAAGTTTAATGATACGATCTTCATATCCTGCTAATATCTGCTGTAATTTGGGGTGACAGTTCCCATAAATAAGCAACGCCCCGTCATTATTAAGGCAAGCCTCATTAAAAATATGTTTTAGAAGATCCGGGGAGATGGAAAACAGGCAGCAGGGTGCCAGAGGATATATTTTATGTTCGCTGGTTACAGGACAAGCCTTGACCTGGTCAAGAATCGAAGCACAGGTGATTATTCCGATTTTTTGCTTTTGCATAAATATCTGCCATCAATCAATTTCGCCAAATCAGTTAAATCCGCGGGAAAAACAAACCTGGGTAGAAGATCCTTTAAAGATTCGTCCAAATTAAAAACTACTCCGCCTGCGAATATATCGTCGGTTATTTTCAATAATTCATCTGAATAGGATTGAATGCTGTAAATAAACTGAAATGCAGAAAAACTAAAAACTATGCTATCCGGCTTTTTACAATTCCATTTATTAATGAGCAATTCCAAATCGGTATTGGCGGTTATACCGTGAAGTTCAGTTTTAAATCCTTTTGTCTCCAGATATGTCTGAACCAGTAAAGCTCCTACAGTTTGAAGTGCTGAAAAATAGCACACCGAAACCGGTTCGGCATTCAAATACGCCTTATCAAGAGTTCCCAACCTTTGGTTAACATGCTCTATAATATATAAAATATGTGACGGGCGAATTTCCCGGTGATTCCATGAGTATATCGTATTATCAAGTAAAGAAACCAGCTCCGGCTGGCTCATTTGAGATATCAAATATCCTTGATCATTTGCTGCAGAATGGCAAAGGCCCTTCAAATTATCAGAATTCACGGTTTCCACCATGGTTGCCTCCAATTCCCTCTTATTTTATCACAATCTCATTACAAATTATGTGGAAATATAAAACAGACGAGGTATAAAATCTATCCCACCATGTCTATACTGAAAGTGTCAGCAAATAGAGCGCAAATAGCTTACAGATTTCACATTCAAAAAGCCATATAGCCCTCAAGAATAACAAACTCCATCCGCAGTTCAGGCCGCAGCCAACCCTCCCCCCGTCTCCACCAAAGCTAAAAACGTGACTTGGCCTTAATAGGCGAGGGCATTCGAACGTAAATATCAGGACGGGGAGTATAGATGTCCGAGAGACCTCTATCTCTATATCTGAGTAAAAACGGGGTAATAATAGCGGGTATACTCGGTATCATAAGCCCAACCCATACAGCAAAGGAGAAAAGCCCGTAAGGTCTCCGAAGAAATACTGTATGACCAGAAGCAGAGGTACCAGTCAAGTTAAACACCCCAAGTGTAGCTACAAAACTATATATCCTGCTAAGGATTTGGTTTCGAGTAATCCTTATCTTCAAAACTGATTAGACAATACTATAGACCCGTAACCGTTAAGAACAACCTAAACCAGAAGAATAGCTATAATATCAGTTATTCCAAAATATTCAGATTAGACTGCAAAAAAGTCGACAGATTGACACTTTGATTGATAATTTTAAACTTGCGCCTGATATTCTCACGATGACGGTTTATGGTAGCGGCCGAAACACCCCTCAAACTGGCAATTTCTTTGGTAGTTAGCCCGTTTTTGATCATATTGGAAACAGCAATCTCTACGGGTGACAGGCAGTTACAAACTCCAGTTAGGCTTGTCACAAAGGAGGAACTTATTCCCTCCAAATTCGAAAGAATCAGCTGGGTATAGATCTTCTGTGAAGGAGGAAGTTGAGCCTCCAATGACAGGAGAATAGGTTTTAATATCTTGTCAACGTTCTGGTTGATATCATTATATATGTCTTGCCGAGCAGCTTCACCCCGAGACAAAATAACCTTCAAAGCCGTATTTGCTTCCTGTAACGCCTGTCGCTCCAGTTTAAGCTGGCGGTTAATCTCCTCCAATTCCTCATCTATGGCAATACGTCCAGCTAAATTGCCAATCTGCACGGCAACGTTATTGAGCAAAATCCGTTCCTCTTTAAGGAATGGGCCTTCGTAAATAACAGGGCGCTCCTCGGTGTAGTAAATAGTACACTCACCCATCAGTTCGCCATTTAACAAAACCGGAGAGGATTGGTTCCATTTGCTAATCTGAAAACCGGTGGATAAAAAGGAGTGTCCTCTAAAAACTATTTTAGCTTTGGTGATATCAGGATACTGCCAGGCATTAGGTAGAAAATTGGAAAGCTCAAACAGGAATCGGTTTAAAGAGGAATGGTGGCGCTCTGCCAGCTGAAAAATGCCATACAGGCAGTTCAGTTCTTTAACCCGCTCCCGCAAAGCTATTTCAACTTCATCAGTTTGACCTTCAACAGTTAGCGGAATCGGCTTCAGACAAGAACCAGTATCCTGAGGCTTGCCCGATACAGGGTAAACTGCCGGAGAATTATTATTCTCTTGAAGATTCATTCAATATTACTCATATATTATAGGCATTATATAGGTATTATTCCAGTATTTTCAATAAGGAGAATACCAGATACTCTTAACAGAGTCAATTTAAAGATGGAGAGTGACTGGCGCCCGAAACCAATAAAATACGTCTTGGAACAAATTTCGGCTTATCCCCACCTTGCTTGGCCACAAAGGCAGCCTGACTGTTTTCCTCTTCCAAAGGTTCTGAACTCTCCTGCCGGTGCAGGCATGATGGGTAAATGTACATGTATAAAAGAGAGGAACAGGGAATTCTTCCTATTCCTTATCCTTCTTCTAATTTCATATACCGTATGCCATAAGTTTACATAAATCAGGCTCAAGACCAATAGAGCGAATTATTGACACTTCAGAATCAGCTCTTGAGATTAAGATTTCTATTATGCACCTGAGTGACAATGCTTATCTAAGGGGGTATTAAAAGAGCAAAAACACATGCACCCAGCGCGAAGTTTGTAAAAAATAGGCAAACCCTTTATTGTCAATTTTACTGGCTGTACTAAACATTTTATCCTGCCGAGACAAATTCCAAAGGAGAAACGTATGACTAAACTTGGGTTAGATCGGTTTGAAGTTCAAGCACTGTTCAAAAGGTCATTATCAAGCCGGCAAATTGCTGAAAGTGATATATACAACTCCTTATCGGATTTAATAGGAGATGTGATAGAAGAGAACAATAATAAAATTTCACAGCAATTATCATTAAAATTATCTGAAAAGGAACAATGGAAATATGGTAAATGATAGCATAGCCCTAAACCCAAACCCGGTAATTCAGCATTTAGGAAAACCTCCCGAAGAATTCACTAAAAAAGACCTGATAAAATTTATAGAAGACAATAACATTAAAGCTGTTAATTTTCGGCACCTGGGTGGTGACGGTCGCTTAAAAACCTTAAATTTTGTAATAAGTAGCAAGCCGCAACTGGACAGGGTATTGTCCGCCGGCGAAAGAGTTGACGGTTCAAGCCTCTTTTCGTACATTGATTCAGCTTCAAGTGACCTGTATATTGTTCCTCGCTACAAAACTGCTTTTGTTAACCCGTTCTCGACTACACCGACACTCGAACTGTTATGTTCGTACTATACGAAAGACGGCACTCCTCTGCCGAGTTCCCCTGAGAATATTCTTAAAAAAGCCAACCAGTCGTTGCTGAAAAGCACCGGCCTGACTTTTCAAGCTATGGGTGAACTGGAATACTACGTGATAGCAAATAAACAAAACCAGTATCCCGCTACAACCCAAAAGGGCTACCAGGAATCAGCCCCTTTCTGCAAGTGGGAAACCTTAAGATACGAGGCAATGCAGGCAATAGCCAAGGCGGGAGGCCGTATAAAATACGGCCATTCTGAGGTTGGTCACATATTTAACGAAGAGCACGAGATGGAACAGAATGAGATAGAATTTCTGCCTGTGCCAGTTGAAGACGCCGCCGACCAGCTGGTTATTGCCAAGTGGATACTGCGGATGATGGGGCACAAACACGGGGTTGTGGTAACATTTGCACCAAAAATTCTGGTTGGCCACGCTGGAAGCGGCCTGCATGTACATACCAAATTGATGAATAATGGCACAAATGCACTGATTAACGGTGGTGGTCTCAGCGAAACAGCACGCAAGGCCATTGCCGGTTACCTAAGACTGGCTCCGTCACTAACTGCCCTTGGAAACACTGTCCCGCTCTCATTCCTCAGACTGGTACCCCACCAGGAATCTCCTACCAATATATGCTGGGGTGACCGCAACCGCTCTGTTCTGGTGCGTGTGCCTCTAGGCTGGTTAAACGTGGGAAATATGGCAAAGGATGCCAATCCGCAGGAAACAGACGAGCCCACCGCCTTCAGCGACAGCCAAACAGTAGAATTCCGTTGCCCGGATGGATCGGCGAATATTCACCTGCTTATGGCAGGGCTAGCCGTTGCCGCCCGGCATGGGCTTGAGATGGAAAATGCCTTAGAGTTAGCCAAAAAACTTTATGTTGATGTTAATATTTTCGCTGACGAAAATAACCAAATCCAGCAGGCGCTCCCCCAATTGCCTTCTTCTTGCTGGGATTCGGCGGAATGCCTTATAAAAGACCGCCAGATATACGAGAAGGACAACGTATTCCCGCCGACTGTAATTGATGGCTTGGCAAAAATTCTGAAGTCATACAATGACAATGACCTTAGTCAGAGGTTCTACGGTAAAAATGATGAAATCCAGAAGCTGGTAGACCGATATTTGCATTTTGCATAAACCAGACTGTTAATCCTTGCCTGATGTTTGTTTAAAAACGTATAAAAAGGGTGCGGCTTAAGCCGCACCCTTTAGTTTAATTAAATACCCCGCAACTTAAACTGTTTAAATTTTATTGAGGGAATACGACTAGCCAAACTCCAGTCCCCGTGTGTTTCTGACCGCAGCCAACCCTCCCCCCGTCTCTAACAAAGCTAAAAACGTGACTTGGCCTTAATAGGCGAGGCCATTTGAACGTAAATATTTGGACAGAGAGTTCGAGGTATCTGATAAACTCTTGCCTCAGTGTCTAAGCTACGTTTTCCACAAATAAATAAGCGGGGGATTAAATCCCCCGCTTATTGAACCTGAAAGACTTTTGATTAAACTTTTTCTTTGTTTCCGGCTATCAGACGCCAGTCAACCACTCCTAAAATCACTGCAATAATGCCAAAGATACCCATGCCTACCCAAGCAGCTTTGGTATCATTTTCGGCCAGCGAGCCGTAGAAGTGCTGGACAGCCGCAAAAAGAGCAATCGTAGCGATTAGGGCAATCAGCCATTGCCACCAGGTAATCTTCTTATTTTGCTTGATGAGCCAGTAAATAGACAGGGCAAATACAGCTCCAACAGCTAAACCTATAAAATACATATTCTTATCCTTTCACTTTACTAGGCCGTGGTATCAAAACCATAGGTGGGTTGTTCTATATCCCGGAACTCCCACTGCGGTTTACGGCCATATTCCATAAACCTTTCCATGTTGGCAAAGAACCCGTTAAACATGGGAAGATTGGTAGTAGTAGCTTTTACCATATCATGGATAAAAGATTGCGAGGTAGAGTTAAAGGGGCAGGTACCCTGACAAGTGGGGCAGTGGGGACAATCTGTATTATTGGTCCGCCAACCCTTAAACTGGCCTTGTGCCAATCCATTTTTAGCCGCAGCAGGGTTCTCCCAAGTTGACTCACCCTTCTGGATAAGACCAAACGGACAGGCATCAGCACAAATACCGCAGGTCTCACAGAATTTGTATGCCCCAAAATCAATGGGGTTAGTGGGTGCTACAGGCAAATCTGTTAAAAGTGCCCAGCCATTAGCCCTATTGGTAGTGCCATTCTTGGGGTGAATGGCAGGGGAAGACCTCCTCCCATGTTCGCCGAGACCGGTAATAACCGATAAGGGATTTGAAAAGTACAAGCCGCTCATATTCAAGCACTGGTAGCCCAAACCGCGGATAAATTCCTGCATGTGGCAGATCATCTTGACATAACGGGCGTAACAGTACCAAACAGAAAAACTCTCGGTAATACCGGCTTGACGGCGGGTACCCTCAAAGCTTTGGCGGGCAGTAAAAGTAATAATATATTTGCATTTGTTAGGTATGGCATACTCATCTGCCGTTTCATAGGCTTCATCTATATCCTTAAATGCAATCTGTTTGCCGCCTGCTTCCCCGGTATTGAAGCCGCTGCCGGCGCCCTTTATTTTGTGGAAGAATTTAACAGTATCGTTGTCAATTTCGGCACAACCAACATCCTGACAGCCTAAGAAACGGAAGGCATTACGCAGAGTTTTAAAGTTCTCCTCCGGTGTACCCTGCCATTTAGCAGCACCAAAGTCCTGAGGACGAATGGTAGTGGCAGCCTGAGGGCCTAAAAATGAGCTGAAAGTGGCGGTACCACCGGCTGCTAATATAGCATTGCGCACGTTTATGCGTTTGCCGCCCTGATATATTTCGGCAGGCCATTGCCCCATCATCATAAATTTACAAGCATTATCAAGCGCAGTAGAACGGATATCGCCTGCACCGGCATAACCCTTGTCCCAGCCGGGAAATTCTTTTTCACAATAATCATAAAGCGCTAATGCTTCGGCAGGGGTTTCCAGGTCTGTCATATTGCCGCCAACCACGCCTGCTGCTGTAAAATCAGCGGCACTAGGTCTGGGGTGAGATTTGAAATTGTTGGCATTAGGGCGTTCCAGAGTATCCCAATCAATTTCTACTGTGGGATTTTTAAAATCCCTCTCTTTAACATACCACGGATATTTATTAACATTTGAACCCAAGGACGTTAATTCATCCACGTCATGAAATACCGGTGCTGATGCGGCAACCGCACCCAGTCCGGCTCCGGCCAGACCAAGGCCTTTCATAAAGTCACGCCTAGATAATGTTGAATGAGATATATTCACTTGGCAATCCTCCTTTTATGATTTGTTTTACTACACAATCAGAGATCTAAAAAGTGCTATTTCCTATATGCTGCAACACCTCGCTATAGTTAGGATATTTCATCGTCCAAATGGCGTAGTACTTTGTGCTTAATTTTTGACTAAATACATGCCTATCTGATATCCTCGTATATATCAAGAAAATTAGATACTCGGATAATAAATATGTCACCTAAATCAACAATAGAATCTAATTGGTACTTGAAAGTCTTACTCTTTCAATCTCACCATCTGCTTTCCAAACTATGGACACGCGAATTAAGGAAATCTAAAATCACTCTGGAAAAATTCGCAATCCTGCATGAGATAAGCAATTTTAACGGTAATCCGACACCTCATGCCATCGCCAAGGCTACTGTCTATGAGCCAGCAGCTGTTTCGGCAATAATAGGCCGGTTGGAAAAAGATGGTTTTATTACCAAACATAAAGATCTTAAGCAAAAAAACATGGTCAGAATTGAAATTACCCAGCAGGGCAGAGATGTATTTACCCGTGCAAGCAGGGACGTTGTTCAACTAAACCAAACCCTGCTAAGCGTTTTACCAAACGAAGAAAAAGATTATATAATTCATTCCCTTTCAATTTTCAGAGATCACCTTCTACCGTTAGCTTTTGATAAATCTAAAAAGTTAACAAATTATAAATCAACATCCAAAAAGCAAGTAGATTAAACTTTGGCCTACCCCCCAAATAGTGATACCACTTTTAAAGTAGTGACCGCTGTCATTATTGTCTCCGGTGCCGGAGGACGATAACCAAGCGAGCTGTGAGCCCGGACTTGATTGTACTGCATCCTCCAGTCGGTAATGAATACCTGAGCTTCGGCAAGCGTAGTAAAGATCTCCAAGTTCAACAGCCCATCCCGCAGTTTGCCGTTAAATGATTCAATGTAGCCATTCTCCCAACGAGAGCCGGGTTCTATGAAAAGAGTCTTGAAGCCAAGTCGGACCAGCCACTTCCGTATCGCTTTGGCGGTAAATTCGGGCCCGTTGTCCGACCGGGTATGTTCCGGGATACCCCTCAGGACAAATAGGTTAAAGAGTTGGTCTATGACATCTTCTGAAATCAACTGCCGGTTGATTGTTATGGCTGATACTCACGAGTATATTTATCGATGATATTAAGTATCCGGAAAGCCCGGCCATCCCCTTTCTTATTTCCCCGTCTAACATGAAACTGAACTCATTCTTGGAAGGGGCAGGTCATCTCTGCCATCAGAAATTTTTTCGGTATGTTTGCATAATTTAACTCTATATAGCTTGCATTACCCCGTAGTTGCCGGTTTTCCCCACCTATTTTGCCCTAGTACCTAAGCCGCACTCTTTAAAACCGAGAGGTGACAAACGCATATGGGTATCCGGTTAAATTATTAAGGGCTATGGATAACGAACCGGGCAGGATATAGCAGTGGTAATGTATAGTAATGATAATATAGTATCAGTTATATTGACTTTGCATCTTTTGCAGGCCAATAATGGTATTGGAATCAGCAAAATTAAGGGGAAGCGTTGAGCCGCTACCCATATGTGGTTCACTCGGATAGCGGGGAGCTAATAGTGAAACCGGCCCTTTAGGGGTCGGTTTTGTTTTTGGTCAAATTATAGAGATGCTTATAAGGAGGTGCTCTGAATTAAGTGAGATTGCCGGTAGTACATAGATAGCAATTCAAAGGAGGGAGAGCTTATTATGAAAAGAGCACTATCAATATTGCTTTCACTTTCAATTCTGGTAAGCTTGGGATTGTTTTCCGCTGTGCCTGTAAGCGCGGCGATAGTAAATGTATCTATCAGCAGCGGCACTTCAACTGAGATTGTAGGCGTATACAATAAGGCTGGAGGGGGATCAGTATACGTTGACCTAAGCGGTTCACCTCTCAGTGCGGTGCTCGCTCAGGAACCTAAACCATATCCTACCGGTTATGTGACCGAACCGCCTGATATTTTGGGCTCGGTTTGGGATACCGGAACCAGTCTGTATTTTCAATCCACTAATCCCGGAGCTGACTGGATATGGGAAACCCAGAGAGCCGAAGGTACAAGCGGCTATGATGTCAGCAACCCCCTGTATGATGCAGCCGCCTATACCAACGGACGGGTAGTGGTATTTGAACAGCACTTTACCCTTGACGGCACACCTCAAGCAGGTACTTTGCATATAACGGCAGATAACTGCTGGGAAGTATTTATAAACGGCGTCTTTTTGGCACGTTCTTCTGCCGCCAAAGTAGCCGGATGGGAGCTTACGAACCTGCATGAAGCCTATGTGGCTACCACCGGGTGGCAAACTGTAGGGCATATTGCGGTGCCGGATACCATGCTGGTAAATGGTGAAAATACCATTACAATTCTGGCGGCCAATGAATACTTTTGGTCAGACGACGGCAACAGCCCGTCTCCCGCCTTCAGACTTAGCCCATATTATCAATATAATCCGGGTGGGTTAATCTTTAAACTGGATGTGGGCTATGAGGAATTTGTAGCTGACCCCGGTATTCAGGTAGAGAAAGAGGGTTTACCCGTTTCTACTACTGAAAATACAACTATAGATTACACCTATACCGTCACCAATACCGGCAATGTGCCGCTTTCATCTGTGGCTGTAGTGGATAATCTGGTTTCTCCGGTTACCTACCAGAGCGGTGATGACAATACCGACGGTCTGCTGGACTTGACTGAAGTATGGGTATTTACCGGCAGCTATCTGGTACCATGGTTCACTGCCGGGCCGGTAGATAATACTGCAACGGCCGAGGGATACTGGGATACCACCAAAGTCACTGACGAAGACACCTTTAGTGTTCCAATACTGCATACCCCGAACATAGAGGTGGACAAGACAGGACCGGCTAATACGGGTTACTTTGAGCAACTGGATGCCGACTATACCTATACTCTGACAAATATCGGCAACTGTTCGCTGGATGTTGACCTGACTGATGACCAGATTGCCGGGCTGGTATTTACCGGTGGCGATACTAACGGCAACGGGTATCTGGAGCCGGGTGAAATATGGACATTCACTGGTTCAGACCTGATTGTCTGTGAAGGTATTACGGAGCTATTCTTTACCAATATAGCTACCGCTGTAGGTACTGATGCCACCGGTGCCGCTGACAGGGATACCGACGATTGGACGGTAACTATCTTCCAGTGGCAACCGCGTACCATAGGCTACTGGGGAAACTGGGATAACCACTGGTCAACTGACTGTATTACAGATATTGTTAACAGGGTTAATGCTGATTCCGCCTATTTCAGCACCCTAACCGCAGAGCAGATAAATACCCTGTTATTGTCAGCTGACCAAAAAGGTAAAATGACTCAGGAAAAAGCCCGCATACTGGTGCAGAAGCAGCTTTTGGCTGCCTGGCTAAGTCTTGAGTCATACATAGGTGCAACTGACGGTGATTCAGAGACCTGTGGTGCACTTGATGCGGCCATGAGGCCGGGTGCAACAGTGTATCTAAGTAAGTTTGCCGGTGCCGAGACCTTGTTTGGGGCATCCAGGCTCACAGTGGCACAGCTACTGGCGTTGGTAGATACCGGAATGAGCACCTGGACTCAGAATCAGCTGCTTATTGCCAAGGATGTACTGGATATGATGAATAATGCCGAGAACAACGGCTACTTCATGTTCATGGCACCCTGACATAGATTTGCTGGTGCAACGAAATACCGGGTGGCTGGCAGCCGAAAGGGCTGAGAAAGCCTAATCCAAAATGTCTTGTATATCTGGAAGAGAGGGGGAGATATCTCCCCCTCTTTATATATGCCATTTTGCTTATAAACGAGATAAAGATTTATCAGATACCGCGAACTTCCCGTCCGAATATCGACATTCATATACCCTCGCTTATTAAGCCAGCCCATTTGTACGTAAATATCAGGATGGTGAGTTCAACTTGTTATAAACCCCCATTTCTGGCTTCGAATAAACTTTGGGACAATAAAACAAGGAGGGAGTAAACTCCCTCCTTGTAAAATGCCTGTTCCTACTCGTTAGCTTAGGATTGTTTAGCTCTTCTGGCTACCAGCTGCCAGGCAACCAGCATAAGTATCAAGGCTGGTACACCTATAATCGCAAGCCCCATCCAAGCTGCAAACGGGAAGATCTCTTCCATAGCTCCAAAAAAGTGCTGGATAGCCAGTAGAAGCAGAGCAAATCCTATGCCGCCTATCAGCCATTCGTACCAGCTTACCTTTAGATTCCGATTACGCAGCCAGTTGGTAATACCGAAAAGAGCCGCTGCAACAACAGCCCCGACCAGCATAAGGGGTATGAAATACTCCATATCAATTTTCTCCTTTTTTTAAGTAGCTTACTGTCTCAACAGATTAGGATGAGTGCCATAGATAAACCATTCATCAGGGCTATTCCACCATGATGCGGGATCTTTATCCTGCTTGCCATAGTGCAGAACACCCTCCATGCTGGTAAAGAAGCTATTAAATATCGGGCTGGTGGCAACAGTTGATTTTACTATGCTGTGTACAAAGCTTCCGTCGCCTATGGCGTTGAACGGGCAGTTACTCTTACAGGCGCTGGCACAAGGCGTAAATGCACAGCTGAACAGGTTGCAACGCCAGCCTTTATAACCGGGAATGTTATACATTACCTTGCTGCCGCCGGCCTGTTTGTCATCAGCCCAGCTCTGGCCGCAATTATTATCCCAGCTACGATCAATACCGCGTTCCTGTATTGCACCTACAGGGCAGGTTTCAGCACAGATACCGCAGGTTTCGCAGAATTTGACGAACCCGGCATCTATCGGATTGGTTACCGGCAACGGCAAATCAGTATAAAAAACAGCGTGGGTGCGCAGCAAACCGCCATACTCAGGAGAACCGATAACCTGACCCATACGGCAATGTTCACCAACACCGCTCCACATATCCCAAGCCACAGCTGATTGCAGATCATGCCCGTAGGTTACGTTGTACCCTAACCCGCGGATAAACTGCTCCACAATACTCTTTGCATAGGCAACCCGGACATAAGACATTTCTTCGGTGCTGGAAAAACCTGCGCCCGCCATAGAGCGGCGCAGAAACCCGTCACATGAAATATTGTGAGTTGCGATGACGTACTTTTGCGAAGTGGGGATGTGGAAACTGGTCGCATCCACATAGGATTCGGTTATACCTGAATCCAAAACAATATGCTTATTGCCTGGAACGGATTCATCACCTGTCCAGCTTACACCGGAATACTCCCAGATAAAGTTTTGGGATTTTTCGTCCAGCATAGTAGTGCCTATTACCGGCCCCAACCCGACAAGACTGAAAACAGCCCTGAGCATGGCTGCATTTTCTTCAGGTGTTCCCTCCCATGCAGGTGTGTTTATTGCACTGGGACGGGGTGCAGGTATTTCCGTTGGCATACCGTGCTGATTTTGACTGCGGCAATATCCGGAATGACCGTAGGCGGATGCCCAAAAAGAACTTGATAAAGCCTTATCCCGGATAGTCGGACCTGCATAGTCAGGCCAGATTTCCTTTGCTTTTGCGGTTACAGCGGCTGCCTGTTTCGGAGTGTTTGCTTTAAACGCCGGCGGGCCTCCGGGAAAGGCCATCATCAAACTTGCATAATCCCAGTTTGAAAAACCGCGTAAATCACGGCGTTTCATCAAGTTCCAGTCTATTTCTATGGTGGGATTGCCGTAGTCTCTTTCCTTGACCCACCAACCACGTTTGTTAACTACCTTAGCTGAGTTCGCAAGTTCATCCAGATCACGAAATTGAGGACTTAAGGCACTGGCAGAACCCAAGGTTACCCCTGTAAGACCAAGGCCCTTCATGAAGTCACGTCTGCTTACTGTGCTATGGAATTGATTCATATTTACACTCCATTCATATTATTTAGGTAGGAAATACCAAACTGATTTGGCTTATTTTCACCTCCTTATCTGCATCGGCAGTTACAAATTTGGCTGCCGGTAAGACCTTTGAAGCAGTTTATCTATGTGGTTTTACTATATAGATAAATTATATCACCTTAGTCAATAGGATAGTGAGTTTGAATATAAGAAAATTAACAGTTAAAATTAGAATCATAAGGAGTTAAGAATATGTCTAATTTTTTCCTTTTTGATTTTGAAGATAAAAATATTGAGTTGTTCGGCATAATCATGCGAACCAGAAATATTCTCTACAAACTCTCTAAGCGAAACCTGCATCGTTTGGATATAAGCCCGGAACAGTCAACTATTCTTATGGTTGTAAAAAATAGTCCCGTAGCTCCAACTCCAATCCAGATATCCCGCCAGCTCCTTAGAGAACCGCACACCATTGCTGTAAATTTGAAACGAATGCAAAGCAGGGGGCTGGTTACTCTGGAGCAGGATTCAGAATGGAAAAACAGAATAAGAGTTAATCTGACTGACAAAGGCCGGCAAATTTGTGAGGAATCTTTTAACCCTGAATTTTTCCAAGAAGTATTTCAGGATCTGAACGAAAAGGAAATTGACCAGTTTAAGGGTATTTTGGAGAAACTTTTGGTATCAGGTATGAAAAAATTAAAGATAAAAGACACAATTGATTTGTAGTATTTCCCTTATACTCGTTTTTGATTACAGAATTGAATTGTATCGCCTATTTAAGACAAGATATGACTAATCAGCAGAAGCAGCCCTTGACCTGCCCCCCTAAAATGAGTCCCGTTTCATGTTAGACTGGAAAAGGAGCGGGGTAAATCATTCGGACTTAATCGGCTTATTAACAAACCCTAGTTTCCGTGTTTCGACAGAGACCAACCCTCCCCCCGATCTTCGCCAAAGCAACTAATGTGACTTGAAATTGATAGGGCGGGCTACTCAGGCATATATAACTGGCTGGGAAATTCGAGTTCTGATAGACCCTCGTTTATAGGTCCGGGTAAAATCAGGCAAAATAAAAAGAGGAGGGGAATATAGCTTCCCCTCCCTCAATGTGTACTGATAAGGACTAAACCTAGGCTTTCTTGGTTTTCCTAACAACTAATTGCCAAGCAATTGCCAGCAGGATAAGAGCCGGTATGCCTATAATCGCAAATCCCATCCAGGCTGCATAGGAAAACAACTCTGACATAGCGCCGAAAAGGTGTTGGACTGCCAGCAAAAGAAGCCCCAGACCAACAATACCTATCAGCCACTCGTACCAGCTGACTTTTATATTGCTCTTACGTAGCCAGGAGATAACTCCGAACAGGCCAGCAGTAACAACAGCCCCAATCAGCATGAAAGGTATAAAATTCTCCATTACGGTTTCCCTCCTTTTTTGTTACTGGCGTAAAGAATTCGGGTTAGTGCCATAAACGTACCAGGCCTCAGGTGTCTCCCACCAGGATGACGGCTCTTTAGCCATATAACCATACTTCAGGGTTTCTTCCATGTTCCTGAAGAAACCGTTGAACAATGAAGTATTTGATACGGTTGCTTTAACTATACTGTGCATAAAGCTGCCGTTGCGGAGAGCATTGAAGGGGCAGCTAAACTTGCAGGCAGCACCGCAAGCCGCTTTGGTTGTCATGCAACTAAAGGTATTGCACCTCCACCCCTTGTATCCGGGGATATTGTACATAGTTTCTGCGCCGCCGTTCTGAATGTCATTTGCCCAGTCCTGACCGCAAGCGTTATCCCAATTGCGATCGGTACCTACCGGGGATATGGAACCTACGGGACAAGCATCAGCGCATATACCGCAAGTTTCACAGAACTTAGTTAAGCCCGCATCAGTGGGGTTGGTGAATGCCAAAGGCAGGTCGGTATAAAAAGTAGCATGAGCCCGCATCATGCCACCATATTCAGGCGAAACAGCGTTCTGACCCATGCGGGAATGTTCGGCAACACCACTCAAAAAGTCCCAGACAAGCGCCGGCTGCAGAGCATGCCCATAAACCACATGGTAACCTAACCCGCGTATAAACTCTTCAACAAAGTTTTTGGCTATGGCAACACGGCTGTAGGAAATGGCTTCGGCCGGTGTGCCAAGCGGTGAATAGGTACGGCGGGTAAGCTCGTCTAAAGACAAGTTATGGGTTGAGATTACATATTTGTGAGAAGAGGGTATGTGGAGCGTATTGGGATTTTGAGTTCGGTAAAATTCACTGATATTATCATCAAAGATAATATGCTCACTCGGCTGACCCTGAGGTAACCAGGTCCAGGAATCACCGGTATATTCATAGACAAAGTTCTTGGTCTTTTCATTCAGCTCGGATACACCTACCATCGGGCCCAGACCCATTACGCTGAAAGCCGCCCTTATCATCATAAGGTTTTCTTCCGGAGTGCCTTCCCATTTGGGGATGCCCAGTTCTTCGGGAGTAGGAGCCGGATCTACTTTCCATCCTCCCTGAGTAGTATTTAAGGCGTAAGTACCAAATGTACCAACTGAACCTAATGCGTTTGCCAAAGCAAGATCTCTGGTGCTTGCTTTATAATCAGGCCACAATTCCTTTAGCCTGTCGCTATTTTTCTGGGCAGCGCTTTCCATACCCTGCATAAAAGCAGGCGGGCCACCGGGATACTGGAACGGCAAATACTTCATAGTAAAGTTGTCATATTGCCTCAAATCTCTGCGTTTGATAAGATTCCAGTCAAGCTCTATACCGATATCCCCGAATTCCCTGTTCTTTATATACCAGGGGCGACTAAGTGTTGCCTGAGATGAAGACATAAGTTCATCCAAGTCATGAAAAACAGGAGTAACCGCCGCAGCTGCGCCGATTCCTGCCCCAGCCAGACCCAGTCCCTTCATGAAATCCCTACGGGAAACTGTGGAGTGTTTCTTAATCATAAACGATCCCTTCCAGTTTAATTTTGACAAAACCTGCTGCTTATAAATAAACGTGTATCCTCTTTTACACCACCTCCTTCCCTCACCCAAAATACAGCTCGGATTGTGTACTCCCGTACACCTTAAAAGCTCTGCCGTATTCCTGAATGAAAGTGATTCAAATTCGGATAAATGTAACCCGCTTTGAAATCATCTGACAGAGTAAGTATTGCTTGCTTCTGCTTTCTTGCTTTCCAGACGGCAGCGTTTGATGTCCATATACCAGACACCCATACCCCCGAATTGAGCCTGCTCATCAAATACCCTGTCCCATTCCTCTATGACCAGCCGTGACTTAAATAGAGGCCCGTCAGTCACAAAGGTATGGTAATACCCCACATTCCCATTCGGAGACAGGCTGTGGCGTATCGTAAGCTCTGTGAGCATGCCCTTATCCAGCTTCCGTCCCAGCCAGCTTTCACCCAGCTCGGTGCTGTCTGCCGCCAGTATCCTTACTTCAAACCCCAAGTCTATAAGCTCGGAGAGCAGGGTGGCCCGGTTGTCCTGCCAGAGCGGCAGGTGGTAGTCCATACCGGTAGGCTCGCAGACGCTCTTTATCCAGTTAAGGTGCTTTACGGCAAAACTGTTGCCTATATTGACGTCCCCGAAGACTACCCCCTCTATTCCCTCTGTTTTAAGTTGACCGAGCATTCGGCGGTAGTTGTCATCGTACCCTTCCGTGGCTGAAGGCCACTCCAGAAGGGGTATGCCTATAGCCTCAGCCTGCATCCTGAGCACTTCCGGTGTAAGCAGGTGCGGCCAGAGTTTGCCGGTGCTTCGGGTGATGATACTGGCCAGATATTTGACCTTAAGACCACTCTTTATAGCTTTATAACAGGCCAGAGTGCAGTCTTTGCCCCCGCTCCAGGAGACTATTACTTCTGTCATTTATCTGCTCCTATGCCTTGAGGCAAATGGGAATCAAAATCAGGTATAAACCGGTAAATATCATCTTTAGTCCAGCCGCTCATGCCCCACTGGCTCCGATCACGCCCGTTACCGGTCTTCCAGCACTTGACGTACCTTGCCTCCTGGGGGCGTACCGGGTGGATAAGGCAGCTGCCTGCTTTTTCATCAAAGAATATGCAGTACCCGTGATCATAGGTGCGTATGGGCGGAATCCGCCCCCCCGGTAATGTCTTCTTCCCCGTGTTTTGCCCAGCGCAGGAAGAAGGTCCGGCAATCTTCAGTATCGGCTACCATGTATTTGGAAATCAGCTCACTTACGGATATATGCAGATAATCCGCTACGGCAGGCAGTTCCTCCGGCCGGGGTATGCAAACATATGTGTAACAACACTGGCCGCAGCGCACACAGGTTTTAACCCCCAGCATGGCGGCGGTGGGATGTTTCTTTGCCATGTCAGCCAGATGGGCTTCGTACTCGCGGGCAAGGGATTTCCAGTAGGCTTTCTCCTGCTCGGTATAGACCGGTGTTCCCTCTGTGTTAATCACCGGCTGATATCCCCTGATTTGTAACTGCGGATATTTGATGAAGGCATTTCATCGGTCTTCCTCCCCTTACGGGTTCAGACGGGCAGGAAGGCATATTCAAAGAAGCTGCCCTCCCGCCCGCTCTTAACTTAACTTCTAGGCTGCTTTATTCCTGGCGGAAAGCAGTCTCCACTCTACCAGTGCCAGCACTACTGCCAAACCTCCAAAAATTGCAAACCCAAACCAGGCAGCGCTGGTTTCAAAGCCTGCCAGCGAGGAAAGCAGGTGCTGGGTACCCACACTCAGTAAACCAAGTATGGCCACACCCAAAACCCAGTCATACCACTTGAAACTGACTTTGCGGTTAAGCGTGTATGCTATTAAGGCTATAACTATTCCTATCAGCAGCCCTATCAGATAATTCATTTTGTCTCTCCTTTTCGGATTATTGCCCTTAAATTGAGGTGTCTATGCCGGTTACCGGCTGTTCGGAATTCCACCATTCTTCAGGCGGCTTTCTCCCATAATCAAAGCTCTTGTCCATGCTGGTAAAAAAGCCGTTGAAGATTGAGGTATTTGCAACAGTGCCTTTAACCAGTTCATGTACGCCTGATTTATCAAAGGCATTGAACGGACAGGTACCCTGACAGACCGGACAATGAGAACAAACTGCCATATCGGTGCGCCAGGTCAGGTAACCGCCGTACTGGTACGGCTTAGCCGCATCCCAGGTGGGCTCATCCTTGCTGATAGCTCCCATCGGGCAGGCATCTGCACAGATACCGCAGGTCTCACAGAACTTGCGTCCGCCAAAATCTATAGGTTTGCATTCTTCCAGAGGAAGGTCGGTAAGTACCCCGTGCATTACCCGTACAGAGATACCGTATTTGGGAGTCATAACACCGCCCCAGCGGGCCAGTTCGCCGGCACCAGCCAAAATACCGGTAGCACCGGTAGGTGCAAAACGACCATTACAGTTGTCCAGCGAGATATATCCCAGACCCCACAGGAAGTCCTGTATGCTCTTAACTATCTTTACCCAGCTGGTGTAGTAATATGCCTGGCCGGCATTCTGGGTTGTCCCAAGGGCATGACGGGTGACTTCGCCGGGCTGACGGGATGAAAATTGCAGAAACCATTTCATCCTGCGAGGCAGAACAATCTTGGTGGGGCGTATGGCAGGCGTGCAGACGATATCATCTACATCACCAAATTCAAAGGTGGTGGGTGCGCCATGAGTTATCAGCCATTTCTCACCATACATTACCTTAAGGAAATGGTCATCTACCGGTATGGCAGTAACATCATCAAAGCCGTAAAAGCGGACCGCCGCCCTTACTATCTTCAAAGCTTCTTCGGGAGTTCCCTGCCACTTGGTGCCGCCACGCTGCTCTACTGCAGGCATTATCCTCCAGCCTTCGGGGTGGTCAGTCAGACCCATATACGCACCATGGGTTGCCATGATTAACTCTTTGGGGAACATTCCCATGTTAAGCAAGGCAGCTCCCATAACCAGAGCATTGTCTTTTATATCCCCTACATAATCAGGATATTCAGGATCGCTGGAGGCACCGGGAAATCCCAGTGTATTTGCGCCCTTATCCCAATTCGGATATTTTTCCAGAATGCGGTCCATCTTCATCCGGAAAATCTCTGATTCCGGATAGGCGGGCGGGATTAAACCCATAGGGGGAGGGCCTTTATAAGCAGGCCCCAAAGTTGGGAGCACATCCCAATCAATAGGGGTGGTGGTCTCGTTTACCTGCTTAACCCACCAGGGCATGTTAACCCGTGCCGAGGGTGCTGAAGCCATTTCATCCAAATCACGGAAAACCGGACTGACCGCAGCTGCGGCTCCTACTCCCGCGCCTGCTAACCCTAGGCCTTTCATAAAATCACGTCTGCTCAGAACACTATGAAACTGGGCCATCTTAGCCTCCTTTTACTAAATCACCTTTAATACTTTTACGCATCACACGTTAACCAATTTTGGATTTTCCTATATCTGCACCTCCTATATTTCTATATTGGCAATCATCTTATTCACTCGTTTATTCGGCCGGGCAACAGCTTAATTCTTTAAAACCCGCAACAGAAAATAATAAATGCACCGATAAACCCAGCCGCCAGAAAATCCTTATAGAAACCCTAAACCCGAAGAGACATTTCCAAAGGCAAAGTATTGCTCCCAACAGACCATATCTCTTAATAAAAACCCAGTAGACGGAAAAACAGCCCCTTGAGGCCATACTCTGTGAATCAGGCAACTTGCCAGTTTGTCTTTGCTAAACATACCGAATCTGTATACGAAAGATTCCCATATCTTTTCCCGGCTTTTTATTTGCCTTAGGGTATATGTTGTCGTGTAAAGTTATATATGACAAGTTTACATGACAAATACTAATAAATACATCGTACTAAAGTACTAGTACCTCTGGGAAATAAAAAAGAGCGACAATGTCGCTCTCCAAGCCAGAATGAGATAATTATTTATAAATCAGATTTAAATTTCATATGCCTAAGGACATCTGATGCAACTTTGTTAATCTTTTCCAGCATCACAAGAAATGAATCTACCTCGGTTTCGCTTAAAACCTTAAACAGTACGGCGTGCTGGGATTTTATTATTTTCTCAACACCTTCACAAATTTCCGTACCTTTTGGGGTAAGTTCAATCCGTATCAGGTTTTTATATTCCAAATCTTTCATCAGGAGTATGGTGCCGTTTTTTTGCATACGACTGAGTATCCGGGAGATCGCCGCCGCGTCACGCCTGATTATCTTGCCCAGTCTGGTGGGGGTCATTGGGGCTGAAGAATTGTGGACTTCCACCAGAATAATAGCCTGCTCCGGTGTAATACCGAGAGGTTGAAAACTCTTTGTAATAACCCGATATACCAAAATCCGGACTTGTTCCAACCTAAGGCCGGCTACTATATTTTTATCCCCTGCGCCAAAGGAAACCCAATACTGGTCGGCTTCTTTTTGCTTTCTACCCGGTACCTCAGCCATAAACTGATCCTCTTTTTACTACAATTTCGTCAACGATAATCAAACTGGATGATATATTGTAGGATTATATGCCATCTGCTATACCTAAGACAAATATAACCTCATCGTAATCATACCAAAAATAAATTGAACCTGCCCTTGAAACATGACTTTGCCTAAAACCGAAAGAAAATATTACTGCTGCCAACCAGTCTACAAACCCCTTGGTATCTTCTTTTTGCACACACGGTTACCCAGAGCACATAAATTCCAGCCGTGTTTCAGATGGCAGCTACCTCTCCCGATCTTCGCCAAAGCAACTAATGTGACTTGAAATTGATAGGGCGGGGCATTTGAACGTAGAAATTTGGAGGGGAGATTAAACGCAATTAAATCCACTAAACTACATCACTGTAAAGTCCAGCTTAAAGTATTCGCTTATGCCTATGTAAAGCACTACCTGATAATTACCTTTTAAAAATCCGCCTTCGGGTCTTTCCAGAGAGGCCGTATGCACACAGGTAGAGGAATCAATAAGCGATATACTTGATATCTCCTCTCCCTCAAAAAACCAGACCACACTGGTTGCGGCACAACACACATCCAGTGAACGCGGCTGCCAGCTGAAATATATAACCGGTATATCGGAAGTAAACGTATCACAGCGGTCTGCTGCTATGCCTTCACCATCTATGGCAGATGAAGTATAGGCATTAAATATCTTGGCGTAATCCAGTGTGTAGGGAACTGTCTCGGTATCTTTAGCTGTATCACCGCAGCCACTTCCAAACAGCATTATCCCGCTAAGTAGTACCGGCATTAACCCTATATTTATAAACCTGACAGATTTCATATATCTATATCCTGGTATCACCGGAATTCCTGAAGTATTCTTTGCTGAAGTCCGGTAAAAACCGGTAGATATCATCTTGTGTCCAGGCACTCATGCCCCAGAGTTTCTTATCCCGGCTCTGGCGGTCATCCCAGCATTTTATTATCTTGGCTTCGTCCGGTCTGGCCGGGTGAATCCGGCAGCCTTTCTTCTCTTTATCAAAGAAAATACAGTAACCCTTATCATAAGTGCGCCTGGGCGGTATGCGGGCACCGGTTATATCTTCCTGCCCTTCCTTAGCCCACCTGAGAAAAAAGGTCTGGCAGTCTGCCGTATCTGCCACCATATACCTGTCAATCAGCTCTTTCAGCGAAATAGCCAGATATTTGGCTACCGGGGGTATCTCATCCGGGCGGGGCATACACGGATAACACATACAGCAATATCCGCAGCACTGGCACTTTTTGAAGTTGAACTTGGAAGCCATGAAGTGCTTGGCAATCTGCTCACGGCAATACTTTTCATATTCAGCCGTCAGGGCACGGTAATTTGAAACATCGCTGGAAGAAAGACCATGTATAAATGAGCGAGGCTCTTGCATATTTCTTCTCCGGGTCAGATATTAAACTAAGGGGGGATACCCTAAAGTATCCCCCCTTATCACAAATAATGGCATTAACCAGATTGCGGGTGACGCCTTAACAGCGCCCAGGAGGTAGCCAATAAGACTACGGCCAGGATGAAAAACACCAGGAAGCCCATCCAGGCTGATTCGGGTTCATTTTCAACCAGAGACCCGAAGTAATGCTGGATTGCACCAATACCTGACAGCAATCCCAGTGCACCTATCAGCCATTCATACCACCTGACGGCTGTCTTTTTCTTGAGCCAGTTTACCAAAAGGGCTAAACCTACGCCCGAAAGCACGCCAATCCAATAAATCATTTTATTTATCTCCTATACCAAAGTTGTTCTTAGTAACTGGTATCGACCCCGTAAGGATAGTCATCCACTTCATCCCACCAAGTAGCAGGGTTCTTCCGTCCGTACTTGAAGGACTTCTCCATATTCTTGAAAAAGCTGTTAAATACAGGTGTGGTGGAAACAGTCCCCTTGACTATGTCGTGTATGAACGAACCGGGGTGGGAATTGAAGGGACAGGTACCCTGGCAGATGGGGCAGTGGGGGCACTTGGTATAGTCACAGCGCCAGCCCAGGAAACCAGCATTGCCGAAAGCATTATCATCTTTCCAGGTGGGCTCACCGGGGTTGATAGCACCGAAAGGACAAGCCTCGGCACAGATACCGCAGGTTTCACAGAACTTGCGGGCACCAAAATCAATGGGGCGGCTGGGAGGAAGTGGCATATCGGTCAGAAAACCCCAGGTAACTCTGACAGTAATACCATAAAGCGGGTGGTTTACATATGAAGCACGGGACAGTTCACCCAAGCCGCCCAGAACTGCCCAGGCACCCGCTGGAGAAAGGCTGTTGTTGCCGGCACTTATCATCTGGTAACCCAAACCGCGGGCAAAATCCTGGAAGTGGGCTTTGGTATTGTAGGCCCGTTCGTAACTGGTTTCGGTAGCCGCACCTTCAAACCTGCCGGACTGGCGGCGGGTCCATTCGTATGGCTGACGCATAGTCCACAGGAAAATATATTTGCACTTGTTAGGAATGATAACCTGCCGGGGAGTCTCTACACATTCCTCAACGTCCCCGAATTCAAGGGTTTTCCCGTACTGGTCAACGGTAAAGATTAATTTCTTAAGGTTGTCATCAAGTTCCAGAGCACCTACGTCTTCACCGCCGAAGTAGCGGATACCGGCTTTCAGGGTTCGGAGGTTATCTTCGGGAGTACCCTGATACTTGGTGCCGCCCATTTCTTCCGGAGTATGAACTATTTTAGGGCCGGCATAACTGTCTGTACTACCCAGATATCCGCCTGCGGCTCTGATTGCAGGTACCAGATCTACCATATTGCCACCCAGATTCATCTTTTGAGGAAACTGCCCGAAGGCAAACATTTCAGATGCATGGGTGAGAGCAGTGGTTCTGAGATCTCCAAAACCATCTATGCCCGGTTCAAAACCGGGGAATTCCTCACGGGCTTTGGCAAAGAGTATTTCATCTTCGGCCTTTTTGTCAGCCCAGTCCAGCCATCTGGTCACAGGCGCACCGATGGCCTTCAGGTTATCATACACCGGTAGACTGGGATCCATGCGCGCCCAAGTGTAAGGGCGTCTTTGAATCATACTCCAGTCTATAGGGGTGGTAGGGTCACCATGCTCCCTCTCTTTAACAAACCAGGGTAAATTGCGGGTACTGGGTGTTGAAGCTACGAGTTCATCAAGGTCATGAAACATGGGGGTTACAGCTGATGCGGCACCCAATCCAGCTCCAGCCAGACCTATTCCTTTCAGGAAATCCTTACGGGTAAGTGTACTGTGAAAATTCAACATGTTTTCCTCCTCTAATGATTACTTGGCAGGAATGTATTCACTTCTGTTTTGGGTTTCTGCCTCCTCCTTTCAGTTTTTAATCAAACACAGCGGATAAAGACATTTGTACACGTGAGAAAAGCCAATAAACTTGGCTCTGAATGACAGTTAAATAATAAGGGAACACAAGTAAGCATTCGCATAAACGAATGCCCGAAAAAATAAGAGTTTACTTATAAATGCATTAGAATTTACTTATATGGAGATAAAACCGAAGTATTGCATGGGTAAAACCGGGGGAATAGGCTTTAAAGCGGGCATTCAGCCATTACCAAGATAGTAACCTAACCCGTACTTGGTTACTATCAAATCAGGCTGGCTCAGAACTAACGCCAGTTTTTCCCTCAATTGGTTAACGAGTACCCTGATAGCCTTATGGCAACCCGGATACTCGTCACCCCAGATAACCGAAGCAAGACTCCGGTAGGTGACATAATTTGGCCGTTGATTAGCCAGATGAAGGAAGATAATATTCTCAGTAGGCGAAAGTTTAAGCTCACGGCCGTTGGATTCTATTTTGTTCAGGGCGGGATAGTAGGTCAGATTGCCCATAGCATATACTTCACCCTCCGAAGGGTGTGAACGCCTCAAAACATTTTTTACTCTGGAGATTAGCTCCATCTGGCGGAAGGGTTTACTGATAAACTCATCAGCACCTTTGCTGAGCGCTACAACCACATCCATTTCGTCTTTTTTCACAGTCAGCACGATGATAGGCACTTTGGAAAAACTGCGTATTTCCTGCAGGACTTCTACTCCGCTCATATCCGGCAGACCAAGGTCAAGTATGATAAAATCCGGTGCTTCAGTTTCAGCCAGCTCTATGCCCTCTTTGCCCAGCTGGGTTCTGACTATCTGGATATCCGGCCAGGCTACCGAAAAGGTGAGGGCCACCAGATCAATTATGGATAAATCATCCTCTATTATCAGTGTTTTCATCCCATTCACTCCTTATCGGCAATGTAAAGTAAAAAGTACTGCCATGGCCATATTCGCTGGTAAACCATATCTCGCCCCGGTGCAGTTCCACAATCATCTTGGAAAGGGCTAATCCCAAACCCAAACCGCCGTACCTGTCCCTTTTGGTCTTGATGCGATAGTAAGGGGTGAAAATCCCCTGCTGTTTGCCCTTTGGTATACCCGTACCCTGGTCTTTGACCGAAACCCTTATATTATCCCCTGATTTCAGAGCCTCAACACAAATTTCACTGCCAATACGTGAAAATTTAAGCGAGTTGCTAAGCAGGTTAAGCACCACCTGATGGATCATTGTTTTATCAAATAAGGTCAAGGGAATATCCCCGTCAAAATTCAGTACTATCCGCTTTTGCATCTTCTGGGCCTGAGGCTGAAGGTAATCTATACAGTCACCAATTACTTTTCTTATATCGGCATACTCAGGGTCTATTTGCAGCTGGCCGATTTCTCCCTTTGCCAAGTTCATAAGGTCATCAATCTTGTTATTCAGATTGATAGCCCCGTTTTGCATATTTCTGGCGTACCCGAGCAAGGTACTATCCGAAAGCTCGGATACCAAATATTCACTGGATGCCAGCAGGGGTGTCAGGAGTGTTTTGAGTTCATGCACCAGTGCCCGCATAAAGTAATTGCGCTGGTTCAGCTGGTCTTCAACCTCTGCATGAGCTTGGAGTTCACTTTCATATGCTTCCCGAAGGCTCTGTTCCAATCGCTTGGTCTCTGAAATATCACGGTAAACTACCACCGCCACTTCCCTGCCGGCTAAATAAACAAAGCTGGCATTTATTTCGCAATCCAGCCTTCTGCCATCTTTGGTAATATACACGTTCGGGAAACGGAGTACCGCATATTCAGACTCCAGCACCAGCTTTGTATTCGCCAGCGCATAATCTTTCATATCCGGAGCGGTAAGGTCAAGCGGTGTTAACTGAAGAAGCTCCTCCCGTGAGTAATTTACCATCTGGCAAAAGGCTTTATTTACTTCAATATATTTACCGGGTGGTATTGAACCTGAAAAATCAATCAGAGTTAAACCATCATTGCAGTTATTGAAAAACATGGAATACCGGGTAAACAGTTCGTTTAATTTCAGTTCTGTTTTCTCATGGTTCTTTATTTCCCGAACCAGCTTGCTGTTTATTTCGGCCAGCTCTTTTGTACGCTCCGCTACCTGTATCTGAAGTTGTTTACGAAGATTAACCGGATCAGTTACATCCTGCAATACTTCATACAGAAACATCTGTCCGTTTATGGTTACCTTGTTGGCGGTTTTTAAAATGGTAATCAGCTTGCCGCTGCTGGTCAGCAGTTGCCTTTCGGCATTGTCCACTGATTGCCCCATATCCAGTATAGGGCACTTCCCTTCTGCCGCCGGGCAAATAAACTTGTGACAGGAATGGCCTATAATCTCAGATGCTTCCGCCCCAATCAGCTTTTGGGCAGCCTTGTTTATATTCACAATTTTTCTGGATAAAACATCTATAACCACAATGCCTACAGGCAAAGCATCTATCTGGATTGTATCCAAGCTATCAATCATTAAAAGAGTTTCCCCGCCGAAACCATAATACTTGTATTAATATTACCATACAAAAACCCAAGTACAATCAGACAAAAACCCCAACCTGTCTGAAGATATCCGTGTAAAAGAAAGGAGAGGATTTGAGCACAGGACAAGCCTCTCGCCACTACAGCCAGCTACATCCAGCCAAAACCGCGAGGTATACACCTGAACCTTTCTATATAAAAGGGTAGTATCTTAAACCGGCTGATATCATTACTGCCAGGTAGCAAAGAGTGTATAATGGAATTAGAGTATTTCACAGCAACTAATCGATATTATTCTGGGTGAACCAATAAAGGATTTACCATATGATCAACATCGATTTATTTTACAATATAGCCCTGCTGATATTTGTAGTTGTCATAATAGACTTAATAATGCGCCATAGCGGCCACTTTACCCGAAACAGCAAAATTATTCTGGGTGCGGTTATTGGGGCAGCTACTGTACTGGGCATGATGAATGCCGTAAGCGTGGCACCCGGGGTTTTCTTTGACGGCCGTTCCGTACTCATTAGCGCAGGTGCATTTATAGGCGGCCCGGTCATAGCCTTAATATCCTCAGTTATCGCCATTATTTACCGAATCTCACTGGGGGGTGACGGCGTACTTGTAGGCTCAAGTGTGATTGTCTGGGCAGCTATGGCCGGTCTGGCCTACTACTACCTGAGACAGCGTTATCCCAAAGTTACAAACCCCCTGTTATTACTCTCCTTCAGCCTTATTGTACATGCCGGAATGCTGAGTTTGATGTTGGCTCTTCCCGGCGGCCTCTCGTCCACAGTCATCAGTGACATTGCACTTCCGGTGCTTACTATCTTCCCCCTTGCCGGTTTGGTTGTCTGTTTGTTGTTCATTGACCAGGAATCGTATTATTCAACAATCTCCGAATTGTCACTTAGTGAACGCAAATTAACAACGGCTCTGGATACCATACGAGAGGGTAACGAAAAATTGCGCCTGCATACCCAAAATTCACCTCTGGCAACCATAGAATGGAACGCTGATTTTGTTATCACCCGCTGGGAAGGTGCGGCTCTTAATATATTCGGCTGGAACTCTGACGAAACTATTGGCAAATCAATCTATGACCTTAATATAATTTACGAACCTGATGCACCCATTGTTGAGCAAACTATTAAAACACTCAAAGAAGGCATCAGCAGCCAAGTTGTTTTTCTTAATCGCAACTATACCAAAGACAGGCGGGTTATTTACTGCACCTGGTATAACTCAGCACTATACGCCAGCAACGGCAAACTGATATCCACAATGTCTCAAGTGGAAGATTCCACCGAACGCGAACAGATTAAAATATCTCTTGCAGAAAATGAAAAACACTACCGTGAACTATACGAACAATCACCCGCAGGATACCAATCTCTTGACCAAAACGGGATTTTCGTGGAGGTCAACCAAATCTGGCTGGATATTTTGGGCTACCAGAAAGAAGAGGTAATCGGGCACTGGTTTGGCGAATTTGTAGCACCCGAGGATTTAGATAAGTTTAAAAAGAATTTCCCGCTTTTTGTCAAAGCCGGATCTACTCATGTAGATTTTAAGATGAAACGAAAAGACGGGCAAATAAGCATTGTTACCTTTGAAGGCCGAATTGCCTACACTCCGAAAGGTGAGTTTAAACAAACCCACTGCATTATTCAGGATATAACCGAACGCTATATGGCCGAAGAAGCAACCAGAGAGCACAAAGAAAGATACCAGGCACTATTCAATTCCAATAATGACGCCATTCTGGTCCATCAGCCGAAGGGGGAATTGACACCCGGGACCTTTATGGAAGCCAATGACGCCGCCAGCACTCTCTTAGGTTACAGCCGGGAAGAACTGCTAAAACTCTCGCCTTTTGATATAACGAAACGTGATGAAAATGGTGAACACCCGGTTATAAAAGCAATAGAATCCCTGCGGCGAACCGGAAAAGTTCAAGCCGAACGCATATTTATTCACAAAGACCACCATGAAATCCCGGTGGAAATAAATGCCAGATTATTTAAATACAAAGGGACTGATACTATCATTACCATTGCCCATGATATAACCACCCGAAAACAAGCGGAGGCTGCTCTCACCCATTCCGCTGAAGAATGGCGCACTACCTTTGATTCCATTAAAGACATGATAGCGATAGTTGACCCGAAACATATAGTCATCAGGGTAAATCTGGCCTTTGCCAGCGCACTGGGACTCAAACCCAATGACCTTGTGGGTAAATACTGTTATCAGGTTGTACACGGCATGAACCAGCCCCATCCGATGTGCCCCCATGCCCGTACACTTGAATCCCGGCACGTGGAATCCAGTGAATATTATGACAAAAGACTGAAGCTATGGGTGGAAGCATCTTCTTCGCCTATATTTAATAAAAAGGGCGAATTAACAGGCTCTGTTCATATCATCAAGGACATATCCAAACGAAAAGAAGAAGAATTGCAGCAACAACAACTCCGCAACAAGGCGGAAATGTCCAGCCGTCTGGCCGCAGTGGGCGAAATGGCTGCCGGCATTGCCCATGAGATAAATAATCCGCTTACCGGAGTAATAGGTTTTTCCGAACTGCTGCTGGAAAGAGAAGATTTACCTGATGATATCAAAGCAAACCTGAAAATCATAAATGACGGCAGCCAGAGAGCCAAAGAAATTATAAAGAGGATGCTCACCTTTGCCCGGCAGACTACACCCCAGATGAGCCGGGTAAATATCACCGAACTTATAAACCACACTCTGGAACTGCGTAATTACGTACTGGCTACAGCAAATATCAAGATAGTCAAGGATTATGACGCTACTCTGCCCTGGGTTGTGGCAGACCCCGGCCAACTGCAGCAGGTCTTTTTAAATCTTATCGTCAATGCCGAATACGCTATGAAGAAGGCTCATGACAAAGGAATACTGACCATCAAAACTGAAAAACTTGATGGATATGTGCGTATATCGGTCAAAGATGACGGACCGGGTATGCCCGAAGGCATACGAAAAAAACTGTTCCAGCCATTCTTCACCACCAAAGAACCGGGCGAAGGCACAGGATTGGGTCTAAGCCTTTCACTGGGTATCATTCAGGAGCATACCGGCACCATAAGGGCAGAGAGTGAGGAAGGCAAAGGAACTACTTTCATCATTGAATTGCCTATAGCCTCCGATACCGACAAAATAGCGGAAATAACGCCTGAGGCCGAACCTCCAAGGTCTGTAGTCAAAGCAAAAGTTCTGGTGGTAGATGATGAACCCAGCATAAGGCTGCTTATCAAAACTATTCTCACCCAAAATGGACACGTTGTTGAAGAGTGCGACGACCCCCGCAAGGCACTGGAAAAGCTCATGGCCACCGCTTATGATGTAATCCTATTGGACATTCGCATGCCCGGCATGAGCGGCATTGAACTATACCGTAATATCCTGACCAAAAGACCTGACATGGCTTTGTCGGTAATATTTATCACCGGGGATACCTCTGACGAAGCAACCAGAGAATACCTAAGCGCTCACCAAACCCCTTATATCAGCAAGCCCTTTAACCGTAAAACGCTGGAAACAAAGGTAGATGAGATACTGGGAAGAAAAGCCTAACTTTTCTTCCCAAAAATGCGTATACCGGGCTAAAAAAGGCGGGGGTGACAGACATAAATACCTCTTTGCCGGCAGTAATTTCCCCACTCAAACTAGGAAATAGACAATATCCTTTAGTGTAAACGCTCTGTTAAATTAGGCAGCTTGCCTTCAAGATAGAGTTTCAGGGCAGTTTCTATATCAGCTACATCAGTCATATGCACTGCAATTCCGGCTTGCTTCAGGCTTTCCTGAGCTCCCTGACCCATTCCGCCAGCTATCACAAGCTGACAATCCGTAATATTTGAAACCATGCCGGCATGGGTGGCTTGGGCATGGGCATTAAATCCATGGCAAGCTCCGGCGGCATGGGTGTGCTCATGATTCATCCCTGCAACATGGTGACCGGCTTTGGGCCTTTGTTCTTTACCAGTTACGCTGCCATCTTCGGCACTTGCAACCAGATAATATTGAGCCCGTCCGAAATGCTGACAGATTGTTTTCCCGTCATCGGTTACTACTGCAATTTTCATTAGTTATTCCTCCACCTATTTGATAAAGTTATATTCCCTAGATTGTTTTGAGCATATGCTCTTAACTAATATTAACTCATCAGCCCAGGTATATCAAACTTCCGGATTTACAGGTGAATTTCTCCTGTTTACGAAAGCAGTTTGAAATAAAGTGCCGAGTGAGTCCGGCAAGTAAAAGTAGCCGAAAAATGCATTCCTCACCAAAATAAAACCCCGTATAAATAAAAAAGGCGAGGGAAATATTTCCCTCGCCTTAAGCTCGTTAGCAAAAACCCTGAATTAGGCTTTCTTGGTTTTCCTGACGGACAACTGCCAGGCTACTCCCAGCAGTATAAGGGCAATAAGACCGAATATAAGTGCCCCCATCCAGGCTGACTGGGGTTCATTTTCACGCAGAGAACTGAAATAATGCTGGCCGGTAGCAAACAAGGCTAATACGCCCAAGCCACCCAGCACCCATTCATACCACTTCGTGAATACTCCCTTTTGCACAAGCCAATTGGCCAGAAGAGCTATAGCTGCACCTGCAAGCAATCCAATCCAAAACATTACATTACTCCTTTATTCATTAAGCCTTTAGTAAGATGTATTTATACCGTAGGTATAATCATCTATATTCCACCAGTCGCGCGAGTCCTTGCGTCCGTATCCCATGGTCTTTTCCATATTGGCAAAGAAACTGTTGAAAACAGGAGTGACGGAAACTGTATTACGTACCAAATCATGTATAAAAGAACCGTCGCCATTGGTATTAAAGGGGCAACTGCCCTGACAGACCGGACAATGCGGGCAGGTGGTGGTATTAGTACGCCATCCGTTGAAACCGGGGCGGGTACCGGGTTGGGTAGCTTCCCAGGACGGGTCGCCTTTTTCAATCAAGCCGAACGGGCAGGAGTCCGCACAGATACCGCAGGTCTTGCAGAAGTCATACACCCCAAAATCTATAGGCTTAGTGGACATAAGAGGCATATCGGTCATCATTACCCACATAGCCCGGTTGGTAGTGCCGTATTTGGGGACTAAGGTCGGTGATGACATACGGCAGTGTTCACCCATACCGGTTAAGGTAGCGATAGCATTGGTGTGATAACCCATCATGTGGGTTGAAACCGCAGTATATCCCAAAGCATGGATAAACTCCTGGATAATAGCCCCGACAAAGGGGAATCTTTGATAGGAGTAGTATACAGCGGCATCCTCATATTCGCCGGCCTGGCGTCTGGTGGACTCGTAAGGCTGGCGGGCAGTCCACTGGAGGATATATTTGGCTTTGGCAGGAATGACCAGTTTGGTGGGTGTTTCAGCCGCTTCGTCTACGTTTTCTATTACCAGCTGTTTCCCGCCGCTTTGCTCGTGGAAAAGCTTAAAAACGTCTGAATCCATTTCCTGAGCGCCTACATCACAGCCGCCAAGGAAACGGACTACCTGACGCAGGGTAAGCAGGTTTTCTTCGGGTGTGCCTTCCCAACGCGGTACACCGAAATCCTGCGGGCGGAGCGTTTCGCTTGAGCGAAGACCCATGAAGGAGGGGAAAGTGGCCGTGCCTCCGGCCTTTAGTATGGCCTGCATAACATTAACCCTGTTGCCGCCCATATTTATTTCGCCGGGCCACATGCCCATACGCATAAATTTGGTGGCCATGAAGAGAGCGGTTGTCCGGTTGTCTCCCAGACCGGCATAGCCGGGTTCCCATCCCGGAAATTCCTTTTTCATGTAATCAAAAAGTACTTGCGCCTGCTCAGGGCTGGCCCAGGTACCCGAACTGCCGCCGGGAATGCCCATAGCATATCTTTCCTGAGCCGACAGGGTTGGTCTGGCCTGGTAGGGGAAAGTACCTTCCATCTTGGGTAGATTCTGCCAGTCAATGGGTACTGAAGGATCTTTGAACTCCCTCTCTTTAACCCACCACGGCAGCTTCTGTACGCCGCCGGAAGAAGCAGTCAGCTCATCCACATCATGAAAAACCGGGGCGGCAGCCGACACTGCTCCGATACCGGCACCAGCCAAACCCAAAGCCTTCATAAAATCTCTTCGGGAAAGTGTTGAATGAAAAGTTTTCACTTGATATCTCCTAATCATGTATTTGACACTAATAACCAGTTCAAGGAAAATATAAATACGGAAGGGCACTAAAAGTTATCTCTAATCCAGCTAGCTTAAATACCTTCCTTTCTGGCGGTCTCTGATACAGGCCGCCGGTTTTTATTTTTAAAGCTCACCGGGCAATTAGAACCAAGGTTGGTTTCTCCAGTAAGCTCAAAATCCCATTTAGGCTGCTTAATCTGCCATCAGATTCATAACCTTAACAATCAAACGGCAAATACTGAGTGAGTGCCGGGCATATTCACTGCACCTTGGGTACGCTAAAACCCTTACTGAATGCCCGCTATCAGTTTACGCCTCCATCTATGAGTATTGTTCGTATCATAATGTTCGTATCATAATGTTCGTTATGGAATATTAACCCCTCCGAACAAAACCGTCAATACGCCGAAATGCGTATTTTTAATAAGCTCTGGGGTATACTTTAGGATATATAATAATGTTAAACCTGTATTGTTTAGAGATTGATAGTTATTTGTATTTAACGTCTGGTTTATTGTTTAATACTGATACAGGCTGATATTTACCAAAATACAGATTGGGGAAACAGGATTATGCCAAGCAACAACACTTTTGAGATTTGGTCTATGCTGATGCAGGCAAGGGCAGGGGCTTATAATGTGCGCCGCAAAGAACTGCTGGAAACTGGAATTACGCCTGAACAAGCAGGCATATTAAATATTTTGCATGTTGAAAGGGACACCGTAGTAACTCCCGCCAAAATTTCCAAAATATTTCTGCGCGAACCCCATACCGTCTCGGTAACTCTAAAGAGTATGGAAGCCAAAGGGCTGCTAGAACTGAGAAAAGACCTGGAAAGACGGAATATGATTCGGGTAGTAATAACAGAAGCAGGGGAAAACGCCAGAAACAATGCGTTTTTACTGAACAAAGTCCAAAAAATATTTGAGGATTTTTCTGAAGAAGAAATAGAACAACTGAAGGGTTTACTCCGGAAAGTACGGGATAAATCCATAAATGAGCTCTCCACACCCAAGGTCAAACCAAACTATGATTTAAATATCCTGCACAATTACGATACCGAAATATCCCTCAAGAACAACTCCTGATACAAATGATAAATAAAAAAGCGGGGGATTTAACCCCCCGCTTGAGGATAATTAATAAACCCTGTTTAAGCTTTTTTAATTCTCCGGGCAACCATCTGCCATGAAAGAGCCAGCAGGATAAGGGCCGGCAAACCAAGCACCAGCAGGAACATACTGGCAGCTTTGGATTCAAGCTCATTCAGACTGCCGAAATAGTTCTGGATAGTAAGTAAGAGCAAGACCAAACCTACTATACCAATCAACCATTCATACCACTTGAGACTGAAACTGTTGCGTTTCATCAACCAGAACAGTCCCATAACCAGTGCACCCACTATTAGACCAACTATTAACCACATATTTATTCTAACCTCCTAGTAACTTCCGCCCTGAATACCGCAGGTGCTGTCAAACCCGCCGATAGGCTGGGGCATGTCCCACCAGTTTTCAAGATCTTCACCTGCTCTAAGACCATAACCAAAGGCCTTGTCTGCCTGCCACAGGAAACTGTTGAAAACAGGAGTGGTGGACAGGGTTGCTTTGACATAATCATGGATAGCGTTTTTGCCGGTATTAAAGGTGCAGGTACCCATACAGGCACCGCAGGTACCCAGCTGGACTCTGCCCAGCCAGCAATCAACGCTGTTTGTCCAGAACTGTTTCTTGCCGGGTACGTGGGTGGTATCTTCCTGACCGTACAACTTGGGAATATCCCAGCTGGGCTCATGGTCAGTGGGAATAGCACTCCATGGGCAGGCATCAGCACACTTGGTGCAGGTATGGCAGAAACGCCACATGCCGGCATCAATGGGCGGAGTAGGCTCAAGCGGCAAATCGGTAATCAGGTGGAAAAGACCGGTTATTGAGCCGAATTCCGGGTTATTAAATGCACCTATATTACGGGCGCCTTCACCCAAGCCTGTCAGTACGGCACTGGCAATGGTCGGTACCGCACCATTCATGGGCAGGGTATATCCGTAACACTGGTAACCCAGAGACTTGATAAAAGCCTGAATCTTGGGCTGAATCTGTGCCATGGCAGTATACCGGCTAAGATTAGCCGCATTTTGAAGCGCCGAACTAGGTGAACACCGGAACATCTCCTTTGACATGGGGACAATGAAAGTAAACTCGTATAGAGGTACATTAGCAGGGAAGACCATCTTTTCAGCTGTATCATAGCCTACCGGCACATCTTCAAAAAAGTACTGCTTGCACTGGGTAAGGGGAGGCGGCCAAGCGCCTTGGTAAGCGGTAGCGGCATTGCCCTTATCAAAGGTGCGGAAGAGTTTATCCTTGTAACGCTGGGTAACTTCACCATAGCCTACTTGAGCAGCCCCGTAAAAGATTAAGGCGCTTCGGAGCATGCGGGAGTTTTCAGCCGGCGTTCCCTGATATTTAGCCACGCCGCGGGCTTCGGGAGTGGCTGTTGCCGGGCCCATAAAGCTAATGCTGGGGATCATACCCATTGCCATCGGCAGCATACTCATAACGCCTGCAGCCAAGGCCTGATCACGCACTTTCAATCCCGGGGTATCGTTTTTCAAACCGTCTGCAGTAAATTTTGCACCCACCGCATTGCGTCTGTTAACTTCTTCTTCGCCCAGGTATTTTATCTGCACTGACCGAACCTGACCTACCATGCGCCCGTCAGACCGATACATCATATCCCAGTCTATCTCGGTAGTGGGGTCATCTATTTCCCGGTTTTTTACCCACCAGGGGCGTTTCCATTCCGCACTGGGGGAAGCTGTTACATCATCCAGATCCTGAAATACAGGGGTAGCGGCAGCGGCAGTGCCAAGACCGGCACCAGTCAAACCCAAAGCCTTAACGAAATCACGGCGGCTAACTATTGAGTGAAAATTAGGCATATTCCATTTCTCCTTTTCATATGCTTACGGTCTTTCCCGTTGTCACCCAGTCTTCCCTGAGCGCCCAAGAGCCATCTTACCCCCTGTATCAAACAAAATCTGTTATTAGTAGCAATACGATGTTTGTATACGATATTTGTATACGATTATATATCCTGCACACAGGGTCAAACAATCAGCAAAACGGATAATAATACTAAGCATTTAGTATAATTTGAGATATCGGCCTGATTTTCCGGTTGGAACAAACCCCTAAGTAACCGGAAATAAATATCCGCCATATATTGATACCGAGGCAGAGAAAGGTATAATACAGAGGATATAAATGCAGATCTGAAGAATACTTGAGGCTTACCTTTTAACACTTTTTGGGTCGGGAGCAGTTTTTAATATCCATAGCATCAGAGGGGCAAAAAAATATTTCAGCAGGAGAGATAACATGATGTCCAGTGTTACCCAGTATCCGGCCACACTAAGCGTTGATTATCAGGATAAACCCCGTGACAGGGTAAATGTAGCCTTCCGCCTTCTTATGATAATCCCTGTTGCCATAATCTTGTCTCTGATTAGCGGAGGCAGTTATAAATACACCATTGACCATATAACTTATTCCGCAGGTAATGCCGGAGGAATTATTATTCTGGCAACCGTACTTATGATTCTCTTTCAACAGAGGTACCCTAAATGGTGGTTTGACTGGAATCTGGCCCTCAGCCGTTTCAGTTACAGATTTATCTCTTATCTTACCCTGCTGAGGGATGAATACCCCTCAACAGACGAAGAGCAATCAGTCCACCTTAATCTGGTTTATCCGAATGTCAAAACCGACCTGAACCGCTGGATGCCGCTATTTAAATGGTTTTTAGCCATACCCCATTATATTTTGTTGGCTTTCCTGGGATTTGCCGCATTTATATGCACCATATTCGCTTGGTTTACCATTGTATTTACCGGTAAATACCCGAAGTCACTGTTTGATTTTGTAGTGGGGGTGCTGCGTTGGGGGCTCAGGGTATCCGCTTACTCCTCCCTGCTGATTACAGATATCTATCCGCCATTCAGTCTGGAACCTTAAGCCAAGCCACAAATATGCTAACGGCTAAAATATCAGACAGGCTAAAAACCAAACATGAGTGAAATATCTGATGGGATTATAGCTTTGCGGGGAGAGAGCGGCTTTAAAGCCGTCATACTGTTTCCTGCCTGCATTTGGCGGAACTGGAAGAAACCTGTTTAATTCTTCAGAACTTGCCAATCAGCCGGATTCCGACAAAGGTATACCAAAAGCTAAGCTATGTCTCTATGGATAACTCCTGCCATATTTTAACCCATAACCTTGAGCGGCTTTTAAACCCCAAACCATACTCCATTAAGCCGCTCAGGGCAGACACTCGTCATAGCCCCGCAGAACCACCTCAGTGCCACTTATCCACCCCAAAAGCGATAAACAGGGTATTTACACAGGCAAGCATTTGGAGTAATACTATTATGCAGGGTGATATACGAATAGAGAGGTTTTTATCAACCCTGAACGCAATAGTCAGGTATAGGCCAAACCTACAGGACTTGCCAAACGGCAGACCTGAGCCAGATACAGCCAGCCGCATACCATATGTGTGTGCCAAACCTGAATACAGCAACAAATGGGATTGGGATTCTCCAATAAACTCAATCCGTATGAATTATTTCCTCTGGCATACAACCACCCGGTAGCCGACAGATTAAGAGGTAACCGAATTGTGAAAGATAAGCTGGAGAAAAAGACCCTGCACCCGAAAAAATTGACGGGCGGCAATCCTTTACCAAATACTCAGATCAAATCTGATACTCAAGGCATGCCTGCTCCAAACTTGGCAAATCTGTCCAAGGGTGAACTGCCTTACAGCGAACAGGCTGATATCTTCTTTGAGATGGATCAGGATTTAAATTATATATACTGGGACAAAGCCTCCGAAGAACTCACCGGCATACCTGCCAAAGATGCCATAGGCAAATCTATTTATACCCTTTTCCCAAAAACCAAGGGCTCAGATATTGAAAAAGCTTATCTGAAAGCCCTAAAAACCAAGCTCCCCCAACATTTTCCTTCAAAGTACCAGATTGGAAAACAGCAACACTATTTTGAGATTAGTGCGTACCCGACTGCAAGTGGCCTATCTGTTTTTGCCAAAGATATTACCGAGTCCAAAGAAACCCATGAAACACTCCGCCAGTCCAATATTTTGTACTCCACGCTGGTGGAAAAAAGCAATGACGGAATTATCATAATTCAGGATGAGCTGCTAGTTTATGCCAATCCAAAAATGACTGAATTGTCCGGGTTTTACCTGGAAGAAATCACGGGAAAACCCATGGTTGACTTCGTTTCCCCAGAATACCGGGGGCTGGTACTGGATCGGTACCAGAGGCGGCTGGCCGGAGAAAAAATACCTAACCAATATGAGATAGAAATTGTTGCCAAAGACAAGCGCAAGATACCGGTTGAAATAAATGCCAGCCATATTGAGTATAAAAACAAACCTGCCAATATGGCCATAATTCATGATATGACTAATTACAAACTAGCCCAACTAAAACTTGCCGAAAGTGAAGAACGCTACAGGGGAGCACTGGACAACATGCTGGAGGGCTGCCAGATTATTGGATATGACTGGCGTTATAAGTATCTGAATAAAGCGGCGGTTCAGCAAAGCCGTCTGACCAAAGAATCACTCTTCAGCCATACTATGATGGAATTATACCCCGGGATTGAAAACACCGAGTTATTTACCAATCTCCGTCTCTGCATGGAGAAAAGGATTACCGTCAAAATGGAAAACCAGTTTATTTTCCCTGACCTCACTGAAGGCTGGTTTGAATTAAGTATTGAACCGGTACCGGAGGGTATTTTTATACTCTCACTGGATATTACCCAGCGCAAAAAAACTGAAAACCAGTTGCGAATCAGCGAAGAGCGTTTTCACCTGGTATTTGACCAGGTACCCATTGGGATAGCTATAGCCAATTTGGATTTTAAATTTATACAAGTTAATAAAACCATGTGCAAGATGATGGGATACTCCGAAAAGGAATTTGCCTCCATTACATTTAAAGATTTGACCCCTGCCGAATTTCTGGCATACGATATGTATCAGTTAAAACTCCTGAACAAAGGCGCCATAGACCATTTCGAACGGGACAAGCAATACCGTCATAAAGACGGCAGTGTTTTCTGGGGACATTTATTTGTAGGCACGATAAAAGATGACGAAGGTAAAATTCTATATTACACCCCATGTATTATAGATATTACCAAACGCAAACAAGCCGAAGAATCTCTGCAAAAATACAAACTGATTGCCGATGACAGCCGGGATATCATCCTGTTTCTGGATAAAAACAGCGGGAAAATACTTGAGGCCAATGTTGCCGCTACCAAAGCTTACGGGTACAGCCGCAAGCAATTGTTAAACAAGACTATATATGACATACGCCCGCTTAATACACAAACATCTATTCCCCAACAAATAGCCCTGGCTGATTCAGACGGAATACTATTTGAATCGTATCACCGCCATAAAGACGGCAGCATCTTCCCTGTGGAGGTAAGTTCCAGGGGCGCCACTGTCAACAATACCCGCTTGATAGTAAGCGTGATAAGGGATATAACCGAACGCAGAGAATCTGAAGAGGCTTTTAAAGCTATATATAAACACCAGGAGACTATACTGGCTACTGTCCCGGATATTATAGCCGAAGTGGATGAAAACCGGGTCTACACATGGATAAACGAATCCGGCAGAGAGTTTTTCGGGGATGATGTCATCGGCAAAGAGGCATCGTACTATTTTGAAGGGGAGCAGGATACTTACCACAAGATTGCACCAGTTTTTAACGGAGATGAAAACACACTTTATATCGAAAGCTGGCAACGCCGCAAGGATGGCGAAAAACGTCTGCTGGGCTGGTGGTCACATGCGCTAAAGGATATCACCGGTAAAACGGTAGGGGCATTATCCGTTGCCAGTGATATAACCGACCGCAAACTTATGGAAGAGAATCTGGTCCATTCGGCTAAAGAGTGGAGTATTACTTTTGACTCTATAAACGATATGATTTGCATTGTGGACGCCGGTTACGTAATTCAGCGGGTCAATAACGCATTCGCCAACTCCTTGAATCTGTCTCCGGTGGAAATTATAGGCAGGCATTGTTATGAACTTATCCATGCAACCAGCAAACCCTATTCCATATGCCCGCATAAACTTACCCTTGAAACGGGGCTAACCCAGACAAGTGAATACCTTGAAGAAAACCTTGGTATATGGGTTGAAGCAACCACCTCACCCATTTTTGATGCGTCTCACCGGGTGACAGGGTCGGTTCATATTATCAAAGACATCAGTTCCAGAAAAAAATCTGAAGAGTCTTTGAAGGCAGAGCGTGAGACCTACCTGTCCCTGTTTAACAGTGTTTCAGATGCTATTTTTGTCCACCGCCCGAAACCGGATAAAACACCTGGCAAACTTCTGGAAGTAAATGATATTGCGGTAAAAATGCTGGGGTACAGTCGCGAAGAACTACTCAATATGGAAGTAGCAGATATTACAACCCAAATAGTAGATGACTTGCCATTATTTGAAAAAGCCGCTGCAAGACTTAATAATAATCAGGAAGCTTCTTTTGAACGCATTTTTGTAACCAAAACCGGCAGGAAAATACCGGTGGAGCTAAGGTCACGAACCATTATTTTTGAAGGCGATACGGCAATCCTTACCATGGCCAGAGATATCAGCGAGCTTAAGAAGGCCGAAACTGAGCGGCAAAAACTTCGCGAACAGGCAGATGTAGCTAACCGTCTGGCCGCAGTAGGGGAAATGGCGGCCGGCATTGCCCACGAGATAAACAACCCATTAACCGGTGTTATCGGTTTTGCAGAGCTGCTTGCCAACAGACCTGATTTGCCTGCTGATATACAGGACTCTATAAAGATAATAAACAACGGAAGCCTCAGGGTAGTTGAGATTGTAAAAAGGCTGCTGACCTTTGCCCGCCAGACAAGACCAATTGTCAGCAAGGTCAATATTACAGATGTGATAGATAACTCCCTGGCACTGCGAAGTTATGTACTGGAAACTGCCGGAATTTCCATAATCCGGGATTATGCTCCAAATCTACCCTGGATAGATATTGATCCTGCCCAAATACAGCAGGTTTTTCTAAACCTGATATTAAACGCCGAACAATCCATGAAAAAAATCCATGAAAAAGGTACTTTGACGGTAAAAACTAAAAAAGCCGGCAAGTACATACTTATTTCATTTAAAGATGACGGAGCAGGTATACCGCCGGATGTAATGGATAAAATATTCCAGCCGTTTTTCACCACCAAAGACCCCGGGCAGGGAACGGGCTTGGGTTTAAGCCTGTCACAAGGCATTATTTTGGAGCACGGCGGCAAAATATGGGCGGAAAACAACCCTGATGGAGGCGCTACCTTTATGATAGAACTGCCCATAACCACCACTTGTGAAATCCCCGCCCAAGCCCCCGGAGAAACAGATAAGGCCTATCTGAAATCAAACAGAATAGCTTCAGCCCTGGTGATAGATGATGAACCGGCAGTCAGATCCTTGTTAAAAATCATTTTACGCCAAGATGGCCACAAGGTAGATGAATGTGAAAACCCGGAAAAAGCTCTGGAAAAACTCAAAGATAATACCTATGATATTGTCTTTCTGGATATCCGCATGCCCGGCATGAGCGGAACCGAACTTTACAAAAATATTATCAGCAACTGGCCAAAACTGACCGGCCATATTATATTTATCACCGGTGATACATCTGATGCCAAAGTCAGAGATTATCTTGATAACCACGATATCCCTTATGTTACCAAACCCTTTGATATGTCCCTGCTTAAAATAGCTATAAACAAGATATTAAATAAAATGGATGCGGATAACTGATGGATTTAAAACAGGACACTTTACTGATAGTAGATGACGAAGAACTGATACGTCAATTACTCCGTGTAAAGTTTTCAGGCGAAAACTACCAGTGTCTGACAGCCGTTAATGGGATTGAGGCCATTGAACTAATCAAAGGGATACAGATTGCAGTGGTTCTGCTGGATATCAACATGCCCGGCAAAACAGGTATTGAAACCCTGCAGGATATAAAAACCCTCAAACCGGATACCGAAGTTATTATGGCTACAGCCATAAACGATATTGAAATTGCCTTGAAATGTCTCCGTCTGGGTGCATACGATTATGTCATTAAACCCTTTAATTTAGAAGAACTGATACACATCACCAAACGGGCACAGGAACATAGACGTCTCATACTGGAAAACAGGAGCTACCAGCTTGAGCTGGAAAAGAAAGTATCCGAACGGACTGAAGAACTCAGGCAGGCTTTGGATAAATTAAAAACGGCCTCGCTGGATACCATCTTTCGTTTGTCACGGGCCGCCGAATACAAAGACGAGGATACCGGTATGCATATACGGCGAATAGGCCGTTATGCCGCCCAGATAGCCGAAACCATGGGTTTACCCGCCGAACAGATAGAATCTTTCCTGTATGCCGCCCCCATGCATGATATAGGCAAGATTGGTATTCCTGACCATATACTCCTGAAACCCGGAACACTCACCCCCCAGGAATGGGAAATAATGAAGCAACATACTATTATCGGAGCCAACATCCTGGAGGGAGCCGCCTCAGAAATAATTAAACAAGGGGCGGTGATTGCCCTTAACCATCATGAAAAATGGGACGGAAGTGGTTACCCGAACGGATTAAAAGGCGAAAATATACCTTTGGCCGGGCGCATCACTGCCATTGTAGATGTTTTTGACGCCTTAACCTCCAAACGTCCTTATCGGTTACAATCATTTTCCGTACCGGAAGCTTTGAAAATGATAGAAGAAAATGTGGGCAAACAGTTTGACCCTGAAATATACCGTGCTTTGCAAGGCAGTTTGAAAAATATTCTGGCTATCAAAGAGCACCACTGACTTCGTCTGCCCGCATACCACAGGGGGCTCTGCCCGTATCCTGATACAAGCCCACAGCGATATAAACATTACTTACTCGTAATGCTTACAGGCGTCTACAGAGGACATGACAGCTACCTGAGCAAAAAGGGTATTACCACTGCCACCAGCCCGGTAAACAGGACTGCCAGCATGAAGAGATTGTACCTGAGGGCATAATCACTGAGCATAGATGGGTCATAGTAATCTGCCACACCCTGATCTTTATACATTCTGAGCAAACCGTTAATTAATTTAGCTCTCATCTGGCGTCCGCGGATAAGCCCTACTTCAACTACAAAATTTACAACCACTATCAGTGCCACAAAAGTAAACATGACCACTGTCTGGGTATTTTCACCGGAAGAGGATGCTATGCCGGAGTTTATACCCAGAGTTATCAGATTAAGGAAAATGGCGGTCAGGACAAATATTGTATCTGTGCGGGCATTGGAAGCCAGCTCAGCAATCAAATGCTCATGCACACGTTCAATCATCTCATCACCTCAAAACCCTTAATTACGGTTAAAGTGGCGGTACAGGAAAATAAACCCGCCAATCATCACCGCTCCCAGACCCAACCCCACCCATTGCCACAATCCGGGAATGTCTCCGACCACTAGAACAGTATTGCTGAAAGTACGTATCTGCTGGTATTCGGCTATGAAAACCAGATTGTACTCTCCGCGGGACTCATCTGAAGGAGCAAGCACCACCGCCTCAATCGACTTACGCTGGCCGACACCCAGATAGTCAATGGATGCAGGGCTATATTCCACTACCCAGTTTGCAGGTACATCCGCCGACAGGGTTATATCAAATATTTCCTGAGAACCGGCATTTTCAAGTTCCAGATAAAGTTTCAAAGGTTCACCAGGTATTATGTCCATATAATAGTAACCGGAAAGTAGGTACAGAGAAAGGATGGGCTTTTCTGTCTGAGCAATTACTGTAGAAGCTGAAAACAGCCCGCCCAGCAAAGTGCCAAACAGCAGAGCGGTACAAACCAGACCGGTCAGAACCTTGTATATTTTGAAATTCTTTATAAATTTCTTCATCTCAGGTTAATAATAGACGATAAGCCGAGCCGGTGCAATTGGGGCAATAACTGATTTTTATGAAGTATGATACTTAATTCCCGATAGCCAATAAAAAGCGGGGGATTACAACCCCCGCTAAGATTTGTGCTAAAGCAACCATGCCGTTATTCTGTTTTACTGCCAACATAATTAAACGCTATTAAAGCCACAGATACTACAGCCATACCCAAGCCGAAATAAAATGTACCCTGCGGGTCCTGCCATTCCACCAAATGCTTTAAAAATATAATGCCCATAACCATAATCACCAAACTGCTCAGCTTCACTTTCAGGTCATGGAGATTTCTTATAATAAGCCACTCGGGAAGTGAAAGCTTCCCAATGAATAATTCGTAAATACCCAGTGCGAAAATCAAAAGCACAGTAGCTATAAGGAATATATCCATAAGCTCTATGAAAGGAATCAAATCAACACTTTCCTCTGCAAAATTGGAGAGAAAACCGCCCAAAATCTTGACTGCTTTCATAATGCCCAAAGAAAAAACCATAAGCGAGGCCAGCAGCATTGAGAAAACTGCCGTCAGCGTAAAATATTTACTTTTCTCTAACAATCGTTTCATCTTCTCCCTGCAAATCTACTTATTACACTCTTTATTTTCCAAAGGGAAAACGGGTAATACCAGCCTACCGCAGCTTTCATTCAAGATTTCTGCCGCCGCAAGGTATACTGCAGAAAGACCGCAAACTATGCCTTCCCAGCCGCCAATACGGATAAATATCTTGCCTGCGTCTCCGGGTACCCAGTGACCTATAGCTAACAGGGAAAATAGAACCGTTAAACTTATAAAAACGAATGCCATTACTCTGTTTTTCTTTAGGGTAGGAAATACCATAAAGAACGTAAACAGCCCCCAAAGAAACAAATACCAACCCAGAAAGGCAGGCGGCGCAGCCCATACTTCAGGCAGACCCATTTGGGGAGCTATAAGGATAAATACCAGAGTCAGCCAAAACATACCATATGAAATAAAAGCAGTCATGCCGAAAGTATTGCCTTTGCGATATTCCAGTATGCCGGCTATCACCTGAGCTAATCCTCCATAAAAGATTCCCATAGCCAGAATGGCAACATTCAGAGGGAAAAAACCGGCATTGTGGATATTTAGAAGGATTGTTGTCATGCCGAAACCTAATAAACCTAAAGGGGCGGGGTTTGATAATTTTGACTCCACGTGACTCCTTTATATGCCGGATTAAAAGGATTTGATTATACGGATATGCCGGCGTTATTTCAAACCCGGCTTGATTACACATAAATAATATTTAAATTTGTATCCCTTGGCAGGCGGATTCTGCTATTACCCGAAACCAAAGTACCGCTTTTATTTCAATATTGCCTAAAACCCTTCAATTGACTCTCCTGAATATACTGCCTTGCACCTTATATAGGAAGAAAGTTTTATGGTACAAAAGGGGTAAATTCTTGCTACAAATCTACTCAAGGAATACAATGAAGGGTATTAAAATTAGTCATATACTATGACACTGTTACTAACAACATATAATTTCTCTTGTAGCCTCAAATATCAAGGCAGGTAAAGATATATTCAGATCTGATAACCACGGAGAAGCCCGGTGAGCGAATCTTATCTGTTTTTTTACTATCTGGCCATGACAATTTCGTTACTGGCTTGTCTGACAGTAGTAGTATTAAGCTGGAAAAACCGTGAAGCACCAGTAGCCCGGTCTATGCTGGCACTTGGTGTGGCAACATTTATCTGGGGATTCGGCTTTATGTTTGAAGCCGCCAGTAGCAGCCTGAGTCAGCAACTGCTGTTTAACAATATCGGTTATTTGGGATCAATGAGTGTTCCGGTAATCTGGCTGATTTTTGCTATTCAATATACCAACACCGGCAAATCGTTTGAAAACTGGAAAAAGGCACTCCTTTTCATCTTTCCGCTCTTCATAGTGATAATGGTCTGGAGTAATGACGCCCACCATCTTATGTGGTCAAACGAACACCAGACTACTTCCGGGCCTTTTCTGATAGTTGCCAAAACCTACGGGGTGCTTTTCTGGGTAGCAGTGGCACACAACTATACCCTGATTACCGGCGTAACCATTATTTTAATACGCCAGTTATTCACCGGAATACGCATATACCGCAAACAGGCCTTTATACTGTTATTTGCAGTTTGCCTGCCTTTGGTCTGGAACGTTATATATATTTTTGATTTGCTGTCACTACCGCGCAAAGACCTTACCCCCATGATGTTTGCTATTTCCGGCATAGCCATAACCCTGGGATTGATGCGCTTCAAGCTGTTTAAAACAATCCCTTTTGCCTATCCCCTTATTCTCCAGCAAATGAATGACGGTATTTTGGTTTTTGATAAATCTAACCGCCTGCTGGAAACCAACCCGGCGGCCTGCAGAATGACCAGTTTGGACAACACTATGGTCGGACAGGAACTAAGAGATTTGTGCGAACTCTCACCCCTTCTAGAGTGTTTGTCCATCACAGATTTTGGTCACCTTGACATGGAATCTGCGACCAGAGTAAAAGGAAAGTCCTACCAACTGGACAAGCAACCCCTATTTAACAAACAAAAACAACAGGTAGGCTGGCTGGCTACTATCCGCGATATAAGCCAACGCAAACAAACTGACCAGGAACTTAAGGAACGCAAGGAACAGTACTTTACACTGGTGGAGCATGGCAATGACGGTATTATCATTGTCCAGCACGGGCTGGTAGTCTATGCCAACTCTAAAATGAAAGAGTTGTCCGGTTACCTTATGGAAGATATTCTGGAAAAACCCTTCGTCCAATTTATATCACCCGAACAAAGAGAGCTGATTGAGAAGCATTATCAGAAGCGGATTGAAGGGCAGAAATCATCAGGCAGGTACGAGACCTGTCTGATTAACAAGAATGGTCAAGAGGTATATGTTGAAATAAGCGCCAGTTTGATTGAATATGACGGACAGATCGCAGATATGGCCATTATCCGTGATTTGACTGCCCACAAACAAGCCGAGCTTGAAAACCAGAGACTGCGGGATAAGGCGGAAATGGCCAGCCGTCTGGCCGCAATAGGCGAGATGGCCGCCGGAATAGCCCATGAAATAAATAACCCGCTAACCGGGGTTATAGGTTTCTCCGAGCTTCTTGCAGCCCGTGAAGACCTGCCCGAAGATATCATGGCGGATCTTCAGGTAATCAACCACGGTTCTCAGCGGGTAGTGGAGATCGTAAGACGGTTACTCACCTTTGCCAGACAAAATAAACCCGTAAAGACACGGCTGAATGTTCATGAGCTTATTGATAATACTTTGGAATTCCGAAGCTATGTATTTAAAACCGCCAATATAGAGGTTATCCGTAAGTATGACCAGAATCTGCCTTGGATTACCGCTGATCCGGGACAATTGCAACAGGTATTTCTTAACCTGGTCATCAATGCCGAACAAGCCATGAGAAAGGCACATGACGGAGGGAAACTAACCATAACTACTACCCGGGAGGATAGCTTTTTCAGCATCTGCATTGCAGATGACGGTCCCGGTATGACACCGGAAGTTAAAGCCAAAATATTCCAGCCTTTTTTCACCACCAAAGGCCCCAAAGACGGGACCGGGCTGGGGTTAAGTTTGGCTATGGCCATTATCCTTGATCACCACGGCACTATTGAGGTTGAGAGTGAATACGGCCGGGGTACGGCTTTTACTATCAACCTGCCGATGGATTCTTCCGAAACAGAAGACTGGACTGTCCAGCAGGAAGGGCTAACGCCAAAAGCCGGTGATAACCATGCCGCCAGCATACTGGTAATAGATGACGAAGAGCATATATGCCAGCTGGTTACCCGGGTACTGGAGCAGATGCGGCATAAGGTTGAGAGTTTCAGTGACCCGATTAAGGCCCTTTCAAAATTGGAAACAACCAGCTTTGATCTGGTACTGCTGGATATCCGTATGCCGGGCATGAGCGGTTTGGAATTTTATTCGCAAATGATTTCCAAACGACCGGAACTGGCAGGCAAGGTTATCTTCATGACCGGAGATATGACCGTTTCGGATCTGGAAGCCCAGATGCAGCAGACTGACCTGATGCACATTTCCAAACCTTTTCATCCTGCAATTCTGGAACAATTTTTAAACAAGGCTTTAAAACAACAAGCAGGCTAAAAGGCTTAATTTGATAACCATATAAGGTTCATCCAGACAATAATTCGTATTTCTTTAACAATATTTAGTATAATTGATGCATATTCAAACTATAAAATCAAAAAAGGGGATTAATGTGCCGTCTAATAAAAAACATATAGCTGCATTGCTTGCCATACTGGTTCTGCCCAGTCTGCTGTTTTCTTCTTGTGCCGCCATTGCGGAGATGAATTCAGACCCGCCCGATAATACAGATTCCACCACCCAGATTTCAGACCCTGCCGCACTGGCGGAATGGGTGGCAGACGGGATTATAACGGTGAGCGAATATACCAATAGCTCAGCCCTAAATGCCAACTTTACCCTGTTTTCCAGAACAGATGACCAGTATGTTTATATTGGCATCAAGGCCAAGGCTACCGGCTGGATTTCAATCGGTTTTCAACCCCTGCCTGCCAAAGGCCACACTTCGGCTGATTTTGCACTGGGCGGAGTGAGTAGCGGAGAAGCCTATATTTATGACCTGTGGGGCCTAAACAAAGAGGAGCATTCTCTGGATACCAAACTTGGCGGAACAAGCAGTATTCTGGAATACGGGGGCACCGAATCCGGCGGCTATACCATACTGGAGTTTAAAAGACTGCTAACCACCGGTGATACCTATGACCAGAACATTGTGCATGGATCCAATAATATCCTGTGGGCCTATAGTGACGAAGACGGCTTTGCCGCTATGCATATAGCTGAAGGAACAGGGAAAATAAATATACCCTGATAAAAATACCCGCAAACTGTTTTAGTTTAAGTATAGTTTAAAGGGCACCGGATAATCCGATGCCCTTTAGATTTGCCTGTTATAATCAAATTCATTTCCCCCTGCCGGAGAGAATAAGGGCAGAGGAAGATTTTGGGTTAAAGCTGTCTGCTAACCGCCCTGAGCCATGGCAATACCCAGCTGTCTGGCGCTCTCTTTTCCAGCTTCAATTTCATCTACTTTTACAGTCAGTCCGCCAGCTACCTGCTCAAGACCAAGATGGCCGGCAATAGCTTTGATGCTATCTTCGGTGGGTTTGGTATCATTCATATGGCAGATAATAATGGCCAAGCGAATACCCTTTTTAATCTTGTCCCGTCCCATCCACAGCCGTTCAAACAGGCTTTTAGTGCCGCCTGCCATAGACTGGAAGGGTTGGGTAGTAGCCAGAATAACCCCGCCAATACCGGAAAAATCGTCAGCACTGACAGCTGAAACTTCTTTAATTACAGTTTCAGCCCCGACAGAACTAGCACCTGCTGCCGCCGCTTCAGCTAAAGATTTGGTCTTGCCCCCGAAGCTTTGGTAAACCACTAGAATTTTTGACATTATATATTCCTCCTATTATTTAATAAATCAGATGATTACGGGGAGGGCACTCTTGCGGGCACACCTCCATGTCACAACCCAGGCATTTGCTAACCAGACTTATTATCTCTTTTCTCTCACGGCTCTGGCGCTCAAGTTCGGCAATACGGCTGGCGGCATTTTCCGCTTCCAGCTTAAGCACTTTAAGGGTATGCTCAGCCTTGGCCTTACGGTCAGTTTCACCGCCTGCATCTAGTATATCCAGAATACGGTTCAGGCTCATTCCGGTATCTTTAAGGCGGCGTATAAGCTTAACCCGGTTGACATCTTTTTGGGAAAACAGACTCATGCCGCTTGAGGTACGCAAAGACGGCACAATCAGTCCCTTCTGCTGGTAAAACCTGACTGTACGCAGACTGACACCGGACTGTTTGGCTATTTCACTTATCTGGTAGGCGACTTCATTATCCATTTCGTAATGATATTAACACCATGTGACGTTACTGTCAAGACTTACATATACGTAACTTTTAATATCCCGAACAAAATTGAGACACATACTGCCGTACGGACTGAAAATGCTATAATAGATGTTCATGATACACAGCTATTATTCCCGTATAAATGGAAACTCCCCTGACGAGAAGCCCAAAATTACCCGGGGCTTGTTGAAAAGGGTATGGAGTTATGCCCGCCCTTACCGGTGGCTGGTTCTCTGGATGCTCCTCCTCACTCTGGCTACCACCGGACTGGGGTTATTGACCCCTCTGATACTGCGTGACTTGATAGACACTACTCTGCCGAACAAGGATTTGACCCGTTTAAGCTGGCTGATTGCGGCACTGCTGACAATACCTCTGCTGACCAGTTTCTTGAACGTGGTGCTGAGGAGATATAACTCACATGTGGGCGAAGGGGTTATATCCGACCTCCGACTGGCTATGTTTTCGCACCTTCAGCGTATGTCACTCAGCTTTTTTACCCACACCAAAAGCGGTGAACTGATGAGCCGCCTTAATAACGATGTTATCGGCGCCCAGACTGCTATCAGTAATACTTTTGTATCTATCGTAACCAGCCTGATTCAGGCAGTAGTGGTATTTTCGGTAATGGTTACCTTGGAATGGCGGCTGGCACTGGTAAGTGTAGCTATACTGCCCCTTTTCTTCTGGGCTGCCCATCATCTGGGAAACAGGCTGCGGGATATTGCCCGAAACCAGCTTGACCTGAACGCTAGAATGAATGCCGTTGCCCAGGAACTGCTTAACATAAGCGGGGCTTTGCTGGTCAAACTGTTTGGCCGTTCCTCTGAAGAAGACCGCCGTTTCAAGCAGCGTTCCGAAGAAGTAAGAAACATAGGTATAAAACGGGCGGTTACAGGCTCACTTTTTTTCGCCAGCATAGGTCTTTTAAGTGCTATCGGCATAGCTCTGGTTTACGGGGTAGGGGGCTATTTTGTAATCCAGGAAACACTGACTATAGGTACTATCGTAGCTTTGGGTGTATACCTGACTACCCTGTACGGGGCCTTGCAGACCCTGACTAACGCCCCGGTGGATTTTGCCACCTCTATGGTTAGTTTTGAACGCGTTTTTGAGGTACTGGATGTACCGCTTGATATAAAAGAAAAAGAAAACGCCCGTATTCTGGGAAAGGTACGCGGCGTTTTGGAATTTAAGGACGTTCTTTTCCACTATGAGCGGGAAGAAAAAGGACTCCTCAGGGAAGTGCGGCGTTTCGGCCAGATGGAGGATGTAGTTTCGGTATTGTCCGGTGCAGGTGGTGCGCCCCGAAACGGCGGTGAAAAAGATGCCGCCGGTGCGGAACGTACAAACGGCGAAGTTCTGGAGCATATCTCTTTCAGAGCCGAACCCGGCCAGCTGGTGGCGCTGGTTGGCCCCAGCGGGGCAGGCAAAACAACCCTTACCTATCTTATCCCCCGTCTGTATGACCCCGTTGCCGGGCAAATACTGATAGACGGGCATGACCTTATGGATGTTACCCTTGACTCACTTGCCGCCCAGATAGGCATGGTCACTCAGGAGACCTACCTTTTCCATGATACTGTGCGTACCAATCTGCTCTACGGCAGACCTGATGCTACCCAGACAGAAGTGGAAACGGCGGCCAAAGCAGCCAATATCCACAAGTTTGTAAAGGGTCTGCCCCAAGGATATGAAACTATTGTGGGAGAGCGCGGTTACCGGCTGAGCGGGGGCGAAAAACAGCGTCTGGCACTGGCACGGGTTATCCTTAAAAACCCGCGTATACTGGTGCTGGACGAAGCCACCAGCTCACTGGACAGCCAGTCTGAATACCTTATTCAGGAAGCCCTGAAACATGTAATGGTGGGGCGTACCAGCATTGTCATTGCCCATCGCCTGAGTACCATTCTGGCGGCGGATATTATATTGGTGCTGGACCATGGACATATAGTGGAGAGGGGTACCCATAGCGAACTGCTGGCTCTGGGAGGACTATATGCAAATCTCTATGAAACCCAGTTTCGCGGCAAGATGAATAACCTTTCTTCTGCAGAATAACAACCAAAGATTTTTTTAGGACAGTAATTACTTTCCGTTACCCCAATTTTATTATAATAACGTTGATTTTGGTTATTTATCCTCCTGAAAAAACCCTGAACCCAAATAATTTCCCCTTAATGTATAATAAAACCACCCTTAGGAGTGAGAGATTATGTTTTTACCTACAACCCCCCATGAGTTATTAAAACTGGGGTGGGATCAGCCGGATATCATACTGGTAACCGGTGACAGTTATATAGACAGCCCGTTTATCGGCTCAGCCCTTATCGGCAAAGTTCTAAGCCAGGCGGGTTACCGGGTGGGTATCATTGCCCAGCCGGATATACATACGGATAGTGATATATGCCGTCTGGGTGAACCCAAGCTTTTTTGGGGGATAACAGCAGGCAGTGTAGACTCTATGGTTGCCAACTATACCTCACTCAAAAAAAGAAGAAAAAGTGACGATTATACCCCCGGCGGAATAAATAACCGCCGTCCAGACCAAGCCAGCATTGTCTACACCAACCTGATAAAGCATTACTTTAAGAATACCCGCCCTATAGTGCTGGGCGGTATTGAAGCCAGCCTGAGGCGCATCTCCCATTTTGATTTCTGGACTGACCGTATCCGCCCTTCAATCCTGTTTGACGCCAAGGCGGATTACCTGCTCTACGGCATGGCGGAAAAAGCGGTGCTTGAGCTGGCTGCCGCACTGAAAAACGGAACCGAAGTATGGGATATACGGGGGCTTTGCTATATTGCAGGGGCAGAGGAAAGTGCTATAAAAAGGGCGGGTTATCTGGAGCTACCTCCTTTTGAGGCAGTTGAAAAAGACGCTCACACCCTGATTGATATGTTTCATGATTTTTACCGGAATAATGATTCCCTGACCGCCAAAGGGCTTTACCAGAAAAACGGCAACCGCTATCTTATCCAAAACCCGCCGTCTATGCCCCTTACCCAAAAAGAGATGGACGGTATTTACGGGCTGGATTTTGAACGCACCCAGCACCCGTATTACCAGAAGCAGGGGGCGGTAAAAGCTCTGGAGACTATCCGCTTTTCCATCCAGTCCCACCGGGGTTGTTACGGGGAGTGCAATTTTTGTGCTATTGCCATGCACGAGGGACGAACCGTCCAGTGGAGAAGCCCGGAATCTATTCTGGCTGAGGCCCAAAAACTGGCCCGGTATCCTGATTTCAAGGGATATATACAGGATATAGGCGGCCCGACAGCCAATATGTACGGCTTTGAGTGTGAAAAAAAGCTGAAAGAGGGGGCGTGCCAGGACAAACGCTGTTTATACCCGCAAGTGTGCCCTTATTTGAAAGTGAACCACCATAAACAGCTGGAAATGCTGAAGAAAGTCCGCTCGGTTGCGGGCGTCAAAAAGGTATTTGCCTCATCCGGTATCCGCTATGACCTGCTGCTTAGTGACAGACAGTATGGCGAACAATACCTGAAAGAGCTGGTACAGCACTATATATCCGGCCAGATGAAGGTTGCACCGGAACACACCGAAACAGCCGTTTTGAACAGAATGGGAAAGCCGGGCATATCACTGCTTTTACGCTTTAAAGAGCTGTTTGACCGCATGAATAAAAAGTTCGGCAAGGAACAATTTTTGACTTACTACCTGATTGCCGCCCACCCCGGGTGCACCCGAAGCGATATGCAGAAGCTGAAACGGTTTACCCGTGATAATCTTAGAATCAACCCTGAGCAGGTACAGATTTTTCTGCCGGCACCGTCTACCTATTCCAGCCTGATGTACTGTACCGGTATAGACCCTTTTTCCAAAAAACCTGTTTTTGTTGAAAAAGACCCCCAAAATAAAGACCAGCAGAAAAACATTGCAGTTGCCAAACAGCCACCAAGCCCTGTTCCGTCAAGACGCCCCCGCCCAAGACGCACCCCTTAGTTACAACCTGCGTACTTGGCATCACTTCGGCGTACCAAATCCGCTCTTACTTCCACAGACAAACCCCTCAAACAAGCATACCGTCTGTATGAAGCATTCAAAACACAGTCGGGGGTGCCGTTACTTTGCCGGCACCCCCGAATAACTTTATAAATCCCCGGACGGGAAAAGACTGTTACTTACCCCGGTAAACCATGCTGTATACAGCCGGTATGACAAACAGGGTCAGGAAGGTAGAGCTTATCATGCCGCCGATAACCACAATAGCCAGTTCGGCACTTAACATAGTACCGGAACTGACACTCAGTGCCATGGGAATCATGGCCAAAATAGTAGTCAGGGCCGTCATGACTATGGGGCGCAGGCGGATTTTGCCGCCCTCTATCAGGGCGTCTTTAACGCTAAGACCATGCTTGCGCTGCTGCTCCACCATGGATACCAGCACTATGGCATTGGTAAGTACAATACCCACCAGCATCAGCATACCCATCAAGGCCGAAACTCCCAGTGTATAGCCGGTTACTACCAAAGCCAGCATAGAACCGATAAAGGCCAGAGGTATGCTTAGCATAATAAGCAGGGGATTGCGGATAGAACGCATCATGAGTATGACTATCAGGAAAACAATGGCAATGGCCACCAGAATGGCAATACCCATCTGGATAAATGTATCACCCATCTGTTCGGCGATACCGGCGGTCACCACCTTTACTCCCGGATGTGAAGGCAAGGCATCCACCTGTTCTTGAACCGCCGCATTTACCGCACCCACATTAGCCTCAGTTATCAAGCCGGTAATGGTGGCAGAAAGCATGGTATCTGTATGGCTGACATGTGAGGGCTCTGCCACTACGCCAACAAAAGCAATATCATTCAGGGTGACCGAAACCGGGAAACCTATTTTCAGGTTTTTAGCCTGTTCGGCATCACTCAACCTGCCAGCTATACCCTTGAAGTAAACCGGATAACTGCCGCTTCCCAGCGTAATAGTTGTACCGGGCAATGCTCCGCCATTCATCAGGAGCACAAATTCCTGTTGCAACTGGGCTAACTGGGCAGGTGACAGCCCGGAAGTGGCCACCTTTGCCGGGTCTACCGCAATATTAAGTACCGGCACAACGGTTGTCAGGTCACTTTTGAGTTCTTCCAGACCGTCAACACCCTTAAGCATCTCCAACAGTTGGGCAGTAATACTGGCTATTTCTTCCCGGTTCTGCCCCTGTATGGAAAGGTTTATGGAAGAACTGGATATGCTTCCGCCCATACTGTCACCCGAACCGGAGCTGACCTGAATAACCCCATCGGTAGTAATGCCCTGGCTGGCCAGAGTGATATTTGAGAGTTCCGTTTGCAAGTCAGCTGAGTTCAGGTAAACAATAATACTGGCTGTATTGGCGCCACCGCCGCCCTGAGAGGCACTCATTATGCCAGCCATGGAGGTAGCGGAGGTACCGATGGTTGAACTGTAACTGCGGACTGACGGGTTTGCCCCAAGCAGCGCCTCCACCTTGGCGGTAAGTGCACTGGTAGCACTGACATCAGCCGTAGCCGGCAGTGAAATACTTATTGATATGGTTTCTTCGCCGAACGAACCGGACATGAATGAAGTACCAGCCATAGGCAGAAGACCGGCACTGCCTATCAGAAGCAATACCGCCGTGGCTACTACCGCCAGACGATGTCCCAGCGTCCACTTCAAGGCCTTGATATAAACTTTTTGATACCAGTTGTCCTTGGCTATAACTACTTTCTGTTTGGAGCTGACCAACCACTTGGAGAGTGCCGGAATAAGGGTAAGGGCAACTATGAGTGAGGCCAGCATGGCGAAGGTTACGGTAAGGGCAAAGGGGACAAACATTTCACCCACAATGCCGCCGACAAACATAAGGGGGGCAAAGATAGCTACGGTAGCCAGAGTAGCGGTGGTAATGGGAGTGGCCACTTCTTTGGCACCGCCGATAGCTGCCTCTTTGAAACTTTCCCCGGCACGCAAACGGCGGTAGATTACTTCTATTATGACTATACTGTCATCTATAAGCCGCCCGACCGCTATGGTCATGGCACTTAGGGTAAGTATATTCAGAGTAATACCGAATAAACTCATGCACAGGAAACCAAAGAATATGCTAAGGGGAATGGAGATGGCAGCTATCAAAGACGCCCTTACAGCCCAAAGGAAGAAGAAGACCACCAATACGGCTAAAATACCGCCTACAATCGCCTTTTCTTCAAGCTGGCTGATACTGGTACCAATGAAATCTGACTGGTCAAAAACAGTACTGATGGTAACGCCGTCACCCAGTGTTCCCTGCAATTCAGCTATTTTTTCATTTATGGCGTTGGCAGTTTCAACTGTATTGGCAGATTCGGTTTTTACTACAGATATACCTACGCTGGGCTTGCCGTTGGTGCGGGTAATGGCTGATGAGGGTGAAGGACTAAGACTAATGGTGGCAATATCTGACAGTTTAATGTCATCTCCACCCAGCGAAATCTGTTCAATATCACTCAGTGAAGAGTAATTGGTACCCAGTATGCCGGCAATTTGGGAAATGGTTATACCGTACTGGGTCATCTTGGCCGGGTCGGGGGAAATTACTAAATAATCTTTTTCTCCGCCCTCGGTATCCACCCTGAGTACCCCGTCAAGCTGAGACAACAGGGGTACAATTTGTCTGTCTGCAATTTGTTTTAGCTGGTCCGGCGGTAAATCTCCGGACAGGCTCAAGCTTACCATAGGCATAATATTCATATTGATAGGAATGATTTGAGGGTTCTTGGCATTAGCCCCCATCATGGCGGCAAAATTGGTAACCGCCTGCGGGAAGCTGATTTTACTGATGCCTTCATTAAGGCTTTCACCAACGGCATTCATATCTGTGCCGTACTCAAATTCGGCCATGATTACAGACATGCCTTCGGAAGAAGTGGAAGTGAGGTGTTTTAAACCCTTGTCTGCCCATTCGTCCCAGACAAACCTTTCAATAGGGGTGGTAACATCTCTGACCACTGCATCGGGAGTAGCCTGAGGGTAAACTGTAACCACAGTGGTATATGGCAAGCTGATATCAGGCATCAGCTCTACTTTAATGCCCATAAATGCCCACAAAGAAGCACCGGCAACTGCCAGCGCTAAAAGAATGGTAACAAGTCTGCTACGTAAGGCCCATTTGGTAATATGCCACATTAAGAAATACTCCTTTATGCTATTAGCTAAGTTCCTGCTGATGTGCCCTTATGGCTAAAATGAGTTCCTGAAGACCCTTCCTCAAAGACTCAAGCCCATCTAAACTCATATGCTCCAAAATATGCAACATATGCCCGGATTTGCTTTCTACCAAATCGGTAACCAGTTCACGACCCTTGTCGGTAACCTGAAGCATGGTTATCCGTCTATCTACAGTACCGGTTTTGCGGATAACCAGCCCTTGCTCAACCAAACGTTCTGCAATGCCGGTTACATCCCCGGGGGTAACCCCCAGCCCCTGTGCCAGAGTACTCAGATTAGTTTCACCCTTGCTCATAATAATAAACAGACTTTTCATTTGGGCAAGAGGAACATCCAGCTTGCACCATGAATTCATAGCGTAGGGCAGGACAGTCTGGCCTATCTGCCCCTCAATTTCAATTATACTTTTTATAATTTCTGCTTTATCCACATTCCCTAAACCTTTCTATCTTACCGAAGGCCGAATATGCCTTTGCATCGGATATTTTTCAAATTTTAACAGAATTTGTCCGGATAAATACTTTACATTATATATATAATTTATCCGGTATATAGTATATTGTCAAATCTGCAACTCCCCAATATTCAACCCGCGCATATGCTCTTACCTAAAAATATGCCACCCTCTTAAAAATGAAAAACGGGGGATTTCTCCCCCGTTTAGGGTATAAACCTTAAACCTGAGCTACGCTTTTTTTATTCTCCGCACAGTCAGCTGCCAGCTGAGCGCCAGCAGGATAACTGCCGGTAATCCGAGCACCAGCAGGAACATGGTAGCGGCTTTAGATTCGGTCTCTCCCAGAGCATCTGTAAAGAACAGAACCGTAAAGAGCAGGAGAACCAGTCCGACAATACCCAAAACCCATTCGTACCAGGTCAAGGATACATGGCTGCTTCTAAGCCACATGACCAGACCAAGCAGCAAAGCTCCCAATACAAAACTTATTATTAACCACATAAAATTATCCTCCCTTGCGTTTTAGTAATCTTTGCCGACTGTAACATGCGCAGTGTCAAAGCCAAGTGTTGGTTGTGACATATCCCACCAGGCCTCTTTGTCTTCGTGTACACCATAGCCGAAGAATTTATCTGCCTGCCACAGGAAGCTGTTAAATACAGGAGTAGTTGACAGGGTTGCCCTGACAATCGTATGAATATTGGCAATATCAGTATTGAAGGTACAGGTACCCATACAGGCACCGCAACCACCGATAGTGGCTTTATACGACCAGCAGGCAATACCGTCCGTCCAGAACTGTTTACGTCCCGGTATATGGGTGGTATCTTCCTTGCCGTAAATCTTGGGCACGTCCCAAGTTGGTTCATGCTCAAAGGAAATACACTGGGCGGGACATTCATCGGCACACTTGGTGCAGGTCTGGCAGAAGCGCCACATACCGGCATCAATGGGAGGTGTCGGTTCAAGCGGCAGGTCAGTAACCAGACTGAAAAGACCGACGCAAGGACCAAACTCCGGGCTTATGAAAGCACCATTGTTGCGTGCGCCCTCACCCAAACCGGTAAGGGTAGCAGTGGCAATGGTCGGAATAGCCCCGTTAAATGGCCGGGTATAACCGTAACAGGTGTAACCCAAAACCTGCATAAACATCTGAATACGGGGCTGGATAATAGAGAACTGGCTATACCGCAGGCTGTTTCCGGCACTCCCTATATCAGAGCTGGGAGATGAACGGAACATCTCTTTGTTTAATGGGTGAGTAAAAGCAAAGTCATAAAGCGGTACTTTATCAGGAAATACCAGCTTATCAGTGCCTTCATAGCCTTTCGGTACATCTTCAAACATATATTTCTTGTGAGTGAAGTCTTTGTCATATTCTCTTACAAGCTTTGTCTTCACCCGGTCAGTAATCTCAGCCATACCTACTTGTGCAGCTCCGAAATGAATCATGGCCGCCCTGATCATTTTGCTGTTTTCCTCAGGAGTACCCTGCCATTTAGGGACACCCAGAGATTCAGGGGTAGTACTGGAGGCAGGTCCCATGAAAGTGATGGGATACATATAGTTTCCGGAAGATAAAGCCCTGTCTCTAAGAGTCATACCGCTTTGATTGGTCTTTACAGCGTTGGCACTGTAAGCTGCCGCAGCTGCCCTACGCTTTGCACCTTCCTCCGCACCCAAAAAGAAATCCTGGGTGGGGTTGTTTTGACCGGTCCAGATACCGTCGGAGCGGTACATAAGTGACCAGTCCAGTTCAACTGTAGGGTCTTCTAATTCACGGTTTTTAACATACCAGGGGCGTTTCCATTCCGCAGTCGGAGACGACATAAATTCATCAACATCATGAAATACCGGACTAATTGCGGCAGAAGCCCCCAGACCTGCACCTGCCAGTCCGACAGCCTTCATGAAATCCCGCCGGCTTACCATTGAATGAAATCTTGACATTTTTCTCCTCCTCTTTAGCTGGATTGCATATTCTTTCGCAATTCACTAATCAACTAAAACCCTATCTACCCATTGACCCTCCTAAGATTATTCACTCGGAATGAATGTTCGTTATAGAATATTAACTATCATCCATAACCACTGTCAATTAGTATAAATACTTAATATACTAGGCATTTAGTATATTATCGGTATACTTAATACTCACTCCCTCTGGCTAGCCCATTAATAATGAGTATAATATTTGTATCAGGTATTAATTTTGGTGTTTAATTACCCTGCTAGTAGTTTCAGCAAAATACAACTTAGGAAAATGACATGACCCGTACTCCGAGGCTTAACACTTTTGAAATCTGGGGTATCATAATGCAGGCAAGAGCTGTCGCTTACAACGTAAGAAGAAAGGAACTGACAGAACAGGACCTGACGCCTGAACAAGCGGGCATACTGAATATCCTGCACAAAGGGAAAACCAAAATAATAACCCCGGCCAAAATCGCCAAAGAATATCTGCGGGAACCGCACACTATTTCGGTAATATTAAAACGGATGGAAGACAAAGGCCTGATTGCCCTAACCAAGAACCTAGCCAGACGGAATATGATAAGGGTAACCCTTACTGAAAAAGGGGAGAATGCCAGAACCGATGCATTCCGTCTGGACAGAACAAGCAAGCTTTTTGAAAATCTGTCTGATGACGAAATAAAAACGCTTTATAGTTTGCTTACGAAAGTAATGAACAATTCGGTAAAAGCTCTGGCAGAATCAGCATCCGATGCCAACCGTGATTTGAGCATTTTTCACGAATACGATACAAAGTTGAAATCTGAGGATTTGCCCTGACAGAACCGGCTTGTTTACATAAGTTTATTCCGGATGCATTTTCAGAATGATATAATCTGCATTTCCCGCATCCGCAGCAGAAACCGTCTGCAATCTTTTTCAATGACATCCTTTGGGGCATTATATTCGGCAGCCAGTTGAGCTGTAATCTGCCCCAAATCCCGCTGGCCGTCACACAGCCTCAGTATGGCAAGCTCTGTCAGGGTAACATTCACCAAGCGGCTTTTAACCGGCTCATACACTACAGGGGTTTTTACTGGAGTGGCAGGCAGGGTAAGTTTACGGCTGATATTCTGCTTGATCTGCAACAGGTCAAAATTAAGTACAGCGACCGTTAAATGTTTATCTAAACGGGGAACTCCCGAAGCGCTTACTGGATAATCCTGATGTGTTTCTGCCTTCGGCGGTATTTGGGCGGCTTTTAACAGGTCTTCTATAAGCGGGTAACGGGACACATACAGCAAAAGGTCTCCAACCATAAGCCTTTTAAAGATATCCCGGCTGGGGTGTTTGTTTATCAGCTCTGTCCAGCTGCGGATACTCATTTCACGGGCTTCCGGCTGCGAAATGCCCGAAACTGTTTTATAACTGCGGGAGAGTTTAAACTCGTCTGCTGTTTTACTTTCTATTATCCCGCTCACACCGTATTTTTCAGGCAATCTGGCCACAGCCGAGCCTTTGCCCAAACTGAAATAGTCTATATTGAAAGAGCGGATAATATCCCTGTTGTCCGCCAGAAAGTCAATCGTTTCACCAGCCTCAGCCTCACTTTCAGTCGGAAAACCCAGAAATACGTAAAGGTGATTCCAGATATCTGCCCGGTAAATATTACGGCAGACCTGCACGGCAATCTCTCTGGTTGTGCCTTTTTCCATATGCTCAAGCACCCGGTTACAACCGGACTCAAGCCCCAGAAATAATACCCTGAACCCGGCCTTGCGCATTTTTAGGCATAGTTCCGGGGTGAAGCGGGATTCCAGCCTGACATTTACAGAGCAACTGACCTGTATTCCACCCTTGATGAGTTCATCTGATAATGCGTCTGCCAAACTGGGGGCCAGCCCTTCGTCCGCAAAAGCAAATTTATCAACCTTGTGCCTTACTGAAAGTGACCGCATATCCTCCGCAATTTTGGCAGCCTCCCGTTTCTGGTAGTGCCACCCATACGCTTCGTTATGGGAGCAGAAAGCACACTTGCCCCAATAACACCCGCGGGACCCAAGCAGGGGCAGAACCGGCTCCGGTGAAAGATAATCCTTCAGATTCAGACCATCAAAGCAGGGAGTGGGCAGGGAATTTATTTTCAAGGAAGGTTTGGTCTTGTTTACCTGTATATGACCATCCAAATAAATAAGGTTTGGTACTTCGGAAAGGCTTCGCCCGTCCCCAAGGCAATTTGCCAACTCCAGCAGGGGTTGTTCACCCTCATTAACCACCGCACTGTCAAAGAAAAGCTTAAAAAGCTCTTCATGACGGGCTATTACATCCGCTAGCAGACTGACAATATACCCTCCGATTACTATATGCACTTGGGGGTTTGCCGATTTGAGCTGACAGGCTAAAGTAAGTGCCGGAAGTAGCTGGCTGTCACCGGCAACAGAAATGCCGATAATATCCGGGCGGCATTCAGCCACGAAAGGCAGCAGTTTTTCCCGGCAAAGTTTGATATAGGGGTTCTGTTCATTATCCGCGGTACTGTCTTTTATATCCCGGTAAGACCGCAGGTAAGCACCCATCTCAAAAGAGCTCAGGTCTACCCGGGTAGGGAAGTGGGCAGTAGAGATTATGGCCATGGCCTGATTTAAAGTTTCCCGAGCCTGTGCGAGTGTGTCAGGGTCATAATAGCGATTTTTATCATGAAAGACTTTTTTAGCCTGTGAAATCCCGCCTGCCACCCTCTCCAGAGATGTATTAGCTATAAAGAGGTCATTGTAGTATTGCTGATCAACCGGGGACAAGCTCCGTGAAGAATCAAGACGTTTAAATTCGGCATTCAGGCCTGACTTCAGACTTCTTAAGTATTCCTCTGAAAAGAAGACCTTGTAAGCTTCAAGATTGAAGTCATACTGAACTGTATCTACGCCGTGTTCCTTCAGATAGGCCGTAAGTGAAGGCAGGCTGAGATACGGCTGGTAAGGAATCCACTGGGGCGGGAAAATCAGTAAAGTTTTCACCCCTTTATTATATCCAAAAGAACCGAAACCGTCTGTAAAAATTTAAGGGAACATGCAAGATACCGCCATCACCTGAAAATAAAGGGGGGGAACTAATCCCCCTCTTTAAATTATCTGAAACCCGAAGCAGCTTAACCTGAACTTGTTATGGTAAAACCGAACTACAAGCGAGGTTCATTATTTTTGTCAGATTGTCCCAGCTGAATTTCCAAACCCACTCCAGCCTCTTCAAGGGGCGGGTGGTTAGTCTTCCGAAGGGTTATCTGAGGCATAAAGAATACCACCACCAGAGCAACAAACATCAGCATTGCCCCGATAAGATAGACCTGATCTATGGAATTGCTGAACGCAGTCTTCAAAGTTACCAGCAAATGGTCAAACGAAACGGTTAGCTGGTCTTGAATGGCCGCCGGAGCCTGACTGATAAGCTGATATATTTGAGTTTGGCCATCGGTTGATAAAAATGCCTGTATTGTATTGCCGTCTATAGCGGTAGGAATACCGGTAGGATTAAGTTGACCCATAAGCTCCACAAAGGGTTCATTGGCAATATCAGTCAGCTGGGAGGCCAGTTTGGCATTCATAACGCCGCCCAGCAGAGCACCGCCGACAGTACCGCCTATACTCCTGAAGAGCTGGGTGCCGGCCGTTACTTCACCTAACTGCTTGTGGCTGAAAGCATTCTGTACGGCAATGGTAAATATAGGCATGGTAACACCCAAACCCAAACCGAGCAGTATCATGCACATTACCAGCTGGGTATTGGTAGTATTTATACCTACAAATGAAAAGACAAACATGGCAACAGTTGCCAGAGCCACACCCCCGACCGCCAGCTTTTTGTAGTTGCCGGTACGGGAGATTATCTGTCCGCTTATAGCTGAAGAAACGACCATTGAAAGCATCATGGGAGCAAGTATAAGACCTGAAGAAGTAGCGGATACACCAATTACTCCCTGAGCAAAGACCGTGATGTATAAAAGTGCCCCGAACATGCCCATAGATGTAAGGAACAAGGTTATAGCCGAAACTGAAAATATGCGGGTTTTAAATAACCCCATTGAAAGCACCGGTTCTTTTACCCTGCGCTCCACCATGACAAAGCTGAAAAGAGCGATCAGGGCAATGCCAAACAGCCCTAATATCTGCACTGAGTTCCAGGCATATTGGCTGCCGCCCCAGACAAAGGCCAGAAGCAGGGGCACCAACCCTACAATCAATAGGGCACCACCCAGAAAGTCTATAGAGCGGTCTTTGATTTTGTGCTTTATAGGAGGAATAGCCATAGCCAGCACTACCATGGTGGCAATGCCAACCGGGATATTTATATAGAAAATCCAGTGCCAGCTGAAGGCATCGGTTATCCAGCCGCCCAGCAAAGGACCGGCTACCGCGGTAAGACCAAAGACACCGCCCAGCACACCCTGCCATTTACCCCGTTCGGCCGGGGAGAATATATCACCGATAAGTGCCATGGAGTTAACCATCATGGCACCGCCGCCGATACCCTGCAAGCCGCGGAAGAGGATAAGCTGGGTCATATCCTGAGCCAGACCGGAGAGCACAGAGCCCAGAAGGAAAATACCGATACCTATCAGGTAGAGCGGCCTCCGCCCGAAGATATCAGAAAGTTTGCCGTAAATGGGTACTGTGACTGTAGAGCTTAACATATAAGCGGTAAAAACCCAGCTTAGATGAGAAAGACCGTTAAGTTCAGTGGCTATTTTGGGCATAGCTGTAGCCACAATGGTCTGGTCCAGCGAAGCCAGCATCATTGACAGTATGACGCCCAAAAGAATAAATAGTTTATTACCCTTTTTCACTAATGATTTGTCTCCCTAGTTTCCTGTAATCTTTTCTGCCAGTTTTTTATTTAATAGCGCAAACATAGCCAACTCATCATCGTTCAGGGCATCAAAGGCTGCGACTATTTTTAATGTAGTCTGTTTCTTTATTTCCACTATCCTTCCCGATGCCTCCGCCGTAAGGCTGAGTGAGATAGCCCGTCGGTCTTTTAAATCCATCTCTCTAGTGAGCAGCCCTTTCTCTACCAAACCGTCTACGATTTGGGTAACTGCACTGGGACTGATATTGAGTAGGTTGGCTAAGTCCTTGATGCCTGTGCCTTTATTTTTTTCTACTGCTCTCAGTACCATTAGCTGAGTATGGCCAAGCGCCAAAACGTCTCCTGCAGTATGGGCAACTGAGAACATATTGTGCTTTATAAGGCACATGTCATTATGAATGTCTTCAATAACTTTTTGCCTTATCATTTTACCTCCTGTATTGTTTAGTTACTTAATATTTTATATGCTTAACTATTAAATGTCAAAACCAGCCGCCACATATGAATATCCGCTTTTAGAATGTCCAGATTAATACAGGCAATACGGCTTGATACAACAGGTTAAAAAGATTTAGAGAAAAAAACAGGGGAGGTTAAACCTCCCCTGTCAGACACCGATAATGCAGCCGGTACTAGGCTACTTTTTTGTGACGGATGATAAGCTGCCAATCAAGCGCAGCCAGTATCAGAAAAATGATACCGAATATCAGGGCTCCCATCCAGGCTGAAGTCGGTTCGTTTTCTTCAAGCGAACTGAAATAATGCTGGACGGTGGCAAAGAGTGAAGCCACTGCCAAAAACCCGATAATCCATTCGTACCACTTTATAGCCAGTTGCTGGCGGATAAGCCAGACAACAAACAGAGTCAAGGCGACTGCTACTGCCAGTCCTACGAAAAACATGCTTCCTACCTCCAATTCCTTAAGCTATTAGTAACTGGTGTCAATACCGTAGGTGAAGTCATCCATATCCCACCACTCTTCGGGGTCTTTCCGCCCGTAATCCATAGCTTTTTCCATATTTGTAAAGAAGCTATTTAAAAGCGGGGTATTGGCAACTGTGCCCTTAACCACAGCATGCAGGAATGAATCCGGTTTGCTGTTGAAGGGGCAAGTGCCCTGACAGGTGGGGCAGTGAGGACAATCTGCGGTATTGGTTCGCCAGCCCTCAAATGTGCCCTGCTGAATGCCGGACTTGGCTGAAGCCGGGTTTTCCCAGGTGGGATCACCCTTCTGAATCAGGTTGAAGGGGCAGGAGTCCGCACAAATACCGCAGGTCTTGCAGAATTTGTAGGCACCAAAGTCTATGGGCGGAGTGGGCAGCAAGGGCAGGTCGGTGATTAACGCCCACATAGCCCGGTTAGTTGTGCCGTATTTGGGAGTGATGGTGGGTGAAGACATGCGGCCATGTTCGCCCATACCGGCTAAAGCTGCTAAAGGATTAGCCAAAAAGCCCATCATGCCCGGATTCAAGGCCTGATAACCCAAACCGCGGATAAATTCCTGGAACTGGGCACCTACCTTGGGGAAGCGGGAATATGAATACCAAACGGCATGACTTTCGGTTATGCCTGCCTGGCGTCTGGTAGCTTCGAGTGACTGTCTGGCGCTCCACATAAGTATCCACTTGCACTTGCGGGGGATAACCATCTTGGTTGCGGTCTCATAAGCTTCCTCTACGTCTTCAACGACTACAGCTTTACCGCCAATCTGGGAATGGATAAATTTAAGAACATCGTCGTCAATTTCAATAGCACCCACATCCGAGCCGCCAAAGAATCTGAAGGCAGAGCGGCAGGTTTTAAGGTTTTCTTCGGGAGTACCCTGCCAGACCGGAGCCCCGAAATCCTGGGGACGGGTAGTAGTATCCAGCTGAGGCCCCAACCACGGAGTAAAGGTAGGGCTGCCGCCGGCCGCCATAATAGCGCCGATAACATTAACCCTCTTGCCACCCATTTCCATATTGCCGGGCCAGGCACCGAACATCATAAATTTGGAAGCATTGCACAGGGCGGTGGTTCGGGTATCTCCCATACCGGCATAGCCCGGAGTCCAGCCCGGAAACTCCTTGGCCATGGCATCATAAAGAGTCAGGGCCATTTCAGGGGTTTCAAGGTCAGTGGAAGTACCGCCGACAACGCCGGCTTTTGTGAAATCAGCTACAGTGGGTCTGGGCAGACCCTGAAATACACCCGGCTGACGGGTAACTTTTGACCAGTCTATAGGAACTGTAGGATTCTTGAAATCCCTTTCCTTTACCCACCAGGGATTTTTATTGATACCAAGGGTTGAAGACGTGACCTCATCCAAATCGTGGAAAACAGGGGCAGCAGCGCTCATAGTACCCAAACCTGCTCCGACTACCCCAAGGCTTTTCATAAAATCACGTCGCGAGAGTGTGGAATGAAACTCTTTCATAGATTTCCCCTTTCGAATTCTATCGGACTACCGCTGGTGCTGTAATTTATATTTATTTAAGCTTGCTATCACCCTCTTTCACTAGTATATTAGTCTATATGGACTAGTCCATATAGACTAATATACCGATTGTGTATTGTCAATAGTGTGTACGGAGATTTGGCAAAAACGGCTTGAGGGATTAAGATATACGCCGTACAGATGCTAACAGGTATCCAGTAAATAATTAATAACACAGGCAATAAGATGAACGAATTTGAGACTCTGGAACTGGAACATTTACTTTGGGTCAACATTACTCAGGTTAAACATTCAATTGAACGGGCATGGACACGCGAATTAAAAAGCCTGAATCTCTCTACCGAAAAGTTTGCCATATTACATGAACTCATGTGTCTGGGCGGAGAATCCACCCCTCATACTCTGGCCAGACGAATTGTATTTGAACCCCATTCAGTTTCAGCCATTGTCAGCCGTATGGAAAAAGACGGACTAATTATCAAAACCAAAGATTTAGACAAAAAACACATGGTGCGCATAAAACTTTCCGAAAAGGCTGTTGATACTTTCTATCAAGCTCTGGAAATTTCCAACAGAGTGTACAAGCAAATGATGGCCAGTATAACCAGAGAAGAAAAAGTGGAGTTATCAAAAACACTCACTAAATTACGGAATCACACCTTGCCCTTAACCCACAAACACACTAAAACCCTGACCCCGTTTAAATACATTTAACCCAGTCTATCAGATTAAAGAAGATGACAAGGGGGGGGATTTAAGTCTCCCCCCTTGTATTACCTGAGGTTTAGGCTTTCTTTACCCTTCGGGCGGCCAGCTGCCAGGCTAAAGCCAGCAGGACAAGTCCCGGCAAGCCTACTACCAGCAGAAACATATAAGCCGCTTTAGGCTCTACCTCTGCCAGACTGCCGAAGTAGTTCTGGACGGTGAAAAGGAGCATGAGTGCCCCGATTGCACCAATCAGCCACTCGTACCAGGCAAGGCTGAAATTGTTTCGTTTCATCAGCCAAACTAGCCCCAATACCAGGGCACCAACCAATATACCTATGATAAACCACATATCACTATCTCCTAATTCTTACTTTCCGTACCCGCCGTCTCTGACACCCATAGTGGTATCAAAGCCGTATCTGGGCAGGTCAAGATCCCACCATTCGGCCGCGTCATGATGGCCGTAGCCAAAAGCAACGTCAGCTTTCCAGAGGAAGCTGTTGAAAATGCCGGTGGTGGAAAGGGTGGATTTAACAATTTCATGTATCATGGCTTTGGTATTTACGTTAAATACACAAACGCCGGTACATATCTGGCAGGTAGCCCCGGTGCTATGTTGATACAGCTTGCACTCAGGTTCATTCTTGTAGTAAGCCTTTTTACCACCGGTGCTCCAAGGACCAGCTGGTTCCCATGTAGGCTCTTCTTCAAATGATATGGCCTTGGCCGGGCAGGTATCCGCACACTTTCGGCAGCTATGGCAGAAGCGGAAAGCGCCGAAATCTATGGGTTTGCTGACAGGCAAAGGAAGGTCGGTAATAAATTTATAAATGCCGACTACCGCGCCTTCTTCAGGAATAACGCACTGGTTAATTCTATCCATTTCGCCCAGACCGGACAAAGTAGCCACAGCCGGTGAAGGACAAATGCCGTTAGGCCAGGGGGCAGACTGCAAACCCTGATAACCCAACCCAAGCAGGAATTTCTGGACACAGGCCATGGTTTCCTGATTGAGACGGTAGCGGCTCATATTGGCGGCATAACAAACACCTGAAGGTGCAGTGCGATACATTTCTTTGGGCATGGGGGTAGTGTAAGTAACCACCCAGCGGGCTTTGTTGGGGATAATAAAGTGGGTATCAGTTACATAACCGTTATCGCAATCTTCAAAACCATAGGCCATGGGCGGGCCGTTAAAGAACATGCGGCTGGCATCTACAGGGTAGAACATGCTTTTTACATTAGCATCCAGTTCTATAGATGCAATCTGGCCGGCACCGAAAAACCTCATGGCGGATTTGAGCAAGGCAAAGTTCTCTTCAGGGGTGCTTTCCCAGCGGGGCACTCCAAAACTTTCATGGGTATAGGTTTGACCTACCAGCTCCGGTATGGGGGCTGCCCCTTCCAAAGCCGGATATACAGGTTCTCTCCAGCCGGCGTGGGCTATAAAATGAGGCCAGGCAGCTTCCTGCATGGAGGTATCCAGCAGGGAAATGGCTTCTTTAGAGCCGGTCTTTTTTGCCCCTGCGTTAAGAGCGGCTACACCCTGAGCCATAGCGGAATTTACCCTGTCCCATCCCACAAATTCAGCTAACAGCGGGGGAAGATGACAACCTTCCTGGGGAAACGGCAGTGAGGACGTTTTACTCCAGTCTATTTCTATGGTTGGCTTGTCAACCTCTCTCACCCACCAGGGCCGTTTGTTGACAGATGAATCTGCCGAGGCTACTTCGTCAAGGTCATGGAAAACAGGAGCGGCGGCGGCAACTGCACCTATACCGGCACCTGCCAATCCTAATCCCTTCATGAAGTCTCTTCGGCTCAGGCTACTGTGAAATTTACCCATAATTCTTTCCTTTCCTGCAAATATTTCAGGCGTTCCAAACAGCTACATGGATTTTGGTCTCGTCTGCTCCTCCTTAATGTTATTCAAGGATATCTGAATATTATAAATACCCTTAGTAAACCAAACGGTAAATCTCTGAAGCTTAAAGTAAAGTTAATATAAGGCTTAATTAAGTATTCTTAACTATTGCCAATCTTGGCATCAATGGTTGTTATCTGGTTATATCTCTCATTTTGGCAGTATAATAGAATAACAGCCGTACGAGAGAACCTGAGTGGAAATAGACGAATTAAAAGACGAATTAGTTAAGTTAAAGCAGTGCAATTACACTCTTAAAAAAGAGCGGCTGAAATACCGCGAGCTTTTTAACTGGGCCAACGATGCCATACTCCTGTTCAAATTCTCCAATACGAATGACCCCATAATAATTACAGAAGCCAATACTGCCGCCTGCAAGCACTTCGGATACAAATATGAGGAGCTAATCGGGAAGACAAATCTGGATATTGATTCACAGGAAACGGCACTCCGTGGACCGGAAATAGTCAGTAATTTAGTTGCCAAGGGGCATGAAGTTCTGGAAATAGCCCATAGAAATAAAAACGGGGAGAGTATCCCGGTTGAAATAAATCACAAACTAATCTACCTAGGCGGGGATACCATGATAATCTCGGTTATCAGGGATATCACTATCAGGAAGAAAAATGAGCAGGAACTTAAGGAGTCTTTAGAGCGGGAAAAACAACTAAGGGAAACTCTGGAAAATGAAATAAGCCAGCGGATTACCTTTACGAGGGCTCTGGTGCATGAACTGAAAACCCCGCTGACATCTATGCTGGCCACCTCTGAACTGCTCAGCAAAAACCTGGCAGAGGAACCTAACCTAAGCTATATGAAGTGCCTGTACGCCGGTATACAAGACCTTAATCTGCGTATAGACGAGTTGCTGGATATTGCACGGGGTGAGGTTGGTCTGCTTCGGCTGGAATGTGAACCCCTGAATATTTATGAATTACTTAAAGACATTGATGAGATAATGAACCCCGTATTTGAATCAAATTCCCAAAAACTGACTATCAGCATACAAAACCCGTTGCCTGTTGTAGTAGCCGATTACAAACGCCTTAAGCAGGTAATTTTGAATTTGTTGGATAATGCAGCAAAATACACCCCGTGGGGAGGCAATATTTCATTGACCGCCGGAATTAACCACAACAATCTGGAAGTTGAAGTGAAAGATAACGGCAAGGGCATGAGTCCGGAGGAGATAGGGGCTTTGTTCCACCTGTATTCGCGAAGCCATAAAAAAGGCACTCCCTCAGGTTTGGGTATCGGCTTGGCTTTGTCCAAGATGATTATTGACCTGCACGAAGGTGAAATAACAGTGAAAAGCAAGGTTGGCGAAGGAAGTGCCTTTACTTTTTCCATACCGCTGAGGCCAAAAGCCAAATGAAGATACTGATTATTGAAGATGATTACAAAATAGTCCAGGCAATATCTTTTGCACTTAAAATATGCTGGCCGGATGCAACCCTGCTTAGTGCCTCACGCGGGGAGAACGGTTTAAAGATAATTGAAGAACAGTCACCAAATCTGATTATCCTTGACCTGAGCCTGCCGGATATGGACGGGCTGGAAGTACTGAAGGATGCCCGGCTTTTCTGTGATACTCCCATTATTATTTTGACCGTACGGGCAGAAGAATCAGATGTAGTGGAGGCACTGGAGCTTGGGGCAAACGAATATATTATAAAACCCTTCCGCCAAATGGAGTTGCTTGCCCGAATACGGTGCATACTCCGCCGCCCCATAACTACCAACAAAGATGCCCTGATAGAATGGGGGCCTTTTAAACTGGACTATTTTAAAAGGCTGTTATTTATAAACCAGAAAACTGTAATCCTGACCACCATTGAAAGCCAGATTATGCATGAGCTTATCAAGGATGCCCCTGGGATAGTAACTTATTCAAGGCTATCTGAACTGATTTCGGGGGGGCATTACCCTGAAGTAATTAACAGCATAAAGGTACATGTATACAACCTGAGGCGAAAACTTGAGGCGGATACCTATGCCCCAAAGCATATTATGAATATGCACGGGGTAGGCTATTTCCTGTCCAAGTAAAAGTTTGATACTTTTACCGCACAACGCCTTTCAGCCAAACTAACCAAAACGGGGAGTGCCGTCATATTAACTGCTAGCTGGTAAATTCGTCTTTGGTCAAGATTAAAAGTATTACCGCCGGAATACCGGTCAGGATAAATGAGCAGGCTGCCGCTATGGCACAAATCAGCGCCCACAGCCATTTCTTACGCCGGAAAGCAAAAATACCCCCCGCCAAAGCCACCAGTGCAACTATGAGGGCCGGGATTGGGGTATCAAAAATAATACTGGGCACAAAGGGCGGGATATCCCCCTTCCCGAATCCGCTCCCGGCCTCCCCGAATATTCCTACTGAATAATTCAGTATTCCCAATATGCCGAATATGCCGGAAAGAATACACAGGCTACCGGCAATCACCGGTCCGCGGGTTTTCTTTAATTTATCGTTCATACACTTGCTCGCTTATTCCCATGATAACCGCTATATAGCCTGCAATACAAGGGGGGTATGCCCGGCTAATCTGATACTTTACCTGAAGGGTATAAAAAAGGGGGAAGCAGGGTTTAACCCCCACTCCCCCCTTTGATATTTGATTAAGATTAAAGTCTAGGCAGTGCGACTTCGGAAAAACCCGACTCCGATAAAGACAATACCCACGCCTGCCACTATCCAGAAGGCGTAAACACTGGCCCACATAATCATACTCTTGGTGGATTCGGCAGTGCTTACCATCTCGTCAATGGTTTCAGTGGTATAGGCTATGGTTGAAATGAATATAGGCATGCTGACTGAGGGTGCAGGGGAGATTTTGAGGGTGGTGGTAGTATCTGAGTACACAGGCACCCCGCTGACCGGCTCTACTTTGATATTTATCAGAAAATCACCGGTTTGGGGTATGCCGGTAGCACCGTAAGTACCCAGATTGATGTTTTTCTGGTCTACTTGAAAGACATATACTGTCAACCCCTGATAGGTCTCTTCTTTAACAAATTTGGCAGTCAGGCTCTGGTTGGCTTTTGCAGACCAGAAAGGATAATCCTGCTGCTGGGTATCAGCCGGGAAGGTAAACTGACCGGTGCGGTCGATATTCCCGTAACCGGAGACATTTGCCCGGGTAGTTCTGTCCAGCCCGTAAACTTCCTCTGAACCAAAGGGTAACTCTGTACCGGCCTGAGCGTGGGTGAAAGTAATCGTCTGGTCCATAAGCAGAACATCATCTTCCAGACCGCTGGCCTTCAGAGCACGGGTAACATTGACCGGCATAGCAGGGTTAAGCTGGCCGGTAGCAGAATTCAGTACCTGAACAGTACCGGAAAAATAATAATTCTGTTCATAATCCGCCGGCAATTTAGCCATAACCGGGAAAAACACATAAACCCAGATAAAAGCTACCGCCACTAAAAGAGTGCCTAAGAATGAGGGCCACCAACGTTTGAACAACCTAATCAACCTCCTACTTCATTTTTGTGTCACGCTAATTTGAAACCACAGCAAATAATGTTAGGGCAGATATGCTAAAGGGTCATAAAAGGAATACGGTACACTGAAAGCGAGTAATAATAACACATTATTTTACTTTTTGAAAGATAATTTCAATTTCATTCATTTTGAGACTAAAATAGTCGTCTGCATAAAAATACCAGTGCCCGAACTTTTAAGGTTCGGGCACTGTAATAGTTTTTACCGGAGAGTATTTATATCTGTTTCATCCCGGATTTCAGGCTTTAGCAAGTCTCCTTGCGGCTAGTTGCCATGTTAATGCCAACAGGATAAGAGATGGCAAGCCGGTAATCAGCAGGAACATATAGGCGGCCTTGGACTCTATTTCTTCAAAGCTGCCCATGAAATTCTGCAGGGTAAATACCAGCAGTAACAGCCCAAGTATGCCTAATACCCACTCATACCAGGTAAGATTAAGATTCTTGCGTCTTAACCACCAGATAAAACCCAGCACCAAAGCCCCGATTATGATTCCTATAAAAAACCACATAAAGCTTTAATCTCCTTTCCTATTTTCCGTAACCGGCATCAGCCGCGACAATGGTTGAGTCCTGACCAAGGGTAGGCAGGCTGAGATCCCACCATGCTTCGGCTTTTTCAGGATCAGTGCCATAGCCAAAGGCATCGCCCAGTTTGTAGAAGTAGGTGTTGAAAAGAGGAATATTGGCAATAGTACCTTTTATAATCTGGTGAACCAGAGCACCCCGGTTAACGGTAAAGGTACATTCACCCCAGCAGATGCGGCAACCGTGAGAGGTTTCGTTGGAATACTGGCGGCAGAGAGGCAGATTGTTGTAGAAGGCTTTTGTGCCCTTTACTGAGTATATAGTCTCTTTGCCTTCGGTCAGCGGCAAATCCCATGAAGGTTCTTTTTCTTTAGATATACACTGGGGCGGACAGGAATCTGCACACTTCTGACAGGAATGGCAGAAACGGTAAATGCCTGCATCTATGGGATGGGTAGGTTCAAGAGGCAGGTCCGTCAACACACCATACAGGCGGCCGGGTGCCCCATATTCGGGAGTAAGGGTGTAAAGTTTCTGGCGGCTGGCTTCACCCAGACCGGCCATGATTGCCGCTCCACCCTCGGAACCCACATAACGGGCATCGTTGCCTATAGTACCAATCAACTGGTAACCCAGATACCGCAGGAAGTTGTAGGTGGATGCGTGCAGATTGGCACAATTGTAAAAAGTATTGCCATTGGCCATACCGCCAAGCAGAGTGCCGGCTGAACGCCAGAGCTCATTTGAGCCTTGGGTTGACATGGCTATCTCCCACAAGGGGACATTAGGGATAACCAGTTTTTCAGTAGTCTCATATGCTTTGGGCACATTTTCAAAGACAATAGGACGGGCAGCGGTGACAGGAATAGTAGTGCCAATGTATTTTTCGTTGTTGGAGTCACCCTTCTCATAAGAGAAGATAACATGGTCACGATGTTCCTGGGTAAGTTCGGTATAGCCTACTAGTGAAGCGCCGTAAGCCCGCATGGCCGCCCTGAGCATACGTGAAGCCTCTTCAGGTGTACCCGTCCACTTCGGTTCGCCACGTTCTTCAGGGGTTTTTACCGGAGCGGGGTCTTTGGTTTCGGCCCAACCGGGAGAAGTACCCTGAGAAATCCGCTTAAAACTACCGGCCAGTGCCCTGGAACGGTAAGTATAACCGGGATAATTTGAAGCGGTTCTTTCAGCCAGTTCGGCAGCGGATAAAGCCGCAGCCCCCAAGACTCTGTCTGCCCCGTAATAAATAGCTCTGACTCTGGCAGACTGTCCCTGGTCACGCCCGTCATGACGTTCCATCATGCTGAAGTCTACCTCTATGGTGGGATCGTCAATGGGGCGCTCTTTTACCCACCAGGGACGCGGCTGAACAGCTGTATCAGAGGCTATAAGTTCGTCAATGTCATGGAAAACAGGAGCCGAAGCAGCAACTGCACCAATACCTGCCCCGGCCATACCCAGACCCTTCATGAAATCACGGCGGGATACCATTGAATGAAACTTGCTCATAAATTCCTCCAATTCTCTTAACTCAAGACCTGTTCTTCCACAACGCCACCCAGTCTCTCCTGAGCGCCATAACACTCGCCGCACCTCACTAAGAAAATGTTTTAATTAGTGAACCCCAATTCATGAATAAATTATACATTTCCGTATGCCATTTACTATCCGCTTTTATACGTAATACGGGTTAAGCATTTTTACTTATTTCCCGTAAGTAAAACTACGTATAGGAAAGCGATATTATCTGAGTAAATCTAGACGAGATTCAAAAGGAATCTTTCGGCGTTTGGGACTGCGGGACATGCCAAAGAAGGACACAAAAAAGCCAGCCTCTTTTTAAGGCTGGCCATTCTATCATAACACTTGTTTTAAGACCCTGTTTTCAGTTACAGGAAGCTACAGGGCTATTCCTCAAATACTTTGCCCTGTTCGTATGAGCCTAAAACTTGGATGCTCTCGGTTACCTTTTCCAGTTCCTTCAAGGCGCGCTGGGTTTCAGGGGTATTCAGTCCCCGCTCAAAATCCAGATAAAAGTAATAACCCCAGGTACGTCCCATAATAGGGCGGGATTCTATCTTGGACAGGTTTATGCCTTGATCATAAAAACATTTGAGGCACTTGTAAAGGCTGCCGGCGTTGTTCTCTGCCTTTATAGCCAGAGAAGTTTTGTTCGCCAACGGAGGATATTTAGGGTCTTTGGCGATGATAAGGAAACGGGTGTAGTTTTGCTTTTCAGTCTCAATATCTTTAGCCAGTATTTTCATATCATACAGCTGGGCAGCCAGATTGCTTCCGATAGCAGCAGCAGTCTTAAGTCCCTTTTCTTTTATCATGCGGACACTGCCGGCGGTATCGTGGCTTTCTATGCGTATCACACTGGGGTGTTTCTCAAGGAAAGATTCGGCCTGAATCATGGCGATAGGGTGGGTATACACTTCACGTATTTGTTCCAGCTTCACACCCGGCAGAGTAATCAGGTTCAGGATAACATGCAGATAAATCTCACCGACTATCTTGCTTTCATATTTTAGCAAATTGTCATAATTTTCCAGAAACGAACCGTAAAGGGAATTTTCTATGGCTACAACCCCATAATCAGCCAACCCTTTTTTGACATCTTCAAATACCTGATGGGAAGTGTTGCTTTCAATAATCTCGGAATCACCTGGAAATTTGTGGCGCGCCACAATATCATGAAAAGAGCCGCGAGCTCCCTGTATAGAAATTTTAATCATTGCCTGCCCCTTTCCATACCCGGATTATGCTAATAATAGCGTTTACAGCAGCTTGAGGCAAGGGTTTATCAGTAATGCATTTTCGTATATGATACTTTCAGATATACAGGGCGTGGTATAATAGAGGTAGGCAAGGAAGTTGCTTGCCAATACCGGCAAAAGGAGGCAAGGCATTTGGAGAAACTGCAGGCTCGGTTATGTACTTGGTTTTTCCCTTGCGCAGGCTCTTCGCTGGTGGGAGCTAGGGGGAGTTGACTAATATCAGTCCGGCAAAGAGCAACGAAGGTTCCTGAGCTTTCCGGTTCACTCACTCTATAGTTAACGAGAAATCCGGCTTTTTTGGCCGGGCGGGGAAAGTAAGGAACGATGGTTTCCCCCGATAATTGAATACGGCTTAGAATACAGTTGGGCCCCGAATCTTTTACGGGGCCCTTTTTTAACCTTTTTTAACCTTTGGGCGAAGTCAAAATACTAAGGTGAAAGCAATCACCCGGGCGGGCTGAAAGCAAACCGGCGGCACTGCCGCCCTGCAAGGCAATCTCCAGCCGTCCGCTGCTGCCTATAACTGCCAGCAAACCGCTTGCCTGAGTGTAATTTTGGCAAAGGCCATAAATGGTCCGACCTAAAATCTCAAGCCCGATAGACTTGTCCGAAGGCAACATCCGGGGAGTAATATCAGTAATCAGATTGCCGAAGTGATCTATATACACTACGTGTCCGGTAAACGAACCATCAGCCGCAATCTCCGGACCAGGTAAATGGAAAGCATATATCCAGCTAAGGCGTGGACCAAACTCCGAAAGGGGAGTACCCAGACTTACATAAGCGGCGGCAGGCGCGAATATATCCCGCCCGTGAAAGGTGGTACTGACCGGGTTAAGCCAGAAAGCCGGGTTGGATATCTGGAATGCTTCTACACCCCGGGGCAGATCCAGTTTAAGCAGACCTTCTGCCGGCAGTAAATCACTGGTGATTTTGGGTAAATACGGGCTGAGTGCGTAACTGAAAAGACCGTTGTCCGGGCCAATGAATAAGCCGCCCGGAGTGGATAAAATAATTCCCCGGCGGCCGCTGCCTACACCGGGGTCTACTACAGCCAAATGAATGGTGTCTGCCGGAAAATAGTGACAGGTTTCACCCAACAAGAAGGCCGCCTGCTGAATATTCTGGGGCTCTACCTGATGAGAAACATCCAGTATGCGGGCATCTGGATTGAGACTCAGTATAACCCCCTTCATGGCGGCCACATATGCATCTTGCAAGCCGAAGTCAGTAGTAAGGGTAATGATACCCACAACTAGCCTCCTTTAGCTTAATTTCAGCATGAGCAAAGACACCAGCAGGAACAGGACTACCAGTATGATGGTGAGTATGAAAAGGGTCTTCTCTATACCCCTTTTGGTGCGGTAGACACTGTCTGCCTGCCCAAATATACCACCGAGGCCTCCGCCTTTTACTTGCATCAGGACTGCCAGAGTGAGGGCTACGGCCAGCACTATCTGGGCTATAATCAGGTAGGTTTGCATGTTTATCCTTCCTCCAGAGCTTTCTTAAGCAACTCCATAGCTATGTTAGGGTTGGCTCTGCCCTTGCTTTGTTTCATCATCTGTCCCACCAGGAAACCGATAACCTGGGTCTTGCCTTCGTTATATTCGGCTACTGCTTTGGGGTTATCTGCCAGCACCTTTTTGGCAATGGCTACCAGTTCGGAACTGTCGGAAATCTGGCTGAGACCTTTCTTTTCAATAATAGCCTCGGCATTTTGTCCGGTAGCATACATATCTTCAAGGACTGCTTTGGCAGTAGCGGCATTTACTTTGCCGGCTGAAACCAGCACCAGCAAATGGCACAGACTGGCCGGGCTGACTTTAAGTGCAAAAGCGGTAATATCTGCCCCGCCAGTATTCATAATAGAGTTTACCGACCCCACCACCCAGTTAGCCACTTCCTTAACGCCTTTATCCTGCGGTATATTCTGGAAATCAGTTTCGCCCAGAACCGCTTCAAAATAATCCGCCAGTTCACGGCTGGCAGTCAGAAGCGAAGCATCGTATTCGGACAGCCAGTACCCGTTTATAAACCTCTCCTTGCGGGTTTCGGGCAATTCGGGCAGTTTGGCCCTTATGTCCTCAATCCAGTCACAACTGATGTGCAGGGGAGGTAAATCCGGTTCAGGGAAATAACGGTAATCATGGGCAAATTCCTTGGAACGCTGGGAGACAGTCTGGCATTTTTCATCCTGCCAGCCACGAGTCTCCTGGCTTATCTTTTTTCCTTCATCAGCCATTTTCCTCTGGCGGACTTCTTCATATTCCAGAGCGGAAAAAACCGCCTTGAAGCTGTTCATATTTTTTACTTCCACCTTAGCCCCCAGCTCGGTTGCACCTACAGGCCTTATGGAAATATTGGCATCACAGCGGAAACTGCCTTCTTCCATATTGGCGGTGGAAACACCCAAATACCGCATGATAGTCCGCAGTTTCATAAGGTACTGGCGGGCTTCTTCGGGGGTGCGCATATCCGGCTCACTGACTACTTCCATCAGTGGTATGCTGGAACGGTTTATATCCAAAAGGCTATACGGCTGGCCGTTAATATCACTCTCATGGTGCAGTTTGGCTACGTCTTCTTCAAGATGAATGCGGGTTATGCCGATTCGACGGATAACTCCGTCCACATTTATATCTAAAAAACCCTTGCCGCAAAGCGGCTGGTCATACTGGGAAATCTGGTAGCCTTTCATAAGGTCAGGATAGGCATAGTTTTTACGGTCAAACTTGGTAAAGGGGGCAATATCGCATCCCAAAGCCAAGCCGGACATAATGGTGTATTCCACTGCCTGTTTATTTATAGTAGGCAATACCCCCGGCATGCCCAGACAAACCGGGCAGACATGGGTATTGGGTTCGGCACTGGCATAGTCCGTACTGCAGCGGCAAAACATCTTGCTTTTAGTGTCCAACTGAACGTGGACTTCCAGACCGATTACCGTTTCATATTTAGTCATTGTAGTTACCATTTCACCTACCTCTGGTTAACTAGCAAGTATATCAATATTCTTTGGCTACTGGCAAGGCAGGTTTGGGGGTTGCTTTAATGCTAAAGCGGGCTTATGTTATAATGCCCTTTACATGGGGCTGTAGCTTAGTTGGGAGAGCGCTGCGTTCGCAACGCAGAGGTCAGGGGTTCGAAGCCCCTCAGCTCCATTTTTCTGTTACTTCTAGGTTAATTTTGTACTATTTCCATTCTACACCGACCATTCCGCCAGTTCGCTGCTCTTCCATGTGTTATAATACAAATGGTAATCTAAATGGAATACGTCAGTAAAGCGGAATTAGAAAAAGAAAGAACCCCTTCTGAGCTATGGAATTGGTTAATCCAAAAGGTGGGACATATTTGTTCAACTAAAGAAGGTTTAACCGCTTTCAGGTTGCAATATGGGCTTTTGAAAAAGCTACCTGAGGAAATCGCTCCTGTTGCGATATTTGGTGAACATAAGTTTGGAAGCACCGACCAAATTCTTTTAAAGCCAGTTATTGGCAGTCAAAACTACGACGCGATAGTCATAGATAAAAGAACAGAACCCTCGACTGAAACTTACATTGAGATAACCCAAGCTCATGAGGGGGAAAATGATTATTGGCGCAGATGCCAATTACTTAATAAAGGTTATGTCTTCTCTAATGCTCCCGTTATCAAGTCTGGTAAAGGGAAGAATCTTCAGGTCTCAATCCCAGAAACGGCCACCCCAGTAGAAGCAGGCGTAAAAAACGAACTTGATAGAATTGTTGATGCCGCAAACCGAAAAGCTAATAAAAACTATCCTGATAATACATCCCTAATAATCTTTTTCGATGATACGAAACTCTCCGAAGAAAGATTGCAAGCATTAAACTTACCGACACTGGATGACTTCGTGAAAAAGAACCTCATGAATTTAAATCTCACATTTACAACGCTTTATCTCGTTGGTGGTGCAAAAGTAGTTTTCCGGGAGTATCCCATCAAACAGAAAGAATAAAGGTCAACTCTAAGTCCTTGTCAGTACTACCTATTGATACCTCAGCTCCACCAAAGGTTTGCCTAATCAACAAGGTTAAACCTAAGGTAGATTGGATTTATCCGGCACAGACAAACTTAGTCTACCCTTCTTTACCAACATGATATTTCTTATCCCTGTTTGTGAACCTAACCGGATAAATAACGGGCAAAAGATTTTCTGTTTAACCCTACATGGATAAGTATGGAGGCAATAAATGCTATTGCAACGGCCACGTGGTGGCCGGAATGACCGGGATGGACATGAGCTTCCGCTATTCCAGTTATTATAGTTGCCAGAAATAATACTGCCATGGATATACAAACCGCTCTTCTCATCTGGCAACTCCAGAATGGAGTTTAGAATGTACAGGTGTAATAGCCTGCTGAGAACAGACCTTCGCACATTTCAAACACCCTTTACAGTGCTCCGGGCAGCTGATACGGGCGTGCTTGTGGAATGGCAGATTCACCTTGTCAATCACACCATTGGGGCAGGCTTCAATACATTTCCAGCAGGCCTTACATTTAGCCGTATCAAGATAAATATATTCAGTCGCGTTCTGTCTCTGTATCGGGTTGCGTAGTCTCACCAGTTTTCTCCTTGCGTTTAGCTATGTTCCTGAAGGTGCCGGGCTTCCTGCCGATAGATTCTGGTAGCCAAACACCCCTTGAAGTCACTTACCAGTTTAAACAGTTCCCCAAGCGGAATTACTTCGTGGTTTGGCAGGTGATGGATAATCTCATGCATAGTCTTAAATTCACTACGGGTTATTTCCATGTACTGTTGATAAATCTCAAAATCAGCTGGTTTTAAGCCAAACGTCAACAGCCGTTTGGCTATTTGGGCTATACGTGTTTCTATGCCATCAAATACCGGCCCGTTTTCGGTTTCTGACGCTATAATAACACCCATGGCAATCAATTCATTTACATCTGTTTCGCTTAAACCCGAGACAGATATCAATTCGGCCAGAGATATACTTACGAATTGGGTTTCATCAGGCATTGGCTGGAATATATCACCCAGCACAGATTCCATCTCGGACACATGTTTTACATCCTGACCATCCCGCTTGGCCTGCAGTATAAGTTTTATTACGGATAAAGGAAGAAATCTTTTTGATTGGAATTCTTTGATTAGACGGATATCTTCAACGCAATCAGGGCTATAGTAGGCCATATTGTGAGCAGTCTTGAGTGAGGGAAATAGCAAACCTTCACGGGTGTAGTAGTGTATAGTCGGCAAAGAAACACCCGCCGCTTTGGCGACTTCACTTATCCGCATCAGCCCTTGTTTAACTATATCTGTTTTTCTCATCTTAACCACTCTATAGTGCATAGTATATACTTACACTATATACTATGCAAGAAACGAAAAGCCTTTACAGCGTTACAAAACCACATCAAAAGCTTACTCCGGAAAAGCCGCTTTTAAAACCCTGAGAGCCCGCAGGGTAATCCACTTGCTGGGTTGTCTGTTTTTTTCCATTCCCATCCATGTTTTACCGGTAAAGCGGCATTCCATAGGCCAGCGTCCTTGGGGGTTTTGCCTGGCAAGTACTAAATCCAGAGCTTCGGCCAAGCGGGGGTCACGGGCATAGCCCGAAGCGGACAATACATCCAGCGTTTGCAGGATATCAGCCGCATAGCCCATGGGATAACCAAACTTGAACCAGCTGGAGCTTGGTTTGTCACCGGTACCAAAGGGATAATCCGCCGCGGCAGGGTTGTACTTAAGCAAAAAACTCAAGCCACGGTCAAGTGCATGTATTACGGCCGGGGAACGCTTGGACGGAGGGATTTTACTAAGGGCATTGAGTGATTTTACAGCCCCCCAGCCGCAAGACAATCCTGAATTAGGGCTGCAACTGAACATAGGTCCCGGGGTGTACATGTAATAACGGTCGGTCACACCCATAGTCTTGGAGTCTGCCATACCTTCACCGGTAATGAATCTGGCATGTTTCTCAACGGCAATTTGCAAGCGTTCATCTTCCAGCCATCCCAAATCTATCAGGGCGGATTCAAGATTGCCAGCCAGACAGTGGAGAAAGCCTGATGGGGTACCGTTATAAGAAAACCAGCCGCCTTTGGACAGGTTATATTCAAACAGATAGTTGCAACCTTTTCTGACTCCGGCGTCAGATTTATCCGCCCCCAGCTGAGCCAGAAAAATAATCTGCCAAACGGTACTCTGGTATTTGGGGGAATAACCCGCACCGGAGTGCAACCAGTATCCTTCCGGCGACTGGGCTGCCAATATGGACGGGACCGGGCCGCTTAACATAATAGCTGCCTTGGCTTCTTTCAGTTCCGCATCATGTTCCCCGCAGCCGATAATATCTTTAAGGGTAAAGTAACGGACTGCCGGCTGGGCTTGGTCTGGCTCCAGTAACCAAGGGACAGGATCTGCCCGCAACTTGTCTTTCCATATTACTTTTTCAGACATCATCATGTTCCTTTGTATAGCCTTTTAATTATTATATTGCCGGTTTGACCGCAAAATCCATCTTCTTTTTAAATAACTGAACTGGGAAGTGTCTGAAATACCTGCAGGGGAACGGGTGCACCTGACCAGTTCCGGCAATACATCTCTCTGTATCTGCCGATTCCGGATAATAAAAAGGGCGACCGCTAGCCGCCCCCGAGATATGGATATTGGCAACTACTGTTTAGCTAAAATCTTTTTAATAACCCCTTTGGGGTCGCTAAGTAGCAGGGATATTTCCCAAACCAGTAATCCAAATATAATTACGCTAACCCCCAACAAGATTGCGTCCTGATTGATTTCCAGAAATTCACCGCCTTCCTGTAAATAGGCTATTACATGATCAACCAGCCACATAATACTTGCTCCCCAGAACATAAGGCTCAGAAAACCCAGCTTGTACTTGTCATCCGGGGCTTTTATATACCAGATAGCGGTGGTGATTAGGGCGGCAACCAGAGTCATTATCAGCCACATTACACACCTGCTCCAGCAGTATTAACCTTGGCAGATGCTTTTAACCTAGCTTCAGCAATAAGCACCATAATTACCCAGACGACAGTGACCGTAACAGCCATAGCACCGCCGACAGTAGCCATCTCATGCAGCATGGGGGCGATATCAGCCGGGTTTTCCATAGCCGTCAGAAATGGCCACCAAGGCACAACCTCTCCATGCCAGACATGCTCCAAAGCCAAGAGCAGAGTACCTCCCCAGAGCATTTTGTTTAACCAGCCTAATTTCCGGCTCCAACTTAAACCTGAAATATTTTTAATCTCAGATCCCGGTTGTTTTTCTTTTTTCTCTATTACTTTTTGAACAACCGTAGTAACGGCCGCTTCCCCTGCAACCACTAAAAAACATGCCATAGTCTGCTGCTCCTTTCATTCCTCAGGTTTTATCCGAGTAATACTTGCAACTGGGATATTATTGCGTCTTGTTGCATTTAATATTAATTGCAATTATATATCCTGCCTATATGCCCCGTCAATACCGGATAACAGGCGGATTTTTACAGATTGCGGATACCTGAAAGTGAGGATGGATAACCGGATAGCGGTTTACTGAAGATAGTTCATATTTTTTAGCGGGTTAAAGCCGGAAGGTGCTTACTTTTTACGCAGGGACTGCATAAGCCCCAGCAAAGAATTTATTATCTGGGCGGGTTCAGGAGGATTGCCCGGTATTTTTAAGTTTACCGGAAGGATTTTATCTACCCCGCCCAACACCCCGTAGCCTCCGTTGGCAATGCCGCCGCTGCAAGCATCATCGCCCAAGGCTATCACCAGCTTGGGTGAGGGCATAGCATTAAAGGTCTTGCGGACTGCAATAGCCATATTCTGGGTAACCGCACCGGTGACTATCAGTATATCTGCATGGCGGGGAGAAGCCACAAAGCTGATACCGAAACGTTCCACATCATAATACGGATTGGAAAGGTTGTTAAGCTCTATTTCAGCGGCATTGTCACTGCCGCTGTCCAGTGCCCGAATAGCCAGACTCCGCCCGAAGATAGTATTTATCTCGGATTTGAGGGCAAACCCCAGTTTATCAAACTCAGCATCACCAAGAGGCATCTGTTTGCATATCTTGGGCCCGAACATATTATTTAAAACGTTCTTCACGGCAAATACCTCACAGGTCTGTTCCGGCATAAGACAGATTCAGGCTTTTGTTTATCAGGGGGAAATCCGGAATAATATCCCCCAGTACCGCATGCTCTATGGCCTGCCAGTTGCAATAAGAGGCTGTCCGCACTTTATAGCGTTCTATTTTGCCGTCCCTGAGCCAAAGCCAGTGGAGGGACTGCCCGCGGGGAGATTCAACCAATACCAGACTGTAACCATTTACCGGCTTTAGCGGGATTGCATATTCACCGGCCGAAAGTTTGGCAGCGGTCTTTAGTATCAACCCAAGTGAGGTCTGCACCTCTGAGAGCCGCACCCTGAATCTGGCCATTACATCACCTTCAGGCAAAACAGGCAGCTTGAACGAAAGCTCAGGATAAAAACCGTAAGGCTGATTTAAACGGGTGTCTATGGCCTCACCGGAAGCTCTGGCTGTCACCCCGGTAATATTCAGGGGGATAAGCAAGCGGTTATTTACGATGCCGGTGGTCTCAAAACGGTCTACCACCGAAGTTTTGGCAAGAGCCTTCTCAACCTGTTCGCTAAACCTGCCCTCAAAGGCATACAGGTAATCTGCAAGTTCGGTTATAAGCTCACCGGGTATATCTTTCAGCAAGCCGCCGGGGGCAATTATGCCCTTTAAAAAGCGGGAGCCGGTAAGGCGTTTGTTCCAGCGCATAAGTTCTTCACGCAAAGCCGACAGGGAAGCCGCCCCCACCGGATAGCCTACATCTGTAAGCATACCGCTAAGGTCTGCCAGGTGCGAATAAAGCCTTTCCATCTCAAGGAGTATTAACCGAAGCTGTTCAGCCCGGCGGGGAGGACGGGAAGAGCAGATATGTTCAACTGCCGAAGAGTAAGCATAGGTATTGGCGGCAGATTCGTCACCGCTTATACCTTCGGCTATCTTAAGGCCGAAATCTATATCCTTGCCCATAGCCAGTTTTTCCAGCCCCCGATGGGTATAAAAAAGCCTGACTTCCAGATTCAAGATAGGTTCGCCTATAGCGCTGAAACGGAAATGCCCCGGTTCAATAATACCGGCATGTACCGGTCCTACTCCGACTTCGTACACGCCTTCACCGCTTATCTTTTTAAATGGATAAAGGGCTTCATTTTCCACCCCGGCAGGCAAACTGAGCGGTTGGTTTTTAAAACTATTTGCCAGCGGATGAAAATTAGCAGGGTAGGTTTCATGCAGGAAAAGCCGTCTGCGGTCAAAGGCATTTTCAAATTCACAGCCGTAGCCGTCCCGTATTTCTCTCTCAAAATAACAGGCGGACGGGAAAATGGCGGCAATTGAGGAAACCGGGCTGTCTGCCCGGCGGATAATTACCAGTGTCCCTGAGTAATTTCTTTTTTCAAATATATATAAAAGGCTAAGCCCCTGATAACCCCGAAAACCCTCCACTCCGAATAACCCGATAAGCCCAAACCCGTCTTCAGCCAGCTTCGGGTAGAGGGCTGCCGCTTCCGTCCAGTCAAGCCACAGATAATAGTCTTTGTTAGCCCCTTTTTCCAGCTTGAGCGGATTTATAGCCGGGCTTAAAAATTCGGCCAGATAATTATGCAACTCAGGTATTTTCATAGCTTAAAAACCCAAACCCTTTACTATCTGGTTCAGGAAATCAGCCAGCATCTGGGGCTGGCAGACCCCTAAAAATACCACCCCGGCCATAATAATATAAATCGGCAGTTTCATGGACAGGGGAGTACGGAAAACAGGGCGGTCGGTATTTTTCTCACTGCGGGTAAAGGCCTTGAGCAGAAAAATGGCGAATGAAGAAGCCACCAGCAACAGGAAAAAGAGCACCATTAACACCAGCCAGACAGAAACACCCCCCAGCTGAATAAGTATATTAAGTTCAGACAGAAAAACCGGGAACATGGGCAGACCTACAATAGCGGCACTTCCCATTATAACCCCCCAAGCAGCCACCGGCTGGAGGCGGAATATATCAAATATACGGTCAAAACGGTCACTGCCGTACTGGCGGCGGATAATGCCGGCCGAAAAAAACAGCCCGCTCTTGACCAATGAATGCGCCAGTGTATGGAAAAGCATCCAGAATACCGCCAGAGGTGTACCTATGCCGATAGCCAGCAGCATGATTCCCATATGCTCTATGCTGGAAAAACCGATCAGTTTCTTCAGGTTGCGGCGGGACAGCATACTGAAAGCGGCTACCCCTATGCTGAGTATGCCCAAACCTACCAACACATTTGAAAAGGTTTCACCTATCTGGCTTTGGCGAAGCAGGGCGCTCAGGCGGAGGATACCCACTATGCCAATGTTTAATACCGTGGCAGACATCAGGGCAGTAACCACTGACGGAGCTTTGGCGTAAGCCGCCGGCAACCAGTTGTGCAAAGGGACCAGACCGCTCTTGGCCAGAAGCCCGGTCAGTATCAGCAGGGCACTTAAGCCCAGCACCGAGGGCGAAAGCAGGGGAGCCAGACTGGCCAGCTCATCCCAGTTCAAGGTACCGGGGCTGCCCGCCTGCCGGGTAAGGGAAAAAAGAATAATAAGCCCTATGAAGGCAAATATCATGGCGGTAGAGGCAATAAAAATATATTTCAAGGCAGCTACCAGATTGTCACGGGCATTCAGGGTGGCTATAAGCAGGGCCGAAAAAAGAGTGCTCAGCTCTAAAAACAGCCAGAACAGGGCCAGATTATTTGAGAAAAAGGCAAAGGTAATCACACTTAGAAGCAGATTAAAACCGATATAGAAAACGGGCAGGTTTTCTATATCCAGCTCTTTGTTTGAAAGCAGGTGGCTGACATAACCACGGGAATAAAGCGCCGCCAATATAAACACCACTGAGGCAATCAACACCTGAAATATACCCAGCTGGTCAACGAATAAGTAACGGCTTTCCATGAAATAATGGGGCAAAGGCAAGACTAAAAGTACCCAGAGACTAAGCCCCAGATGCCACAAGCCATGCCCCAAGCTAAATCCGGCCAGTATGCCCGGAGACATACTGCCTCGGAATAAACGCATGCCCAGCAGTATTCCGCCCAGAAGCACTGACGGTAATATATAAGCTGCAAGTATCAGATTTTCCATTACTTTTTCTTGAACCACTCACCCAGCGGAGTAAAGCGGGGGTGAAAATCCTCTATGGTTGAATCTATACCGAAAGCCAGCACCGTAACCAGCAGTACCAGTATCACCAGATCTATCAAAACCAGTATTTCCAATATAAAAGGCAGCTCTGCCACGAATAAACCAAACAGTATTGCCCCGTTTTCCATGCTCAGGTAACCTACAATCTTGGTCAGCATTTTCTTGCGGCTGAAGATAACCATCATGCCCATTAGTGCCATGGATACCCCTATGACCGCTCCCAGAAAAAACAGCCTGTCAGGCATAACTTCTCCCATAAGGTTTGAAAACACCTGATAGACCCCGAATATAAGCAGTATACTGACTATAAGCGAACTCACCGGGTAAAGAAAGCGGAATTCCAAATCCCGCCGGATATTCATCTGGAGGAGTATCCGGTTTAGGATACGGGGTATCAGAAATACCTTGCCGAACAGGGTGAGCAGGGCAATAAAAAGCAGAGTAAGGTGACCGTCATTTATAAAAAATACCATGGCTACCAATGCCACCAGCAGTGACTGCAAGGCATAGGTTTTAAACAAACTGGTAAGGCTGCGCTGCCAGAGAACCAGCGAAGATGTGACCAGCACCAGCACCAGCAGTATTTTCAGTATGTCATTTAGGGGTATATTTTCTAACATTCTCTACGCCAAAAATTTAAATATAACGGTGATAAAGGAAAAGAAAAAGGCCAGCATGAACAGACCGGGTACCCGGAAAAGCCGGAATTTTGCCATGAGGGATTCAAATATACCCACTCCCACGGCCAGCAGACTGCCCTTTATCACAAAGGCCAGAAACGCTACTGCTATTCCACCCGCCGCAGGCTCCGATGCCAACCCCCAGGGAGCTACAATGTTTAAAAGCACCCCCATCAACAGGGTTTGTTTAAGGGCATGTGAAAGCTCGATAAGAGCCAAATCCGGCCCGGAGTATTCCAGTGTCATGGCTTCGTGTATCATGGTCAGTTCCAGATGGGTTTCAGGGTTATCCACCGGTATCCGCGAAGTCTCTACAATAAGGATAATAAAGAGTGAAATACCGGTAAGTATCAGGCTGGGATTGGATAAGAAACTGTTTTCCCGCACCTGACCGAACATATCAAACAGGCTGGTAGTCTGAAGCACGTATGCCAGCGCTCCAAAGACAATAATTATAACCGGCTCTATAATGGCTGAAAGAGTCATCTCACGGGAACTGCCCATACCTCCGAAACTGCTGCCGGCATCCAGCCCCGAAAGTGCCATAAAGAAGCGTGCCATGACCATCAGGTATAAAAACAGGATAATATTGCCCAGACCGGGGTCTGCCGCAGGTATGAAGACCAGCGGCACAGACAGTGACGCCACCATCATAAAGGCCAGACTCAGGTAGGGGGTCAGGCGGATTATAAATGAAGTCTGGTAAGAATAAACCCGTTCTTTCTTGAAAAGCTTGTAAAGCTGGTAATAGGTCTGGAGAATGGGCGGCCCTACCCGGCCCTGAGCATAAGCCTTAACCTTTTTAATCAGGCTGATAAAGAGGGGCGACACCAGCAGTGCCAGCGCGGTATTGATAAAACCGTATAAAACCAGATTCCAGCTCACCACAGCCACCTTGCCGCCAGTATAACCAGCAAAACAGTTATAAAGCTGTACAGGATATGGCTGCCCAAATCAACATCCTGCAGGCGGGATATGAAACGGGAAATACGCCCGAACAAACCGGCAACCGGCAGATAAATATACTCATCAAAAAACTTTATGGTGTGAATAGCTGATTTGCCCTGTTTGAAAATAGCCTGCTGGTTATCTTCGTAACTGCGTTCATTGTAATGGCGGGTGCGGTATATCAGCCGGAATATCTGGAAAAGGGGCTCGGCAAAACCGGAGGCAGTATACTCAAAGCGGGGAGTTGGGCGAACATAGCCGCAAGCCCAGGTCTCGCTCCGGCGGCTTTTTCGGGGCGAAAACAGCCTGACCATGCCGAAAACCAAAACCCCGAAGATAACCAGTACCAAGCCAACCAGTGACATATCCGGCAGGTCAAAACTATAACCGGCTACCGAAAATATCTGGACAGCAAACAGACCCAATACCAGACAGGCAACTGCCAGTATGGCCGGCCCTATAATCATACTTTTTGAAACTTCTTTGGCAGAGGCTGCTTCCTGACTGCGAGGCATAGCCAGAAAGACCGTCCCGAAGGCCTTTACAAAGCAAGCGGCCGCCAGAGCTGAAGTAAGAGCCAGTATGGCCAGTACACTGAAAAGAAGTATCTTTATACTGCTTTCAGCCAGAGAGAAGGACTGGAAAAAAGACTCAAAGAGCATCAGCTCACTCATAAAACCATTGAAGGGAGGCAAAGCCGATATGGAAACTGCCCCCACCAGAAAGATAACAGAAGTGTAGGGCATTAGTTTAATCAACCCGCCCATTTTTTCAATATTGCGGTCACCCACGGCAATTACCACCGAACCGGCGGTCATAAAAAGCAGGCTTTTAAAAATGGCATGATTCAGACTGTGAAACAAAGCTGAACCAAGTGCCAGCATAGCCAGCGTATCCAGACCATACAAGCCAAAAATAACATACAGACCAATACCCATCAGGATAATGCCGATATTTTCAATACTATGAAAGGCCAGCAGGGTCTTTAAATCATGCTCTTTAAGAGCATATATAACCCCCAACAGGGCGCTAATTGCCCCGAACAGGAGTATTCCCACACCCCACCACATTTCCGGGCTAAGCACATCCATAAGGAAGCGTACCAAGCCGTAAATGGCCACTTTCAGCATTACCCCGGACATCAGGGCAGAGACATTTGAAGGGCTGGCAGAGTGGGCATAAGGCAGCCACTTGTGAAGGGGTATGATACCGGCCTTTATTCCGAATGCCAGAAATGCCAGAACAAAAACCAGACTCTGGATGACGGAGGATGCACCGCTCAGGCTGAGTGCGAAACTGCCGTTCTGAATATACATAACTACGGCCATCAGCATCAAGAAAACCGTACTAAGCTGGGTAAGCACGAAATAATAAATGCCCGCCCGCTGGGTAAAAGACTCCTGATAGTCATTCATCATCAAAAAGAAGGAGCTTAGTGCCATAATCTCCCAGAAAAATATCAGGCTAAAGGTGTTGGCCGAGGCCACCACGCCTATCATGGAGAGTATGAAGACCGCCATAAAGGCTGAGAGCAGATTGGCTCGTTCGTTTGAAGATATATGGTTATTGTAGCCCAGCGAATACACGGCTACGCAGAGAGAAATAAGGCTGATTATTATGACAAAGAATGATGCCAGACGGTCAAGATGAAAGGCTATGTCCAGCCCGGATGCAATGCTCCAGAGGGAAATATCCAGCGGATTACCGAAAAATATCTGCAAAGACCCAATAAGCAAGCATAGCGCCGCCGCTATAACCAGCCATAGTACCCCTTGCCAGACTTTTTTACTGCCATGATTAAACACAATGCCCGTCAGGGCAGCGGCCAGTAGTAAAAACCCTCCGCCAAGCAATAAACCCGCTATCATTTTAAAATACAAATCCTCAAAAAAAGATGAAGAGCCCCTGTAGGCTCCTCTATTTTATCATAGTGTAAATAGTAGATTTACATTCTAGGTATTGGCCTGTTTAAAGTCAAAACCACTCCAAAGCTGGAAGACTATTAGCTAATTTACATAACAGAATATACTCTATCCATGCCAGCAAATTTAACACAATCTTAATGCAAGCTTAGCAAGGGCTTAATAATTTGCTGTTAGAATCACATTTACGGAAAGCAGAGAGGCATCCTCAGGAGAAACATAAGTGGAAGAACCTAAAATAACTCTGGGGCTTATTGCCCATGATAACTGCAAAAAAGACATGGTGCAACTGATACACTCGTATGCCCATCTGATGAAAGGGCATCACCTTATTGCTACCCGAAGCACCGGTGAACTTATCCAAAAACACACCGGACTGCCGGTTATACTCAAGGAAAGCGGCCCTGACGGCGGAGAACTGCAGCTGGGAGGCTTTGTGGCCAGCCGCATAATCAAAGCAGTAATTTTCCTGCGTGACCCCTTGAAGCGTAAAAGCCATGAACCGGATGTTACCGCCCTGATGCGGATATGTGATGCCCACAATATTCCGCTGGCTACCAACCGGGCTACAGCTGCCTGTGTCCTCCATATGGCCCTTTTTCACCCCGAAAAGCTGGATGATACACCGCCCGGAGAGAACCGTGATAATCCGTAACCATTACTCAAGGGTGGGATATTTATCAGCTCTCCATAAGTGTCCTCTTGCACACCGTACCTGAGGACAAAACTGCTTTTAATCCAAATTTGATATTCCTGTCCCAAAACCTTGTATTTCAAGACACTTTACAACCCTGTCCTGATTTTCTAAAATATTCTAAGCAAATATTCCGGGAGAAATAAACATGGCACTATATGAATTTAGTTGCACCAAGTGCAAATATGTTTTTGAAGTAAACCTGAAAGTAGATGACAGGGATACCCCCCAGACCTGCCCGAAATGCGGGACAACTGAATGCAAACGCAGTTTCGGCAGTCCGGTAACCACCCAGTTTTCAGGCGTTTTCAGCTCTACTCAGGCCCGTGGTAAAAATAAAACACCTGAAAAAAAGTAATCCACCTGAGCAATTTGAACAAACCCAGATAACTTCTCCGAACTAAAACCAAATGAGGCAGTCTTACGGTGACTGCCTCATTGTTATTTACCGGAGTAAAACCTAAACTACTCTGACTCCGGTTCAGATTCAGCTTCCGGAAGTTCTTCGCCCGACACTTTGGCAATTTGCATCTTCGAACCCGGCAAAGCATTGCCAAAGAAGACCTTGGTATGCGGCCAGGGTATTTCAATATGTTCACGGTCAAAGGCAATCTTTATCCGCTTGCGAAGCTCTCCTTTTATAGCCCACTGAGTACCCGGCTTGACGTCACCCAACACTTTAATATCCACCCCGGAGTCACCCAGTTTGTTCACTCTGAGTACTCCCAGTGAATTTTTGACTACGGATTTATTCCATTCGGGTTCACTGGTAAATTCGGCACACACCTTGTTTATAACATCTATGGCATGGTTTATATCTTCCTGATAGCCGATACTGATATCAAAATTAACCCGTGAAAGATACTTGGTGTAGTTGCTGGTTATCCGTATTTCACCGTTGGAAACTACGTGCACCACCCCGTCCAGATCACGCACAATGGTACGGCGAAGGTCTATAAATTCCACCTCACCCACTACATCCATTACCTTGATAACGTCTCCCACCGAATACTGGTTTTCCAGTATTATAAACAAACCTGAAAGGTAATCCTTAACCAAACTCTGGGCACCAAAGCCGATAGCCACACCCAAAACACCGACACCGGCCAGTATAGGCCCGATATCCAACCCCACCTCAGACAGGGCCACAAAAGCCCCCATAGCCACTACCACTACCTCTGCAGTAGATACAGCCACCCCGATAAGGGTATCCGCCCGTTTTTTAGCTTCTTCTTTGGGTTTGGCAACCCCGCCATATATAATTCCACGGATAAGCGCCGGTACGCCCCGGCTGACAGCATAAACACCGGCAATAATCAAACCTATGATAAGTAACAGTTTGACTCCGTGGGTACCCAGCCAAACGGTCAGCCCGTCTGCTGCCACCCCGTATATTCCTATACCCGCAACTACCAGAGTCAGTACTGCCAACAATGGCACTACAAAACGAAGGCTGTCTATAATATGGTCATTTACCTGTGAATTGGCTTTGCCGGGTATTTCTGTTTTAAGCCAGCTAAGCAACCCTTCTATCAGCCCGGCCCCAATCCAAAGCGTCAGGGCTGCCATAAGTAATTCAAGGGCTTTAGAAATCTGTTTGCTAAGATCAACTTGAATAGTCAGATTTTCAAATATGATATACAAAGCAATGCACCAAATAACCAGCAAAACCGGTAAACGGACTGCTTTGAGTGCCTTCCTAAGTAAACTTACTTTTTTCCCTTCTTCATCTTTCCGGATATATCTGGAAAACAATTTGTTCACCAAAAAAAACAGGACAAGGGCAATAGCTGCTACAATAGCCGCCATAACCAAACTATCAAACGTAAATTCTATCAGCATAGGGTTTTCTTTCTACTCCACATTTCCATACATCTATAGCCAGATTATACTCCAAAATCCTGCTAACCGCGCAAACCGTGTATAGCCACCGAAATAACCTCCGGCATAAGCTGGGGTTTGGAAAGCATTCTTTCGGCAATATTGGGTATGGCATAAACACCCCGCCTGACTATCTGGTAATAAAAGAAAAAGCCTTCCAGACTAAGGTCCGGTCTGATATACCCGCCGGCTTTTCCCTCTGCCAGCAACTTGCCGATAAGATTATCCCGCCGCTCTCCCCAATAATTATCAATATATTCCTGTATAACCGGGTAATGCTTGGCAGAAGTTTCCATGAGTTCACCCTGATACTGCTGGGTCAGGGCTTCCTGACTGAAAAAGAGAGTCTCCAGCTTTTCCTCAAAGGGCATCTTGGCCTCTATTATCTTACGGTAGCTGTCCAGCAAATTGTCCAGAAAGACCTTGAAGATTTCTTTGATAAGTGCTTCCTTGTTTCCGAAGTGGTTGTAAACCGTTACCGGCGAAACACCCGCCTGCCGGGCTATTTCAGGTATGCAAACCCGGCTGAAGCCGTGCTGCTCAAATAATTCCAAGGCAACCCTAAGGATAGCTTCTTTGCTCTGGGTCTTGCGTTTTTCAAATCCGTCCATCATTTCACCGATTTTTTATTACTTTTATTAATAGTATACAAAATATAAGATTAAACACAAGTCATCAAGTATACAAATTTATAAAACTTGTATACCAGCTTTAATCACTTAAATAACCCTTGGATTTGAACCACAAATATGCGTCTGCCAGAGATTCCTCCGCCAGACGGGGGGAGAACCCCAGTTCACAGCGGGCTTTGGCAGAACTGATATTGGAATTGCTCCGCAGTACATCTAACGAATATGCTGTAAAAAGAGGGGCGCTATGGGTCAGGCGGTAATACGGATAACTGATATAAGCACCCAGTTTGGCAAGAATATAAGGTACTCGGAGACGGGGAGGAGTAAGCCCGCTAAGCCTGCCCAGTATTTCAAACAAACTCTTAATGCTGACGTACTGGCCGGAGAGTATATAACTCTGCCCATCCTGCCCCTTTTCAAAGGCGGATATCATGCCTATAGCTACATCCCGTACATCTACGAAATCGTAGCCCCCGTCTACATAAGCACTCATTTTCCCCCTGGCGTAGTCCACCACTACTCTGCCCATTTCTGAAGGATCATAGTCATACGGACCGATAACCCCACTGGGGCAGACAATAACACCTGAAAGCCCGGCTGAAAATCTCTTAAGCACCTCTAGAGCCCCCTGAGCCATACTCCGGTTGTAACCCGGCGGGAAATCAGACGGATGATATCCCTCTTCTTCAGTAAAAGCTGTCCCCGGGGGAGGTTCGGACAGGGCATGGATTGAAGAAGTATAAAGCAGGCGGGTTATTCCGCACTCCAGACAGGCATCAGCCATATTGGCTGCCCCTTTTATATTGGTTTCATAAAGCTCTTTTTCCCGCCCCGGTATTATGGAAACAATACCCGCCAGATAAAAAACAGCCTCACACCCTTTTAGCCCGTCCAAAACAGAGGGATAAACGGTTACGTCACCCTCCACCCGTTCAATATCAAGCCCCTGAATAGACAGGGCGGTATCTCCCGGCTTCACCAAAGCTCTTACCCCGTAGCCGGATTTCAGTAGCTCCCTGACCAGCACGTTGCCGATACGGCCGGAAGCCCCGCTGACTAATACTTTCATATTTTACCCGGCTTCTTTGCGGGGGATTTCCAGACAAGCGTCTACCGTATCTTTCAGGGCTGTATCCAGCCCGCCCTGCCCGTAACCTAAAGCCTTACGCGACAGGATAGGGTCAAAGAAGGTGTTACGTGTCTGCAAGATGATATAACTAACAGGGTCCAGCCCTGATTCCCGTCCCTGTAAACGATGAATGCTTTTAAGACCTAAAGCAGCCAGACGCAGGATAAAAGCCGGCAAATGAAGAACCTTTTTAGGTTTGCCCAGAATTACCCCAAACTTGGAAAGCAATGCGTCCCAGCTGAGGTTTTCGTCACCCACCAGATAGCTATGCCCCGCCTGCCCTTTTTCCACCGCTCCGGCGATAGCCTCGCCCACCCTTACCGCCGAGACACAGTTTGTGCCGCCGCGGGGGTAAAAAAGCCACCAGCCGGAATTAAGGTACTTTATCAGGGGTTCCCAGATAGGGGTGCGGCCGGGCATACTCCCGAATATATAAGGCAGACGCAAACCGCAGATAGCCATTTCGTTCCCGCCCAGCTTGAAAAGGGCTTCTTCCTGCTCAAGGCGGCTTTCAATATACGGGTGGTGTTCGGCAAGGTGCAATTCCGGCCAAAGTTTGGCAAAATGGCAGAAATATGAACCCAAGAAAACGCCCCTCTTTACCCCGGCCTCTTTGGCAATAGAAAAGAAGTGGAGACAGTCTTCAACATTGGCCTTGTGGAAATAAAGATAAGCCGGAGCTTTGGGAACTACCCGGTCATCTGCACCGGCGGCATACACCACTACGTCCTGACCTTTGAGCATGGACAGCAACATACCGTGATTAAGATTGTGGATATTTGAAAGAAATACCTCTACCGATGGGGGGAATATATGGTCTGACGGCATGGGCGGCAAAGCTATTACAGACACCTGATGCCCCCGGCGTACCAGTTCCAGTACGGCATGATACCCCAGAAAGCCGGTTCCGCCTACTACAAGTACCCGCATGCATGCCTCCTGCCAGGTTTTTACCGGATAGGAACATAAAACAACTGCTACCTGTCATCCGAGTGCTATTGATTGACCACAAAAAACCCACAGCCCATCTCGTAAATACCATTTTTTGTATCTCACCTAAGGTACTTCACAAGAGAACTACCAAATAAATGAGAACTTAATGGCTACACAGATGACCTTTGGCATCTGCCCGCAGAAAAATACACCTGATTAAGTCTAGCAGACCCAAAACAGGTTTAAATACGTGCAACTACGTAATTTTGTGCTTTTTGAGCAGGGTAACGAATATAAAAATACCCGGATTGAAAGCCGCCTTAAAACACCCCCCTGTCAGACAAGTGCTACCGGTGCTACACTATAAAGAAGGGGTTTTATAACCTCACTTCGCCCCTTTATGAACCTAAGGCAGATATGCCGGTGAATTAAAACAGGAGGATAAAATGGAAGAAGTAGCCCGCGCCATGCCCCGTATCGGGGATATCGCACCTCAGTTTGAAGCCTTGACCACTCATGGTGTTTTGAAACTGGAAGATTTCAAAGGCCAGTGGCTCATTATCTTTTCCCATCCCGCAGATTTTACTCCCGTCTGCACCACTGAATTTATTGCCTTCACTGAAATTTACCCTGAACTGCAAAAGAGGGGCGTGGAATTGCTGGGCTTAAGTGTAGACAGCAATTCGTCCCATATTGCCTGGGTAAGAAATGTTGAAGATAAAACCGGAATAAAGATACCCTTCCCCATTATTGCCGACCTTAATAAAGAGGTTTCCTCTGCCTATGGCATGCTTCACCCCGGACAGAGCAAAACCGAAACTGTCCGGTGCGTGTTTATACTTGACCCCGGTCAGAAAATACGCCTCATCATGTACTACCCCATGAACGTAGGGCGGAATATGCAGGAGATTTTACGGGTAATTGACGCCCTCCAGACCGCTGACGAGTATAAAGTAGCCCTGCCGGCTAACTGGCATCCCGGTGACAAAGTAGTAGTGCCTTCTCCATCTACCCAGGAAATGGCCGAAGAAAGAATGGGGCAGGGTTATGAATGTGTAGACTGGTATTTGTGCAAGAAACAGCTTTAGGAGGCTGAAATGCCCTGTTTTGAATCTGACGGAAGCTTGAGTACCAGCGGTAAGCAAACCCTGAAAGCTATAAAGGAACATCCCGGTACACCGGAAGAGATAGCCCCTTTTTCAGGTTTACCCCTGTACCGGGTCAGGAGCGGAACGCGTGCCTTGGCAGAAGCGGGACTGGCCGAAGAAAAAGAAGGCAAATACCATCTGACACCTAAAGGCAATACCCTGCTGGGCTAGAATAAAGCAAAATTATATATGCCCGCTCCACCAGAGAAGCGGGCATATATAATTTATCTGACCGAATTGACACCTGTCTGGCAGGCAATTGCCCGCCCCGCCGACTTTCAGCTATAATAAGGTTTTGTTGCAAGCCCCTGTAGCTCAGTAGGATAGAGCAGCGGTTTCCTAAACCGCGTGTCGGGCGTTCGAATCGCCCCAGGGGTACCACTTTCTAAAGCTAAGAAGCTCTCCCTTTGAAGAAATTCTCCTTCAAAGGGTTTTTCTTTTTACTAATTTTTTGCAAATCACGTTTTACTGAATATACTTTAACCTATTGCCATTAGTCTTCTATTGTGCTTAAATTAGTCATTATAGCGTTTTACTTAAGAAGGCAATCTCAGATGAATAAGCTTGCTTTGTTTCTGGCTATTTCAGGCGGTATCTGTATGGTACTGGGTTTCCTGACTGCACTCGGAATAATCCCGCCGCTGGTTGCCAGCGGGCACTTTTTCGGCCCGATAAGCAACACTACTATAGGCATGGGCGGTATGGCTGTTATCTTGCTGCTGGGCTGTATTGCCTGCCTTATTGCCCGCCGAAATCAAATTTAGCCTTACACCTGACTGTAAAAAACACCCGCCACTACCTTTCAAGGGATGCGCATTGCTTGTTATTTAGGATTGCCAAGACTTTATTCAGCCATGCCATATTCATCCTGCATGCTTCAGCTTTGATTATCAATTATCCGCCCATTGACAAGAACATATGCCTATCCATACACTAAGAGACACGTTATATAAGGAGAAGTCTATGATTTGCCCGGCTTGCTCTAAAGATATGCTGGTAGTGGAATACCGCGAGATAGAGCTGGACTATTGTCCGGCCTGTCACGGGGTTTGGTTTGATGCCGGAGAATTGGGGTTATTGCTGAACGCGGTAAACCTGAAAAACAGCCCCGAAAAAGCAGCTGAAGTAACCGATAACCGAGAGGCTAAACGCCACTGCCCCATCTGCCGCCGTAAAATGAAAAAAACCGCCCTGATAAAAGACCCTCTGCTGATAACCGATGACTGCCCCGGGGGACACGGCATGTTTTTTGACGGGGGAGAGGTAGACCAGCTTATTACCCGCTTGAGTAAAGATACCAAGCAACCGGCGGTGGATTTTCTAAAAGAAGTATTCAAATCTAAATAAACCAATAATTTTTAGTAAATAAAGAACACAAGGAGGGAAACATGTGGATTGCACTTATAGTCATTCTGGCACTGGTCCTGGTATTGGGGCTGTGGTTTGCCGGTGCTTACAACGGCCTGGTAGGTCTGCGGAATCAGGTTAAAAATGCCTGGGCGCAGATAGATGTCCAGCTGAAAAGACGCTACGACCTGATACCCAACCTGATTGAAACTGTCAAAGGCTACATGACCCATGAACGGCAAACTCTTGAATCTGTGACCAATGCCCGTAATCTGGCCCAGCAGTTATCTACTTCAACCAGTGTAGAAGCCAGAGCCAAAGCTGAAGGCGAACTGTCTTCTGCCCTTTCCCGCCTGCTGGCAGTAGTTGAAAACTACCCCAACCTAAAGGCTAACCAGAACTTTCTGGCTTTGCAGGAAGAACTGACCTCTACTGAAAACAAGATAAGTTTTGCCCGCCAGTTTTACAATGATTCGGTTATGAAATACAACAACCAAACCCAAATGTTCCCCTCAAACATTGTGGCCGGTATGGCTAATTTCAAGGCCAGCGAATTCTTTGAGGTCAAGGTGGAAGAGGAACGCCAGGCTCCCAAGGTAAAGTTTTAAGCAGGATTTAAACTGATATGTGGGAACAGATACAATCCAATAGAACCCGTTCCATTATGCTGGTTATAGGTATGGGGCTTATTCTGGTAGCCTTGGGCTACGCTTTGGGGATGGCTTTTACCGATAACGGGCTGGCGGGACTGGTGATTGCCCTTGTCCTGTGGGGAATAATGAACCTGATAGCCCTGACCCAGGGGGATAGTATCCTCTTGGGTATGGCTAATGCCAAGGAGATAAAACCCTCTGACCACCCGCGCCTTTACAACGTGGTGGAGGAAATGAAGATTGCCTCCGGTATGGACACCATGCCCAAGGTTTATATCATTGATGACCCTGCCTTGAACGCTTTTGCCACCGGACGGGACAAAAACCATATCTCGGTGGCTATCACCTCCGGCCTGCTGCAAAAGCTGAACAGGGATGAGCTTCAGGGCGTTATAGGGCACGAAATGGCCCATATAAAAAACCGGGATGTATCACTAATGGTCTGGTGCAGCATCCTTCTGGGAACTATCGTTATCTTAGCCCAGTACGGCTCACGGATGTTTATTTTCGGCGGAGGGTCACGCCGTTCTTCCTCCAATGAGGGGAGTGGCGGCGGGGCTCAGGCTATTTTAATGGTGGCAGCACTTTTGCTTATTGTGTTGGCACCCTTGTTTGCCCAGCTGATTTACTTTGCCATTTCACGCAAACGGGAGTATCTGGCAGATGCCTCTTCCGCCCAGTATACCCGTTACCCTGAGGGACTGGCTTCAGCCCTTGAAAAACTGGGGGCTTCCACTGAACAGCTGCGTTCAGCCAATCAGGCTACCGCTCCCATGTATATCATCAACCCTTTCAGGGCCAAAGGTAAGGCTGCGGCTAACCTGACATCCACCCATCCCCCCATCAGCGAGAGGGTAAGGATTCTGCGGTCTATGAACGGGGCTTCCTACCACAACTATGATGAGGCCTTTAAACAGGTAAAAGGCGGGCATGTCATACCCCCCACTGCCATTAAGCTGGACCATGACGAAACCATCAGGGAGGCTTCGGATGAAGGGCCTTTGGCTACCGAAATAGGCCGCGCCCGAGAGACCTCAAATGCCCTCTGGAATATGAATAAATACCAGACGGTAGATTGCGATTGCGGAGTCAGGCTTCGCGTTCCGCCCGGTTTGAAAGGGCAGGAAATCCAATGCCCCCACTGCGGTGAAATCCACCAGACTTGATACCGGTTTTAAACTAAAATATTAAAGGGGCGGTTAATAACCGCCCCTTTTTTGTTATCTCTGCAAACTGTGATAAATGACTACAGGTTAAACTCTTTCATAATCTCGCGTATCTGCCCGCGAAGCTCATCCTGAGGCACTTTCAGTCCGCTGTTTTTTTCAAGCTGGGCAAGCCTGTCCATCAGTTTTTGCTGTTCGGTCAGAACCACTTTCAGAGCGTCTGCTACCGGGTCAGGCAGTTTGCCGTGTTCCAGATCAATAACCATACGGCGTGATTCTTCAACCACCCGCCCGGGTATGCCAACTACAGTCGCCCCGGCCGGAACATCTTTGGTAACCACCGAACCTGCCCCTACTTTAGCCCCTTCACCCACCGTAATGCCGCCCAGCACTATTGCGCCTGTACCGATAACTGCATTATCGCAGATAGTAGGGTGGCGTTTGCCTTTGGACAGACTGGTTCCGCCAAGCACCACACCCTGATACATAAGCACGTCATTGCCAATTTCAGAGGTTTCGCCAATGACTACCCCCATCCCATGGTCAATGAAGAAACGCTGACCTATTTTTGCCCCCGGATGAATCTCAATGCCGGTGCAGAACCGCCCGCCATGGGAAAGCCAGCGTGCCCAGAAATGGAGTTTATGCCGCCACAGCCAGTTTGCCACCCGGTGAAACCAGAGAGCATGCAAACCGGGATAACAAAATAGAACCTCTGCCACACTTCTGGCAGCCGGATCTTTGCTGAAAACATTTTTAATATCTTTTATCATTTAAGCACCCATTATAGCACCCATTGGCTATTCCGGAATATCCGTCTGGGCAGAAAGTTCTTTATCCAGCCAGTCCAGATACTCCGGACTGCCCCCGACAACCGGCATTGCCAGCACTTCGGGGTTTTCGTAGCTGTGAACTTCATGCACTACCTCTATGAGCGAAGCAAGCAGAGACTGGCGGGTTTTTACAATAAGCAGGCTTTCGGTTGATTCCTCTACCTTGCCCTGCCACCAATACTGTGAGTTTGCCCGCGGGATAATGCTGACACAGGCCGCTTTGCGTTGGTTAAGAAGCACCTTTGAGATAAGGGTGGCTTCCTCCGCGTCGGTGGCGGTAATGAAGACTATCAGAAATGGATTTGCCTTCACCCTTTTTATACCACCCTCAGCATTCGTTCCACCGCACCCACTGCCTTAACGCGAATTTCTTCCGGTACGCTTACTACCGCCTGCATATTTTCCAGACTGGCAAGAAGTTTGGGCAGGGTGGTCATTTTCATATTGGCACACACAGCCTGTTCGGATACCGGTATAAAAAGCTTGTCCGGGTTTTCTTTGCGCAGGCGGTAGATCATGCCTATTTCAGTACCTACAATAAGCTCTTTGACATCCGCCCGGGCAGCATAGCTAACCATCTGCCCGGTGGATAAAACCTCGTCTGCCAGAGCAGTTACCTCAGGGCGGCTTTCAGGGTGGACTATTACTTTGGCGGCAGGGTAGTGTTTTTTCAGGTTTACAATATCTTCTGGTTTTATGCGTGCATGACTGGGGCAATAGCCCGGCCAGCTTATTATTTTTTTACTGGTGCGTTCTTTGACAAAAGCCCCCAGATACTGGTCAGGTACGAACAAAACTGTATCTGATTTCAGGCTTTCCACCACTTTGACGGCATTAGCCGAAGTACAGCAAATATCCGACTCGGCCTTGACCTCAGCTGTAGAGTTAACATAACATACCACCGGCAGTCCGGGATGACGGGATTTGAATTCCCTGAGTTCCGCCCCGCTTATCATATCCGCCATAGGGCAACCGGCCCTTGGTTCAGGTGCAAGCACTATCTTTTCGGGGCTGAGAATGGCCGCTGTTTCCGCCATAAAGTGAACTCCGCAAAATACTATTACTTCGGCATCAACCTTTGCCGCCTTACGGGCCAGTTCCAGCGAATCACCCACAAAATCCGCTGCGTCCTGAATTTCTCCAAGCTGGTAGTTGTGGGCCAGTATAATGGCCTTACGCTCTTTTTTCAGTTCCGCTATCTTGTGCGAAATAAGCTCTCTATACATATATCTGCCCCTTACGGCCTAATTTTACCACCCGAAGGATATAAAAACCTATACTATATGGCAAACCCGGCTAAACTCTATGGTTTGCAGCCGGGCTGTTTTACCTGATGAAGCGGAGTGTTGGGCTAAAGCGGTTTACGCGCCTGAATTATCTGAAACATGCCTAAAAGACGCTGGCGGCGGTTCAGGATTTCAAACCCGGCATCCTTTAGTTCACCGCTTAGTACTCCCGGCTGCATCATCTGGTAGGCAGGCAGACCTTCAAACACCCGTATAAATACCCTGATACCAAGTCCGCCGATACCCTGTGGCAGATTATAGTCCAGTACGTTGAAAACACCCCCCGGCTTAAGCACTTTGTAAACCTGTTTAATCGCTTCACAGCGGATAGGGGTGGGCATTTCGTGCAGCCCGTAAGATACAAAGGCCTTGTCAAAGGCACCCTCAGGGAAGGGCAGATTGTCACCCGAAGCCTGTTGGAAAACAGCCGGCATGCCCACTACCTTTTCTTTGGCTCTGGCCATCATATCCGGGGAAAGGTCAACACCTGTTACTTGACCGCCCTTCAGTTTTCCGGCTACCAGACGGGTAGTAGCACCTGTGCCGCAGCACATATCAATAATATTGTCTGCGGGCTGGATATTTGCCGCATCTACAAACTTGCGGCGAAAGCGTTCTTCCCCGCCGAAAGGCGTAAAAAGCAAGCGGGTTAAAAAGTCGTAAACTTTGGAATAACGTTTCCAGTAATCTGTCTTGTAATAGGAGGGCGGAGTAACTTTGTCCTGCATCATTTTTTGCCTTCCAGTTCATTATACTTTTCCAAGGCATTATAAAATGCCTTCCAGAACGGGTCAACCTGAGGGTGAACGAGGGGCTTTCCCTGCCCGTTTTCAATCATTTTCATACCGCTTCCGGCCGGGGTTATTTCACCCGCTACCGAGGCCTTGGTACCCTTAGCCGCCATAGCTGAAAGGATTGCTTCCGCCCGGTGGGCTCGGCAGGTGAGCAGCAGGGTACCCTCGCTTATAGACGCATAGGGGTCTATTTCAAACAGGGAGCAGATTTCTTTTACCCCGTCTTCAATAACAATTTTGTCTTTTTCTATGGTAACGCCCAGACCCGCGGCTTCAGCTATTTCATACAGCCCGCCCCAGATACCGCATTCGGTAGCATCATGCATGGCAGTTACCCCGTTATCCCGGACACCCACAGACACAGCTGCCAGAGCGTCTTCCACCACACTCATCTTATAAAAAATACCTTGCGCTTTTCGGCTGAAATCTTGTCCGTATTTTTTGGCCAGAAAACCGGGGAACATAGCAGCGAAAATACCGCAGGCTTCAATAGCCGGACCTTTGGTGATTATTATTTTATCACCGGGCTTTACAAATTCCGGGCCGACATACTGGTTAAGTTCACCTTCGCCGATTACAGTTGCCCCGCCAACGAAAGGATAGCTGCAGTTTTCATATCTGGCGGTATGCCCGGTTACTATAGATACGCCATTTTGGGCGCACTGGTCATGAATGACCTGCCAAACTAGACTCAGCTGGTCTTTGGTAATACTCATGGGCAAATTAAGGTCTATGGTCAGGTATTTGGGTTTTAAACCTGAGGTAACTGAATCTGAAAGGAGAATATGAATGGCAAACCAGGCCGCCCTTTCCCAACCATATTCAGGCACTATAAAGACCGGGTCGGTGGTCAGGGAAACAGCCTTGCCCCCCAGATTGATTACGGCGGCATCAACCCCGCTTCTGGGGCCGATAAGCACATCCTGTGAAGCTACCCCCAGTCTGGGATAGATAAGTTCCCGAAAAATATCCGGTGATATTTTACCTATTTCAGGCATTTCAGACATATCCACTTGCTCCTTTATAATACTGGGCTACAGGAAATACAGATATCTGCAAATTATACCTGAAATAGCATCTAAGACCAATTCTACCCTGAATACCCGGAGTCACCTGATGGGACACTATAAAAACCAAATTTCCGGCAGGTTATTTTGAAATATCCTTACCGGAAAATTGATCATTTATCTTGATTAAAGAGTACCCGAATATTTTATTGCGGGCATTAAAGGCTTTTAAATGCTCAGCTCCAGAGGAACTTCAGGTGAACCGCTTTCTTTCCACTGCTGTACCAGATTATCTAAATTTATAGAATCCAAAATTTCATCGGTAGCTTTTTTTATTCTGAGCCAGACATTGCGGGTTATACAACCCTCACCACGCCAGCAAACCCTAGGGTCATCTACACACTCTGAAGGGGAGGTAGATCCTTCGGTAGCCTTTACAATATCACTCAGTTTTATCTCTTTAGGATCTCTGGCCAGTACAAAACCGCCGTTTGCCCCACGAACACTCCTGACCAACCCTGCTATCCGCAAAGGGATAAAAAGCTGAGCCAGATACTGTTCAGATATCTTTCGCCGCTGAGCGACGTCACGAATCAAAATAGGGCCTTCACCGTAATGAACCGCCAGGTCAAACATGGCCTCCATGGAATGCCTGCCGCGGGCTGACAACTTCATTGTATTCGCCTCCAACAACTAACCACTAAAAGTAATATTCCTATTACTAATAAGCTTAAGAAATACGTCTATGCTATAGGATTAGTGAATTTTTGTCAAGAAAAAGGCATCTGCAGGCATAGTATAAATGGTATAAAAATGAGGACTGCCTGACTTTTGGTCAATTGTCCTCATCTAAGTAACGCCAATATCAAGGGTTCAGGTGCTGAGATGTTCACTAAGGGCACGATAACCACTGGTTGTATAACTCTTAAGGTCTTTGCCAATAAGCAGGGCTTCTGCCCCGTCCAGACTTTCAAGCAGCTTAAGGGTCTCATCCACTCCCATTACCATGGCAGCTGTAGCTAAAGCATCAGCCAGCAGAGTATCACGGGCAATAACAGTGGCACTGCACAGTTCCTGAGGTGAGAACCCGGTACTGGGGTCAATAATATGATTATACTTATAATCCGGGGTGAATGCGTTTTCATAATCACCGGAAGTAGCCATGCAGGCATTTGAAGACTGAATAACGTCATAATAACCGGTAAAAGCTCTGGGGTGGGTGATACCTACTTTCCAAGGCTGGCCGTCTTCACGCATGCCCTGAAGAGCCAAATCTCCACCGGCTTCAACTATTATCTGGCTGACACCCCGCCCGCGCAGATAGGAACTAGCCATGTCTACAATATAACCCTTGGCAATACCATCCAGAGTAATGGCCATGCCGTTCCTGCCCAAAACTATATCCTTGCCTTTGATAGACATTTCCCTGTAATCAACCAGATATTTTACTTCAGCAAGCTGGGCGGAAGAGGGAGGCAGTTTGGTTTTGGCAAAGCTGTCCTGACAGAGGTCCAAGGCAGGCAGTACAGTCGGGTCAAATGCCCCGCCGCTAAGCTCGGCACAATACCGGGCATTGGAAAGAACGGATACGAATTCGCTTGAAGCACCTATGGCCTGACCGCTCCTGTTCAGGCGGTAAAGCTCTGAGGTTATATCAAAACGGTTAAATACAGAAGACAACCGCTCAATTTCGGCAAAGGTATCTTTGACCTTGGCTTTGGCGCTGTCCTGACCGCTATCTATCAGGGTAATTGTTATATAGGTTCCCAAAAGAGCTTTGGTTTCAGAATACTGGCATTCAGCCGCCGAGGTAATCAGCTCCTTAACCCCTAAACCGCCGGCAGCTAAAACCCCGGCACCTACGGCTGAAATCCTGATAAAGTCTCTTCTGGTTAGTTTATTCTTCACTTTTTTATCCTCCCCAACCCCAAACCCTTAAAAAAGAACCGGATCTGGTGATGGTAAAAAACTTATTGTCACTAAATCTAAAGCTATTTGCCGGAAAATTTATTAACCAGCCCAATAGTGCTTTTCCGTATTTTAAGTATGATATCCATAGTAGCGCCCACCGGGCAAAGATAATGACACCAGAAATCATGGATGAAGAGAGACACGCCCAGAGTGGCTATCACCAGAAGCCACTGGTCTAGCGCGCCCTTAAGGCTAAAGATAGTGTTCCAAGGTTCAAATACGGCCAGTGAAGGGGACTGGAAAACCAGAACCAGTACCACTATCAGCCAGAGAATCACGTAACGGGTGTTTCGCATAACAAGCTGAGTGCGGGTAATGGGACGGGTACGGCCGCCGCCGATAAAATTCAAGCCCTCCTGAATGGCAGAGAACGGACACATCCAGAAACACCAAAGGTTTTTACCGAAGGCAAGCGCTGCCCCTATGATACCAAAGACCATAAGGTACAAGAGCATATTGCTCTGCCAGCTGGGTGCAAAGCCAGTGGGGAAAACGATAAAGTTGACCAGGCTAAGCGGTACAGACAGCCAGATACCAAATACCGCCAGTCCGACCAGTAGACTGAGGTAACGAAGGACATGTACTTTGCGTAAAGACGGTATCATGCGCAAGGCAAATACGGCCAAAATACCGGCGATAAAAAACACCTCGGCCAGCCCGAAATTGATAGGTTCAGGCGGAACTGGATAGGGGTTGCCAAGCTGTTCAGAAAGTATCAGGCGGCCTTCACGGACACCGGTATCAACACCGGTTGAAGAGCGGGTAGCTCCGGAAACTGCATTGATATCTTCATTCAGCTGAAGAGGATCTTGATAAGAACGCCCGATAAACTGGGAAAAATAATCATTGGCGGCAAGTCTGTTATACCAGGCAGGGGTATCGTTGGTTTGGGGAACATCCATAGCCAAAATAACGCCATCATTGCTCCATGCCACCACTACCGTCATAGGGCCGGCATAACCCAAACCCTTGCCGGAAGTAACAAAAGCAATCTGGTTGCCGTCAGAGTCAAGGGCACCGAAGAGATAAAGATCATCTGACGCCCGGTCAGCCAGTTTTTTGAAGCTGGCGGCTTCCGGAACAACCTTGGATAGATACTGCTCAACATCAGGCGAAGCTGAAACTTTGCCTATCACTCCGGCTATCACCACCGTAAGGATGGCAAATATTATAAGCGCTTTTTTACCGTGTAGCTTCCAGAAACTGCTCTGCATATAATGACCGCCTCACTTTCTGAGACACCCCACTACTAGTCTGCGTACCCCAGAAATGATTGTTTATTAATAACTATTATTAGATAAATAATTCACTGATAATACTACAACTAAATAGTTAGTTTATCACGCATATATTCCCTTGGCAAGCTCAGGGGCACGCCAGAGGTCTCCCTTTGAACCCGAATAATTTAATCTATCAGACCCGAGGCCTTTACAAACATGACCACCAGACTGATAAGTACACAGAATGACACCATGACAATCAGGAAAATATCTATCGCCTTGCTTTTTTCTTTAACAGGCTGTTCCATTTATTCCCCACCCATTTACGCGCCTTTATTATTATATCCAGTGAAGCCCCTACAGGGCAAAGATAATTACACCAGAAATTGTAAAACAGCAGAGCACCTGCAAGTGTGGCTATCAGCAGTATCCATTCCGGAAAGTCACCTTTGAGGCTGAAAAATAGATTCCAAGGCTCAAACCCGGATACATTGGGTGCTCTGAATACAAAAACCAGCATCAGTGCCAGCCAAAGGAGCGCATAGCGTACCCATTTAAAACGTTTCTGGGTTTTGGCAGAGGGAGAAACCCCCTCACCTATGAAATGAAGCCCTTCTTGAACGGCGGCGAAAGGGCATAACCAATAACAGTAATAGTTTTTGCCAAAGAGAATAGCCAATCCCAGTATTCCCCAGACCACAATATAAAAGATGATAAATTGCTCAACACTGGGGGCATAACCTACCAGAAAACTGGATATATTGTTTAGACTAAGGGGTACCGAAAGCCAGATACCCACTATAAAGAAGCTATAGGTCAAAGCCAGATAACGGGCATATTTTGGGTTTTTAAACGGCCTGAAGGTACGTACCCAAAAGACAAATGCAATCCCTAAACATACCATTAATTCGGGCAAACCAAATTTTATACCCGGAAGCGGGTCTTTATAGTCGGATCCAAGTTCTTTTACTACCAGAAGCCTTCCGGCTTTGACCGCCATAGCCACCCCGTTTGAAGAAACGGTAGAACCGGAAACAGCGTCTATATCTTCGTGTATCTGGATAGGCTCTTCGTAACCCCGGCCTATGTACTGGTCAAAAAAATGTCTGGCTTCAAGAACCCGCCACCAGGGAAGATCTTCGTGATGAACGGGAACAGATATCTGCAGGATAATGCCGTCAAGGCTCCAGTCAAGAGCAACCAGCAACGGACCGCCATAACCCTGTCCCTGTGAAATAGTAACATAGCTTTGGAGCTGACCTTCGTCATCCAGTATGGCATAAAGCACGCCCTGACTGGTAGCTATCAGTTCGGTATATTCAGAATTTTCCGGTACTACCTGAGGAATGTATTCCTGGTAACCTAAATCCTGATGGGTAAAACCATACAAAGCGGCCAATCCCAAGCTTAAAAGAGCCAGCAAAGTAACTATCCTGCTGCAATTTGGGCTAAACCGGTTTGAATTATTCAATCACTTACCATTCAAAATGGATAAATAAGGAGAGAGGCTTTATTCAAGCCTCTTCAAGATACACTTAGTTTACTCTAATCTATTAGAGAAATTCAAATAAGTCAGGGGTTTCCCTGTGGATTACTTAGACTCGATTACTTCCCTCTTCTTGCGGTAGACCAGTTTCGACAGCCAAATAGATATCTCATAAAGGACGATTAACGGACCGGCCATAATAGTCTGGTTTACGGGGTCAAAAGTGGGGGTTATAAGAGCGGCAATGACAAAGGCAATTACCACCCAGATTTTACGTTTTGAGGCCAGCCACTTTGGGGATACAACACCCAGTCTGGCCAGTACCATAATGATAAAGGGGGTCTCAAATATAAGCCCCAGAGCAATAAGTATCCGGGTAACTACATTCATATAGTCTTTGATGCCCACCACGGTAAGCACCACGTCATCACCCCAGTGCAACAGAATGTTTAAAGCGGGCGGCAAAGCTACATAATATGCGAAGGCCAAACCTGCCAGAAACATCACGGTCACTGCCGGTATGGATATGAAGATAAATTTCTTTTCGTTGCGGTTGAGTGCCGGGGTAATAAAAGCAATCAACTGGTAGAGTATATAAGGAGAGGCAAGAATGAATCCTGCCCAGAGTGATACATTGAAAAAGACCGAGGCATATTCCATAACCCCCAACTGAGCCGGTTTGAAATCCGGGCCGCCGGGAGCGGTCAGAAACCCTATTATAGGTGTGGCAAAGAAAAAGGCCGCCATTACGCCCACAACCAGTGCAATTATCCCGCGGGTAAAACGCTGGCGAAGTTCGTTAAAATGCCCGCCAATGGGCATCTTGCCCTTGGCTTTTACTTCTTCAGGGGGTTCTTCTTCCTCTACTTCGGGAGTTTCGTTTTTAGTACTCACGCTTTACCCCCGCTTCCAGGTCCATTTAAAAAGTTATCAAGCGATTTGGATTTACTGGTGGAGGTACTGGTAGAACTGCCGGTTTTCTTTTTACCGGGAGATGCCAAATTCTCAGCATCAATAGCCCGGGTAAAATCTCTGGTCATTTCACCGGTTACTTTGCGGAAAGAATTAACGAACTGGCCAATCTGACGGGCAAATTCAGGTATCTTGCCGGGCCCGAAAATGAGCGTGGCCACAATAAGCACGATAATAATTTCACCGAAGCCAATTCCCAGAAAATCCATAATTTAACGCCTTATTTCAAATTACCAACGAATTTTACTTTTAAGCCTTATGAAGAAAACACCCTAAGTAAAGGGCTTAAGACTCTTTTTTAGTCTCAGCTATCTTTTCATTTATCTTGGCAGAAACCACATCATCCTCAAGTTTTTTAACAACCTTCGGTTTGGGGGTTTCTTCTTCAAAGTCGTTCTTCTTGCGGATATTATGCAGGGCTTTACCCAGTGATTCGCCTACTTTAGGAATACGGCTGGCACCGAATACCACCACAACTAGGAGCACAATGATAAGTATTTCTATAGGACCAATCTTAGGCATAGCCCACCTCCTATTTTGAACCTTTTACAGGTTCGCTAAACAAATCCCTTCCTATTCTCAAGGAAGGGGCTCATCCCAATTTATATTTGGACTATTCGGATTTTTCAGCGGGCTTGGTTTCTTCCTTGGTTTCAACTTCTTCCTTAGCGTCTTCACCGGTGGACGCTTTTCTGAAGTTCCTGATACCCTTGCCGATAGCATCTCCAACCTGAGGAAGTTTGCCTACACCGAAAACTACCACAACCAAAAGGACAATGATAAGAATTTCCATAGGACCAATCTTAGGCATGTGTAACCTCCTAAATTAAACCTGAAAATGAGTTTAGACTGAGGCTTAATTGTAAATATAGCAAATACTCACAACCAACGTTTTATGATACTCGCTAAAATTTAGCTTGTCAAACTACATAACAAATTAGTTTAGCCGTAAAAAGCTTTTAAAAGGCCCTTTCGTGCTTGGAAATTACGGCTGTTTGATAGCATTTTCTTGCTCCTTTGAGCATTTGCTGAGATAATCAGTATAGAGGACAAAGGTGATGAATTTACCCATTACAAAACCCGTAAGCAGCCACTTCGGCTCAAAGCAATTTGGCTGGGGAGAGCGTACCTATATAATGGGCATTGTAAATGTCACTCCGGACTCATTTTCGGGTGACGGACTGGGTGCTAACCCCGAAGCGGCACTGGAACAGGCCCGCCGCTTTGTAAAAGAAGGGGCGGATATACTGGATATAGGCGGTGAAAGTACCCGCCCGAACTGCCCGCCTGTAAGCACCGAAGAAGAACTGGGCCGGGTAATTCTGGCTATACGTCTTATAGTGCGGAATCTGGATATCCCCATAAGCATAGATACCTACCGCCGTGAAGTGGCTGAGGAAGCCCTGAAGGCGGGTGCCTGCATAGTAAATGATGTCTGGGGTTTACAAAAAGACCCTTCACTTTTTGAACTGGCGGCCAAAAGCCGATCTGGCTGGGTAATAACCTCTAACCAGCGGGAACACCCTGTGGAAGACATTATGGAGGCAGTCATCTGCGAACTGAAATCTACCGCCCTGAAACTGCTGGAGCGGGGTGTACCAGCCCAAAATATTATAATTGACCCGGGGGTGGGTTTCGGTAAAACTTTGGAACAGAATCTGGAGATTGTCCGCCGTCTGTCAGAACTGAAAACCCTTAATCTGCCTGTACTGCTGGGTACTTCCCGCAAATCCCTGATAGGGCAGGTGCTGGATACCCCACCTAACGAACGGCTTGAAGGCACGGCCGCCACCGTTGCCCTGGGGATAGGGGGAGGGGTGGATATTGTAAGGGTGCATGACGTGGCCCGGATGAGACGGGTCTGCCAGATGAGCGATGCTGTTATAAGGGGTAAAATATGGAAATAATATATTTGGGACTGGGGTCAAACACCGGAACCCGTGAACAATACCTGAAAGATGCCCAGACCCGTCTTTCAGAAAAAATCGTTATCACCAGCTGTTCCACTATATATGAAACCGAACCGCTGAACTGCCCTCCCCAGACGAACTTTTTAAATATGGTTATAGAAGCCCGCACAGAGCTTTCACCTCCGGACCTTTTGGCATTTACCCAAAAGGTGGAAAAAGAGATGGGCCGAAGCCAAAACAGCCATAACCAGCCCCGCCTAATAGATATTGATATCCTGCTGTACGGCCAAAAACGCTTAAATACGCCCACCCTGACCATACCTCATCCCCACTTGACCGAAAGGGCTTTTGTAATGTTACCGCTGGTGGAACTGGCAGCTGATTTTATCTACCCGGGCAGCCGCTCCAGCCTGTCGGATTTGCTTGAGGAACTGCCTTCCGGCCAGTCTATCCGTCCGTTTTCATACCTGCCTGAGGACAGCAGAGACGATTATGACGACGACGAGGACGAATAATGTATTATCTGAGTATAAAAAAACATTTTGAAGCCGCCCATTTTCTGCGGGGATATAAGGGTAAGTGCGAAAACCTGCACGGCCACCGCTACGAAGTAGCCCTGAAGATTAAAACCGGAGAGCTGGATGAATGCGGCATGGGAGCTGATTTCAGTCTCCTGAAAACCCGCCTGAATGAGGTTCTGCAAAGCTATGACCACACCTGCCTGAATGACTTGACACCCTTTGACAACATCAATCCATCGGCCGAAAATATAGCCAAAGACATATATGACAAGCTGAAAACAGTTATCAACAAGAAGGGTGTTGAGCTTTGGGGGGTAGAGGTCTGGGAGTCACCGGATAGCTCGGTACTCTACCAGCCTGACTAACCATACCCTTGACTCAAGGTCTGGACAAGGCCGTTTTCACTCATGCCAAAGGGCTAAAAAGTCAAGGGCTTATTGTAGAATAACTTACTATATGCTATCATTTTGACTAGAAAACGAGGCGAAATGACCACGGAAAAAGATAAGGCTCTGGAACTCACTGTAGGCATAATAGAAAAACGCTTTGGCAAGGGTTCAATAATGAAGTTGAGCGACCCTTCCTTCCGGCAAACAGTTGAGTTCATTCCTACAAGTTCACTGGCACTTGATATTGCCCTGGGCGTTGGCGGGATTCCCAGAGGCCGGGTAGCTGAAATATTCGGTCCTGAAGGCTCTGGCAAGACTACTCTTGCCCAACACATTATTGCCCAGGCCCAAAAAATGGGTGAAAAAGCCGCCTATATAGACGTGGAACATGCCCTTGATCCTAAATACGCTTCAACCTGCGGGGTTAATCTGGATGAGCTTTTAATATCTCAACCGGATACCGGCGAAGAAGCGCTTGGTATTGCCGAAGAGCTGGTGAGAAGTGCTGCCATAGGTGTAATCGTGATTGACAGTGTGGCGGCGCTGGTACCCAAAGCTGAAATAGAAGGCGACATGGGTGACTCACATGTAGGTTTGCAGGCCAGGCTTATGTCTCAGGCCCTGCGAAAATTGACCGCTTCCATCGGGCAAACCAGAACGGCCGTTGTCTTTATTAACCAGTTAAGAGAAAAGGTGGGTGTTATGTTCGGCAATCCCGAAGTCACCCCCGGCGGCCGGGCGCTCAAGTTTTACAGTTCGGTGCGTATAGATCTAAGGCGCATAGAAACCATCAAGCAGGGTACCGTAGCTGTTGGTACACGCGTAAGAGCCAAAGTGGTAAAAAATAAGGTTGCTCCTCCTTTCAGGACAGCCGAATTTGATATCATGTTTGACTCCGGTATCAGCCGCGAGGGCAACCTTATTGATTTAGGCGTAAGCAGTGAAGTTATAAGGAAAGCAGGGGCTTTCTTTTCCTATGGTGACATTCGCCTGGGGCAAGGCAGAGAGAGCGCCAAAAACTATCTGGCGGCAAACCCGGATCTGGCGCAAGAAATTGAAGAAAAAATACGTGCCTCAGCGGTCACCCTTTGCAGTATTGGCGATGGCGATTAATCCATAGCTTTACGTAAAAAGGCATCTTTATCTATTTGGGGGCTGAGGCAGAGTGTGTCTCGGCTTTGTCTTTTTTTGGGGGATTAAATGCCAATCATAACGGCCATCAGGAAAACCCGGGGCGGGAACCAGAGGTGTAAAATTTCTCTGGACGGCAAGGAGTTCTTCAGCCTGTCTCTCAAAGTATGTGAAAGGGAAGGCCTGAAAGTAGACCAGGAACTGAGCTCCAGCCAAATTGAAACTCTGAAGCTTATAGATAATTGCCAAAGTTGCTACGAAGCAGCCATGGGTTATTTATCCTATCGCCCGCGCAGCCAGTCTGAACTGGCCCAAAAACTGGTAAGGCGAGGGTTTTGCAGTCAGGATATTGATTCCATATTAGCCAAGCTGAAAGAACAGGGGCTGGTAAATGACCAGGCTTTCGCCCAGTTCTGGAATGACAATCGCCAGTCATTCCGTCCCCGCAGCCGCAGCTTGACCTCACTGGAACTCAAGAGAAAGGGTATATCCAGCGAAATAATTGAAACCGTGGTAAGCACTGTTGATGAAGTGGACAGTGCTTACAGGGCAGCCGAAACCAAAGCAAAAAACCTGCCCAAAGACAATTACCACATATTCCGCCAGCGCCTCAGCCAGTTTTTACTAAGGCGAGGCTTCAGCTACGAGGTAATTAGCCGTACCGTTTCCCGCCTGTGGAATGAATATGGAAACGATCCAATAGACGAATTTTAGGTCTTACATAGTCATGGCTCTCTGATACCCCCGTTGAAGAGAGCTTCTAAAGAAAGGGGTTTATATATATGTTCGAGTTTTTTATGGAGACAGCGCCGGCTACCACCACCGGTTTGCCTTTGTCTGCTATTCTGGCTATCTTTTTCAGTTTTATTATAGGTATAGTGTTCGGCGGTATGGCACTATTCGTATTCAGGGGCTTCATTATGAACCGCCAGCTTCGTATTGCCCAGCGTAAAGCTACCAAAATGCTGGCTGATTCCAAACTGGAAGCTAAGGATGTGCTGGTGGAAGCCAAGCGCGAGGCTGACAAGACTCGCAATTCCGCCGAAACTGAACTTAAGGAACGCCGTTCTGAACTGGCCAAACAGGAAAACAGGGTTATCCAAAAAACAGAGGCGCTGGACCGCAAGCTGGAAAACCTTGAACAGCGTGAACAGTCTTTAACCAACCGGGAAAAAAGCATTGACGAAACCCAATCTCAAATTGAAGAAATACGCGAAAACGAACTAAAACGCCTGGAAGAAGTGGCCAACATGACCACTGAACAGGCCAAAACGAGCCTGCTTGAAATGCTGGAAGGCGAAATGCAACAGGAAACCTCCCGCCGCCTGCGTGAGTGGGAGATAAAAATAAAAGCCGAAGCGGATGAAAAAGCCCGCGAGGTTGTTTCCCAGGCTATCCAGCGTTGTGCCTCTGACGTAGTTACCGAAACCACTACTAATGTCGTACCCCTGCCCAGTGACGAAATGAAGGGCAGGCTGATTGGCCGCGAAGGCCGCAATATACGGGCTTTGGAACAGGCAACCGGCGTAGACCTGATAATAGATGACACCCCGGAGGCAGTTACTATTTCCAGTTTTGACCCGGTGCGGCGTGAAGTTGCCCGTCAGGCACTTTCAAAACTTATCATTGACGGGCGTATTCACCCGGCCCGCATTGAAGAAGTGGTAACCAAGGCCAAAGAGGAAGTTGAAGCCGCTATGATAGCTTCCGGTGAACAGGCTGCCTACCAGGCAGGCGTTCACGGACTGCGACCCGAAATAATCAAGGTAATGGGACGGCTGAAATACCGCACCAGTTACGGCCAGAATGTACTTCAGCACAGCATAGAAGTAGCCCAGATGTCCGGCATGATAGGCAGTGAGCTGGGTGTAAATGTTACCCTTGCCCGCCGGGCCGGCTTTCTGCATGATATAGGCAAAGCGGTTGACCGAGACGTGGAAGGCACCCATACCCAGATAGGCGCAGACATGGTTAAACAGTGGGAAAAATCTCCCGAAGTTATTAAAGGTGTGGCGGAACATCACTTTGACACCCCCACCGTTTCCATCTGGGGCTTTATAGTATCTGCTGCAGATGCCATTTCTTCGGCCAGACCCGGTGCCCGCCGCGAATCACTGGAAAACTACATCAAACGTCTGAAGGCTCTTGAAGAGATTGCCGACAGCTTCAAAGGGGTTGAAAAATCCTTTGCTATCCAGGCAGGACGTGAAGTGCGGATAATGGTAAAACCTGATGAGATTGATGATCTGGGAGCTATGCGGCTGGCCAGAGATATCGTCAAGAGGATTGAAGATGGGCTGGAATACCCCGGACAGATTAAAGTTACCGTTATACGGGAAACCAGATCCGTAGACTTTGCCAAGTAAAGCAGGTAATGATGAAAATACTGGTAATCGGTGATGTCATTGGCAAGCCGGGACGGGATGCCCTGCGGGATATCTTGCCGGGACTGAAACAGGAATACAAGATAGATTTTACCGTTATAAACGGAGAAAATACGGCCGGGGGTATTGGTATAACCCCGGCCACCGCCCAAGACCTTATATCAGCCGGGGCAGACGTGATTACCACCGGCAATCATGTCTGGAAACACCGTGACATTGCCACTGTAATGGAAGACGAAAGCCTGCCGGTTATCCGCCCCTTAAATTACCCTCCGGGCGTGCCCGGTCAGGGCTACATCCTGAAAAACAAGGTTCTGGTTGTAAACCTGATGGGTCGTACCTTTATGTACGACATAGACTGCCCCTTCCGCAGTATTGACAACCTTATTACCAAGCTGAATTTCAAACCATCTGCCATTATTGTAGACTTTCATGCGGAAGCCACATCCGAAAAAATGGCACTGGGGTTTTATCTGGACGGAAGGGTAAGCGCCGTACTGGGCACTCATACCCACGTAGCCACTTGTGATACCCGTTTGCTGCCCAAAGGCACTGCATATGTCAGTGATATTGGCATGGTAGGGCCTATTGATTCGATAATAGGGGATGAACCTGATTCGGTTATCCAGCGTTTTTTGACCGGTATACCCGGCCGCCTGAGTGTAGCCCAAGGCAGGGTAATGCTTAATGCCGTAGTGGTTACGGTAAACACCAAAACCGGACTGGCCACAAGTATCGAACGCATTTACCGGGAGATAAGCTAGAAATGGCTTCTAAAGTAGACCTGCATATCCACACCACCGTTTCAGACGGTGTTCACTCACCTGAGAATATTATTGCCAAAGCCGCCAAAGTACATATGGAGTATATTGCCATATGTGACCATGACAATCTGGACGGAATTGGCCTTGCCATACAGACTGCCCGAAAATACCCCAAACTAAGGGTTATACCCGGGGTGGAAATCAGCACTGATTACAGCGGTGGGGATGTCCACATTCTGGGGTATTTTGTAGATTACAAAGACCCGTTTTTGAATGAAACTCTGACTGAAATGCGCCGCTCCAGAGTGGAACGCGCCCGTGACATGGTAATAAAACTTAATGAACTGGGTATGGAAATAAGCTGGCAGAGAGTTTCCGAAATTGCCGGTGAAGGCACTGTGGGACGGCCGCATATTGCCACTGCCCTGCTGGAAAAGGGCTATATCCAGAACATGGGCGAGGCCTTTGAAAAATACATAGGTCGGGGCGGCCCGGCCTATGTTGAACGGATAAAAATGGGCCCCGAAGAAGCCGTCCGGCTGGTGCTAAACTGCGGAGGGATACCGGTTATGGCCCACCCCCTGACCATAATGGATCACGAACCCATGGTGGAACGGCTGGTTCAGGCCGGGCTGATGGGTTTGGAATGCCACTACGGGGGGTTCAACCCCCAGCAAATAGACGGCTTAGTCAAACTTGCCGCCAAACACAAACTACTGACTACCGGCGGTAGCGATTACCACGGTCTGGACGAACTTACCGAAACACCCATCGGCGGGGCGGAAGTACCCATGCAGGATGCTAAAAAACTTATTGCCAAAGCCCGTGAAATTAAGGCAAAAGGCCTGGCGGAGGATATGGAATGAGCCCTGTATTTCTTATTATGATACCGGCAGGCTATCTGGTAGGGGCTATCCCCATGGCATATCTGCTTTCAAGGTGGCGGCGGGGTATAGATATCCGCCGTTACGGAAGCGGCAATGTCGGTGCTTCCAATGTGATTAAAACAGCCGGCAAGAAACTGGGGCTGGCGGTTTTTGTTTTTGATGTTTCCAAAGGGGCTATTATGATCCTGTTGGCCGGCTGGCTGGGGCTGGAGCTCTGGCAACAAATAATAGTCGGCCTGCTTACCATTGCCGGGCATAACTGGCCGGTCTTCCTCCGCTTTAACGGGGGAAGAGGTATTGCCACCTCACTGGGAGTGGCTCTGGTGATGGCTCCTGTTCCGGCATTGATAGCGCTGAGTACTGCACTCACCTTCGGTTTTTTCAAAAAAATGGCTCCGGGGGTTTTTCTGGGAGTAGGGGCGCTGCCGGTTATGTCAGGGTATTTTCACGGTTTTTTTGGCGTACAGGAACACCAGACGGTAACCTGGGGTTTTGCGGGGCTTTTTTTGATTATGATTGTCCGCCGCCTGATGGCACCTGACAGCGAATACTCCAGCACCGTTTCCAAAGCTGAGCTTGTATTTAACCGCATGTTTCTTGACCGGGATATACGAAGCCGCTCTGTCTGGATAAACCGCAATACCGCTGCCCATAAAGAAGGTCTGGGTATTTAATAACCCGTCCTCACCTGCCGCAAAATTTATTCCCGATAGTCAAAACGGCAAACATCTTTCAGTACACACCCTTCACAACCGGGTTTGACCCTGCAATGCTCTTTGGCATGCCTGACTATAAGGGCATGGTATTCGTTATAAAGGGCGGCATCAGCGGCCAGATTTGCCGTAAAAAGCCTTTGAAGACGGTCATAACCCGCTTCCTTTTCCGTCAGACCCAAACGGCTGAAAATCCTTCGGGTATAAGCATCTATAACAAAAACGGGCTTTCCGCAGGCATATAAAAGTATGGAGTCGGCTGTTTCTTCACCTATGCCCCACACACTCAGCAATTCATCACGAAGAACACTACTCTCTATCTCCAGCAGTTTTTCAGCTTGTCCGCCGCAGCCAGTCTGAAGCCAATTTGACAGGGCTTTCAGTTTGCGGACTTTTACATTAAAGTAGCCTGAGGGACGGATAGATTCAGCCAGAGCGCTGTCAGCGGCCTGCAATATAGCCTCTGCCGAGAGCAAATTAGCCTCTTTCAGCCTTGAAATAGCCTTTTCAACGTTTGTCCAAGCGGCACTCTGGGTAAGTACTGCACCCGCCATCATTTCAAACCGGCTTTCGGCCGGCCACCAGTGCTGAGGGCCGTATTTCTTTAAAAGACGCTGGTATATATCAGCCAGATTTTGGGCTAAGTTTTCTTTATCCAAGGTGCTACCGTTGCCTCTTTGTCAGAGTCATAATCTGTAATAAAGGGTTTAATATCCAGTACCGGCGTACCGTTAATGGCATCCAGCCCTTTCACTTTTAGCACGTTGCCTTTATGCTCAAGCAACCTGACCAGAGTCTTGGCGATGGGGTTGGGGCGAAAGGGAGAGCGGCTGGCAAAAACCCCTACTTTACCAAACTCTGTTTGACCTCTGGGGTAAACCAGCAAGGCCATGCCCTCGGGCGGGGACTGATGGGGAGACCAGATAATATTCAGGTGGGAAAATTCCTCTATACGGGTAAGCCCTTCGGCCAGTTCCGGTTTTAGATGTATTTCAGAAACCACATCTTCCCATTTAAACATTTGTTCAGGTTTTTGGGTAATAGCATTTATGACAGTGCCGATAGGTTTCATTTGCACATTCATTTTTTCTCCAAACAAAAAGGGGGGTGGTGACCCCCCTTTTATCATCTGTCTGATTAGTCATTCATAAGCGGTGTCAGGGTTAGCAGGCGACGGCTTATCTCCGGATATTTGGCAATAAAGATAAGTTCGTCTTCAACCAGAGGTTTATGGGCCTCTACGTTGGCATAACGCACCAGTTCCAGTATCTTGTTGGCTTCGTCTTTGTCTTCAGGCAGTTCCACAGACATATTGCCCATGACATGGCGGAAGCCTGAGATGCCGCTATACTGGCCGGCACAGATTTCACGCCCGGTTTCCACCATCAGGGCTTCACCCCGTCCCAGTTCTTCGTAGCCGTAAAGCTCGTAGTTTTGAGAATCTTTGATAACACCGTCAGCATGTATGCCGGAGGCATGGGCAAAACAGTTACGTCCCACTCCCGGCTGGTTTATGGGTATTTCCACATCAAAAGCATATGAAGCAAAGCGGGCTATCTTCCAGGCCTTGGAAAGGTTTACCTCATGGCCCAGCTGGTATTTTTCACCAAAGCCCTTTGACTTCAGTATAGCCAGCAGGAAGGCTACCAGGTCTGCATTGCCGGCCCGCTCACCAATACCGTTTACGGTGGTGTTTACGTACACGTCCTGTCCGCCGTCAATAACACCCTTGGCACCGGCCAAAGAGTTACCTATGGCCATACCCAAGTCACCATGGCAATGAATCTCTATGGGCATTCCCACCTTTTCCGCCAAAGTGCGGGCGGTTTCGTATATGGTAAAAGGGTTGTCATAACCCAGAGTGTCACAGTAACGCAGGCGGGTAGCACCCACCTCTTTGGCCGCCTTGGCAAATTCTATCAGGTTTACAATGGAGGTACGGGAGGCATCTTCGGCGTTTACCCCCACTGTCTCAGCCCCCTTGGCATAAGCGGCATTGACGGCAATAGTCATATCTTCAATTATATCTTTAAAAACCTTGCGACCCTGAAACTTGCCGTTTATCATCTGTTCCGAAGTGGATATAGACAAATTCAGGTGTTTAAGGCTGGGTGCCCGGCGGAAAGCCAGGTCTACATCAGCCACGATAGCCCTTATCCAGCCTTCCAGACGCAAATTCTTGATAACGCCCATTTTGGCCAGCTCAAGATTGGCTTCAACATAACCGCGCTCATGTTTGGTGGTGGGAAAGCCAAACTCAGACTGGAATATACCCATCTCGTCCAGATAAATGTTTATCAGGGTTTTTTCCAGTTTGGAAAGGCCGAGACGAGCCGTTTGGACACCGTCTCTATTGGTAACGTCAATTATGAAAATTTTTCCCACGTAATTATACCCCCTGTAATAGATGCGCTAAATATAACATTTTATCATAGCCTGCTTCGCCTCACAAACCCCCTGTATCTATTTTATTTATTACACACCTCAAATACTCTTTGACTTAAGGGATTTTTACGTTTAAAATCATAAACAGGCAAGGAGATGAAATGGATAATTTGTGGGCACCCTGGCGGGCGAAATATATAGAACAGGCGGTTAAAAACGAAGATACCGGCTGTATCTTCTGCACCTTTCCGGCTGTAAATGAAGACCGTAAAAACCTGATACTTTTCCGCGGCAAATACAACTTTGTTATCCTTAATGCCTTTCCTTACAATACCGGACACCTTATGGTTGTGCCCTTCCGCCATACCTCCGCTCCGGAAGAGCTGACAGAGGAAGAACGTAACGAACATTACCGTTTAGTCTACCGGGCGGTAGCAATCCTCAAAAACGAATACAAACCTGAAGGCTTTAATATAGGCATGAATCTGGGGCGGGTAGGCGGTGCCGGTATAGACAAACACATACACACTCACATTGTGCCCCGCTGGAACGGAGATACCAACTTCATGCCGGTTATCGGCCAGACCAAGGTCCAGAACGAATCTCCGGCAGATACCTACCGTCGTCTCAAACCCGGCTTTCAATCCCTTTAAAACCCCTTTATTTATATCAGTCCATACGTAAACTGCAGTTTATTAGAAATATTTTCCGCAGGGTCTTGCATTTTAGTAATACTTGTTATACTATTCGTACTAGTAAGATATGTATTACTTGTAGTACTTGAACAGGAGGAATATAGATGAACCCGCAGCAAATGGAAATCTTTTACGGTTCGGGTTCGGTGGGAGCGAAGGGGCAGATAGTCATACCGGTAAAATTCCGCAAGATATTCAATATCCACCCCGGAGACCAGGTTATTTTTATGGGAAACCCCCAGCAGAATGCGTTTGCGGTGATGAGAGCTGACCAGCTGTCCGCCATGCAAACCCAGCTGGACCAGGCAAAAGCCCAAATAGAAAGGGCAAATGCCGAACTGGCAAATGAAATGAAGAAGGAGACTAAAGCCAAATGATAATGACAAATACCGAAGCTGTAGCCGGACACAAAATTATAAAGAATCTGGGTCTGGTAAAGGGAAACACTATCCGGGCCAAGCACATAGGCAAGGATATCATGGCCAGCCTGCGTAGCATTGTGGGCGGCGAAATTGAGGAATACACTCAGATGCTGGACGAAGCCCGAAACGAGGCCCTGAAACGCATGGAAGCCGATGCCAAGGAAAAAGGGGCTAACGCTATAATCTGTGTCCGCTTTTCCACCTCGGCGGTGATGCAAAATGCTTCTGAAGTAATGGCTTACGGCACAGCCGTAATAGTGGAATAAAAAGGCAGGAAAAATAAAATGGATATTAACTGGGCACTTATTGCTCCCCTTGTTGTCCTCCAGCTGATACTGCTGATAATAGCGGTGATAGACCTAGTCAAACGCCCCAAAGTCCGCTGGAATAACAAGTGGATTTGGGCGGTGATAATTGTATTTGCAGGCATTATAGGCCCGATAATCTACCTGACTCTGGGACGGGAGGAAGACTAAGCTTTGGATGCTATACTTTGCCAAAAGCTGACCAAGAAATTCGGTGATTTTACCGCCCTGGACGGACTGGATCTTGCAGTTGAGAAAAACCGGGTTTTCGGTTTTTTAGGCCCGAACGGGGCAGGCAAGACTACCGCTGTCCGAATGCTTACCGGGCTTTCCCAACCTACTTCCGGCAAGGCCTATGTATCCGGAGAAGAAGTAACACCCCGAAACCTGTCACTCCGCTCCAAGATTGGTTTTCTGCCGGACGTACCTGCTTTTTACAGCTGGATGACGGGACGTGAATTTATGCTTTTTTCAGGCGAACTCCACAAATTATCCCCCAGAGAAAATAACCTGCGGGCAGATGAATTGCTGGAGCTGGTAGACCTTAGCGAAGCCGGCAAACGCCGGGTTGGAGGGTACTCACGGGGCATGAAACAGCGCCTGGGTATTGCCCAAGCACTGGTAAATAAACCTGAAGTGCTTTTTATGGACGAACCCACCTCGGCCCTTGACCCTATGGGGCGGAGGGATGTACTGAACCTTATAGAGCGCTTAAGCGGGGATACTACCGTTTTCATGTCCACCCATATACTTTCAGATGTGGAAAGAGTATGTGACCGGGTAGCTATCATAAACGAAGGCAAGCTGATAACCTCCGCTAGTGTGGAGGAACTTAAACGCAAATACTCCACTTCGGCCTTTGAAATCCAGTTTGAAGAAGAACCTACCCCCATTCTCACCCAGCTTTTAAAAATGCCTTACATAAAAACAGCCGAGGTGCGAACCGAAGGTGAGGTCAGAGTACTATATGTACAGGCCAGTGACCTTGCCAAAGCCAAAACCGAAATACCCGGGGTGATTGCCCAAAGCGGACTGACCCTGACCCATTATGAACTTACTACCCCCAGTATAGAAGATGTATTTATCCAGCTTGTAGGGAATGGTGCAAAGGCATGAACGGACTGAAAGTTTTATTCAAAAAAGAACTGCGAGAGCAACTGAAGACCTATAAAATGCTTATTGTGGGCATTGCCTTTGTTTTCTTTGGCATATCCACTCCGCTGCTGCTGGCCTATCTGCCCCAGATTATTGAGTTTAGCGGACAGGGAGCAGATATGCCCATCAACATGCCTGATCCCACCCCCCTTATGTCCATGCAGGAGTTTGGGCAGACTATGCTTCAGGTAGGGGTACTTATCTGCATACTGATTACCATGGGTACAATTTCAGGGGAGAAAGAAAAAGGGACCGCCATGCTGACTTTGTCCAAACCGGTCAGCCGCGGGGCATTTGTAATGTCCAAATATCTGGCTCTGGGAATGCTAGTCTTTGTGTCCATGCTGCTTAGCGCAGGCCTGTGCTATGCCTATACCCTGATGCTGATTGGCGATTTTGCGTTTATACCATTTTTAGGCAGCACTCTCCTTCTGACCCTGTTTTTGCTGCTTTGTCTGGCAGTCACCCTGTTTTTCTCCAGTTTTTTTAAAAGCTCTCTGGCGGCCGGCGGCACTGCTCTGGTACTGCTCATAGCCCAAGGCCTGGCCACCCAATTGCCCTGGATAGGCAAGTATCTGCCCGGCAACCTTTCCAGCTGGTCTGCCCAACTGCTCTCAGGCAGTGGTGAACCGGCCTGGGGAGCATTGGTGGTAGCGGTGGTCATTATTGGTCTTTGTTTGTACTTTGCCCGTATCAGGCTAGAACAAAAAGAGTTATAATAAGGGACAATATATTGAGGAGGGTTGGAAGGATATGGCTGAAAAAGAGCTAAACCCTGAACCCGAAGATTACAAAGAATCCCCTAAAGAAAACTTCGAGCCCGAAGATGAATATAAAGAACCTCCGCTGGAACTTGAAACTCCGGCGGAGATTTCACAATCGGAGAAAATACCGGGCTACTATTTTTACCGGCGCAAAAAGGCCAAAGCCAAGCTGAAGAGAAAACACTTCAAAATGCCCGGCTGGTTTAATATCAGCCTTACCACACTGCTGATAATAGCAGTGATTTTCGGCACTTGGGGTTTAGCGGCGGGACATTTCCCGCCCTGGGGATTTTCTGTAGATGTTGCTACAACTCCTGTCGGCGGCGGCACAGTCAATCTAAGTCCTGACCAAGCATCTTACAGCGGCGGCTCAAGAGTAGACCTGAATGCTGTGCCTGCCAACGGATATCGCTTTGGTTATTGGGGCGGGGATGCCAGCGGCACAGACCCATCTGTCAGCCTGAGTATGAATTCATCTAAATCTGTAACGGCTACATTTATAAGGCAACACCACCTGAATATCAGCACCGCTCCCCAGTCAGGCGGTAGCCTTAGTACCATAAGCGGAGATTTTGATGCCGGCACTATCCTTAGCCTTACCACCTCTCCCATGCCGGGTTACCGTTTTGATTACTGGAGCGGGGACGTAAGCGGTACCAACCCCTCTGTCAGTATTACTATGGATACCGATAAAAACATCGTAGCCAATTTTGTACCTCTGCTACTGCTTACAGTTAATCTTACCCCTACCTCAGCCGGCATTGTCAGCCCGGCTACAGAGTACTTTGATTACGGGGCTACCGTCACTCTGACTGCTCAGGCTGCACCCGGATACCAGTTTGTAGGTTGGACAGGAGACTTAACTAATATCTCAGCCACCATAAATATTACCATGGACAAAAACTACACCTTAACCGCCAATTTTGCCCCCATTATCCAGTCAACATCTATGGTACTGCCCAACCGCATCGGTGACTCAACTTGGATAAGCTGGAGTAAAAACCTGATAGCAGGGCAGTATATAGTCATAAATTCCGGCCTGACCGGTGTCTTTAACCTTTCTGACTCCAGCCATTTGTGGAGGGTAGAGGTATTTAGTCCGGACGGAGAATATATTGACAACTGGTTTGGAGACTACTGGCTGACTCCGGAGCATGTCTTTGCTTTCCAGGCCCAGATAAGCGGAACGTATGTGGTAAAGATATCCCATTACAGCTCATTCATCAAAGACTTGTCCATGACCTTCAGCCCCGGCGGCTGGATTATAAACGGTAATTCCTGGAGCTAGAGCAAAAGGCTTTACATGCATGACTTCTGGACCGGTGTAGATACTAAACTATGCCGGTCTTTTTATTAACAGACATAACTCAAGGAGAGAGAAAATGAAAGCCAGTCAGGGAAGTTTGGGAAGAGTATTTATAATACGGCTGGAAGACGGCGACAGAGTGCCAACCTGCCTGGAAGATTTTGCCCGCACCCAGCAGATAAGCCATGCCCAGGTGGTACTGATTGGCGGGATTGAGGGCGGGCAGGTAGTAGTAGGGCCGCGCCAGAGCCGTGAGTATCCGCCTGAGCCTGTCCTGATACCGCTGGACGGAGCCCACGAAGTAGCCGGGTTGGGTATAATAGCACCTGGTGAAGACGGTACACCCAAACTGCATATCCATGCCGCTTTAGGCCGAATGGGTAAAACCACCACCGGTTGCCTGAGGCCAGGGGTTAATACTTGGATTGTAGGTGAAGCGGTTATGTATGAAATACTGGGCGCAAAAGCTGTCCGCCGTTTTGATGAAGCCACAAAATTCAATCTGCTTCAGACTGAATAACCACTGCCAAACCTTAAGCTTATACACTAAACAGAAAAATTAAATCCCCTTGGTCCGGACAGCAGGATTTATTCATTATTGCCTGCCGTTTTTGGCTAACCTGCAGAAGTTTACCAAAACCCCGCTGTCCCGCTTGAAAACTTAATCGGAAAATAAAAATCTGTAGCTATTCACCACTGGAATCAGGCAGATTTATGGGTGCTTTATACGAATCTTCAATCCGTTTCATATCCTGCCCGCAGCAGACCAGCGTACCGCCGCCAACTTTTATAACCCGAACAATATTGCCGCATATATCGCACTTGTAGGTTTCACCCAGCTGTTTTACTCCCATTTCTCAAAGCCTCCGTTTCATTAAGGGGACACTAGTCTTTTTGGACAGGTTTAATTGTTACTTCTTCTTCGTATTCTTCGGGTTCGCGGATAAGTTTAAACCCGAGCAGAAACAGGCCCATAAAAAGTATCCCGCCCGCAATAAAGAGCGGCCAGTATAATATACCTGCCAGCATGACAAAGAAACACACCAGAAGAACAATGGTATAGGCTATGACGTGGGTACGAAAGTATTCCAGCATATCGGTTACCTCCTGTAAGGACTGTCGGATATATATTATACCACCCGGTTAAGAAGGATAGCTGAAAAATAGATAATATTTAGCCAGAGCAGCTAAATATCAGAAAAACCAGAAGGTAAATTGGTACCCCCAAGGGGATTCGAACCCCTGTTGACGGCGTGAAAGGCCGCTGTCCTGGGCCTCTAGACGATGGGGGCACACAGGGTAATTAGTATAGCAAAACTGCAAGTGGCTGGCAAACTAAAGCTAAGGCAGGGTGGCCATAGCTTCAAGGCCTTCCGTTTCAGCCAGACCCAGCATAATATTCATATTCTGTACAGCCTGCCCCGCCGCACCCTTTACCAGATTATCTATGCAGCTTATGACTATCAACTGTTCATTCAGGGCATCCACCACCGGATATATAAAGCACATATTAGTACCCCGGGTATAACGGGTGTGGGGTGGTTCGGCAGTTACTTTTACAAAAGGTTCATCTTTATAAAACTGTCGGTAAATCTCTTTGACTTCTTCGTCTGTAACCGGCTGTTTCAAACGCGCATAGGCAGTTGAGAGTATACCCCGGCTCATGGGTACCAGATGAGGGCAGAAAGTAACCCGCGGGATTACCCCTCTGCTGGCGCGGCAAAGCTCCTGAACTATCTCCGGCTGATGACGGTGAGTGCCGATGGAATAGGCACAAACATCTTCGTCAGCCTCGCAAAATATGGTTTTTACAGTGGGTGTTCGCCCCGAACCGGAAAGCCCGGACTTGGCATCTATAATGGCACTTGGCTCTATCAGGTCACTTTTAAAAGCCGGGACAAGCCCAAGTATGGCTGAGGTAGGGTAACAGCCCGGATTTGCCACCAGACGGGCGCCGGCAATATCCTTACGCTTAAGCTCAGGCAGACCATACACCGCTTCCTCCAAGAGCCCCGGGCAGGGATGTTCAAATCCGTACCATGCCTGATACAGAGCCGGGTCTTTCAAACGAAAATCGGCGCTGATATCTATTACCCGCATACCTTTTTCCAGCAAAGCGGGTACTAAAGCTGCCCCTTCTTTGTGAGGCAGAGCCAGAAAGGCAACATCCACTTGCCCTTCCAGATTTTCAGTAATAGGCAAATCAAGGCGATGCAGATAGGGAAATACATCCGAAAGTTTTTTACCAGCCAGACTCCTGCCGGTTACCGAACAAAGCTCTACCGAGGGGTGGCTTTCCAGAATACGGGCAAGCTCAAGCCCTGCATAACCGGTTACGTTTATAATCCCTGTTTTATATTTCTTCATCTGCTTTTCCCTTTAAAAGATGCTAAAAGTATAGCATATTCGACTGTACCTGAAGCTACTCTGGTTTGCCCATATTCCGCAGGCTGTTCAAAATGTACTGGATTTCAATAGTAGTCATGCCGAAGCGGTGCATGGCGTGGCGGGAGAGTTCCAGACCTACTTCAAATTCGGGTTGGACAACCTCGCTAACGCCCATTTTTTTAAGTTTTTCCGCCTGCATGTCACTGGTTACTCTGGCTACAATATCCAGCCGTGAATTTATCTTGCGGGCATTTTTGACTACCTGTTCAGTATCTGCAAAACCGGGCATGGCACAAATAAGCAGGCGGGCTTTATCCAAGCGGGCAAATTTGAGTATTTCCGGATTGGCGGCATCACCGTATATGGCGGGAGCTTTCTGGCGGCGAAGTTCAGCTATGGTCTGGGGGTCTAAATCTATAACCAGAAAGGGGAAATTTCGGCGGCTCATCACACGGGTCAGGGTCTTGGCTACACCCCCTTGCGAACAGATAACCGCATGGTTGGAAATATCCAAATCCTTATATTCCGTCTGCCCGGAGGTACGCAGGCTGACCAGTTTGCTGGCTAGTGGCCACTGGCTGACCTTCCGGTAGGCCGCACCGCTGAAACTTAAGGCAAAAGGAGTGATTATCATGGTAATAACCGCAGCGCTGATAGTAATGGCGTAAATGCTGTCTGTAATGACCGATGCGGCCAGACCTACCCCGGCTAGTACAAAACTGAATTCACCTATCTGCATCAGGCCGATACCGGTAGTAAAAGACGTCTGGAAGGTATAGCCGAAAAGCCAGGGCACCACCCCGGCCACCAGACTCTTGATAACCACCAGAAAGGCCACGACCAGCAGAACCAAACCCATGTTTTCCACCGCAAAGTTCAGGTTAGCCAGCATACCCAGAGAAACAAAGAACAAAGCCCCGAAAATATCCCGCAGGGGGATTATATCTGCCAATGCCTGCTTTGCATACATGGACTGTCCTATAAGAAGTCCGGCTATAAAAGCACCTACCGCCGGTGAAAGCCCCAGCGCAGTTGCCCCCATGGCCGCCCCCAGAGACAAGGTGATAACGGACAGCAAAAAAAGCTCGTGGGAATGGGAAGCCACTCTCCCCAGCAAACGGGGGAAAACCCAGAAACCCAGTGCAAACATAGCCAGAATAAAGGCTGTGGCTTTGGCAAAGGCAATGCCCATGGTAAAGCCGATATCCCCGCCGTCACCCCCCAAAGCCGGTAAAATAATCATCAGGGGAATAAGGCAAATATCCTGCACCAGTAAAATACCCAGCATCACCCGCCCGTGAGGGGCTTCCATTTCGCCCCTGTCCATAAGTATCTTAAGGACTATCAGGGTAGAGGAAAGTGAGACCATAAACCCGAAGAAGATAGAGGCATTTATATCCCAGCCCAGACTTCTGCCCAGCAAAAAGCCAAATCCGGCAGTCACAATTATCTGGATAAGACCGCCCAGTACCGCCACCCGTCCTACCCGTTTGAGTTCATCCAGTGAAAAATCCAGCCCCAGTGTAAAAAGGAGCAGAATTACCCCGACTGTAGCCATAGATTCAATTACGCCCGGAGACTGTACCAGCCCGAAACCGTTTGGGCCTATGGCTATACCCGCCCCCAGATACCCCAATAAAAGGGGCAGTTTGAAGCGGCGTGCAAGTAACCCGGCCAGAACAGCCGCCACCAGAACAATGATTAAGTCCAACCCGAAGCTGGAGCCTAATTCTTCCAAAGCCCTCTCCTTATTCGGGGAAAATCAGGGATGCAATATTCTAACACATAGCCCCACACTTTCTACACAAGCTTTTATAACTAGTGCCCAAAGCAGGTCTAAATATTTTATAAATTGGCATTTGGATAAATAATGTCTATACTAAGTGTCTGATATGAACTACACCGAAGAAACAAACAGCCTAACTTTTCTGGGTACCGGCGGTGCCAGATTTATGGTCAGCCGCCAGATACTGGCTTCGGGCGGAATCTGGCTAAACCTTGACGGCAAGCGTTTCCTGATTGACCCCGGTCCGGGCAGTATTGTGCAGGTATGCCGCTTGGGCTTAGACCCGGAAAAACTGAGTGCTATTCTTTTGTCTCACCGCCACCTTGACCACTCCGGCGATGTGAACGTAATGATAGAAGCCATGACCCAGGGAGGGTTTAAGAAACACGGCCATTTTCTGGCCCCTAAAGACGCGTTTGATAATGAGCCGGTTATATACTCTTATCTGAAGCCGTTTTTAAATGACCTGACCATGCTTGAAGAAGGCCGTGAATACAATCTGGACGGGATAAAGGTTTTCACCACCCGGCGTCATCAGCACCCGGTGGAAACCTACGGATTTATCTTTGAATCTTCCAGCCACCGCATAGGTTACGTAAGCGATACCCGTTATTTTGAGGAGATGCCGCAGGTTTACGCAGGTTGCGATGTTCTGATAATAAACGTAGTCCTGAAGGAAGCTATAGAACGTATTTATCATTTGAGCATACCGGATGCCGCCAAACTTATTACCGCGGCTAAACCCAAAACGGCTATACTTACCCACTTTGGTCTGCAGCTTTACCGGGCAGACCCGGCTAAAATGGCGGCACAGCTGGCAAGTGAAACCGGCATACCCGTCATAGCCGCCGGCGATGACCTGCTTTTCAAGCTGGAATAAACCCGAAACACAGTTTATTGTTTTTACCAGAATTAGTCCCAGAGAGGAACGCTTTTGAACTATCCCGAACATATTCTCCATCAGGTTGAAAAGCCCGGCCGTTATACCGGCGGGGAATGGAATTCCGTTTGCAAAGAATGGGCTGATATCCCCCTGAAGGTTGCCCTGAGCTTTCCAGATACATATGAAATAGGCATGTCCAACCTGGCCATACCCCTGCTTTACGATATTTTAAACCGCAACCCCAGTATACTGGCCGAAAGGGTATTTGCCCCCTGGCTGGATATGGAAAACCTTATCCGTGAGCACAACCTGCCTTTTGTCAGTCTGGAAAGCGGCCACCCATTAAAAGAATTTGATATTCTGGGCTTTTCACTGGGATATGAACTTACCTATACCAATATACTGAATATGCTGTCTCTGGCCGGCATACCCATACTGGGAGCCGAAAGGGGAGGGGATTTCCCGCTGGTAATTGCCGGGGGAAGCTGCAGCCTGAACCCTGAACCTTTGGCAGACTTTATAGATGCTTTTGTAATAGGCGATGCCGAAGAGGCAATGGAAGACCTGTGTAAAGGCTTTATTGATGCTAAAAAACGCACTCTTTCCAAACCACAGCTTCTGAGGGAGCTGGCCAAAATCCCCGGAATTTATGTACCAAGCCTGTATCAGGCTGAATATAACCCTGACGGAACTTTAAAATCCATCACCCCAACCGTACCTGAAGCGCCTTCGGTGGTGAACCGCCGAATTTTGCCCGCTTTGCCGCCGCCAACCGTCAAACCGGTAGTGCCCTATATAGAGGTGGTGCAGGACAGGGGGGCAGTGGAGATAAGCCGGGGTTGCAGCCGGGGCTGTCGTTTTTGTTCGGCCGGCATTCTGTACCGTCCGGTCAGGGTGCGCCCGGCGGAAGAGGTTATAACTGCAGTTGAAGGCATAATGGACAACTGCGGTTATGATGAAATTTCCCTGCTTTCGCTAAGCTGTTCGGATTATCCGGGTATAGAAGGTTTGGTAAAAACTCTGGCTGAAAAATACGCAGACAAACACCTTGCCCTGTCACTGCCCAGTTTACGCCTGACCCCGGATTCGGTCAGTTTGGTAAATGTTCTGGCAGGTGCCCGAAAAAGCGGCTTAACCTTTGCCCCGGAAGCAGCCAGCCCGCGTCTGCAGAGGGTTATAAACAAACTTACCTCTGAAGAAGAGTTGTGCGCTACTGCCCGAACTGCCTTTGAAAGCGGCTGGACCAGCTTTAAGATGTATTTCATGATAGGACTGCCGACCGAAACTGACGAAGATGCAGCCGCTATCTGCCAGATGGTGGGCAAGGTAAACGCCTTGTCCCGAATCGCTCCCGGACGCCGCCCCCAGATACGCCTGAGTCTGGCATCATATGTACCCAAAGCCCATACCCCTTTCCAGTGGGAAGCCCAGCTGGACGAGGAATCTCTCTACCGAAGGGCAGATATAGTCAGGCAGGGGCTGAAACGCTGGGGGATAAAGCTTTCCTGGTCTGATACCAGAATGAGCCTGCTGGAAGCGGTATTTTCCAGAGGAGACCGCCGTCTGGGCAGGGTGATATACACCGCCTGGCAAAAGGGTGCCAAATTTGATGCCTGGAGTGAATGTTTCAATTTTTCTCTCTGGCAGGAGGCTTTTGACGAATGCGGCTTAAACCCCTCATTCTATGCCCACCGCAAACGTTCATTAGATGAGACTTTGCCCTGGAATCATATAAATACGGGGGTAAGCGCCGAATTTCTGAAAAGGGAATATACCCGCTCGCTGGAAGAGCAGGATACTCCTGACTGCCGTGAAGGCAAATGCCATGCCTGCGGGCTGGAAAAAGCGGTAACGGAATGTGCCGACCGCCTGCATAGAAAATAAACCTGCTGTTTGAAATCCGAATAAAAAGGGGGGCTTTTTTAAGCCCCCCTTTATTTTTAACCAAAAGACTTCAGCTAAAAAGTAGCTACCGCAACCACTCTGTCACCTTCTTCAAGACGCATTACCCTCACACCCTGAGTGGCTCTGCCCATGATGGGTATGCCATGTGAGGGGTCTTCTTCCTTGACCTGGGTACGGGTAACCATGCCATCGGCTGAAATAAGCATCATCTGGTCAGTTACACTGACTACCTTGGAGGCAACCACTTCACCGGTTTTATCTACTACCTTGAAGTTTATAACCCCGCTGCCAGCCCGGTGCTGCTGGGGATATTCCTCTATGGCAGTCAGCTTGCCGGCACCGTTTTCAGTTACGGTTATTACCATCGTTCCCTCTTGGGCAACGTCCATGCTGACCACTTCGTCCTCCATGGAGAGGACTATAGCCTTGACACCGCCGGAAGCCCTGAGACTGGTGCGGAGTTCACTCACCGGGAAGCGGATGGATTGACCCAGACGGGTAGCCAGCAGAATATCTTTTTCTTCTATGGTCTCTACCGCCGCTACCAGTTCATCAGAAGCAGTCAGATCCATGGCTATCAGGCCGGAGGAACGGACGGCTGTAAACTCCTGCAGGGAGGTTTTCTTGATTTCACCTTTATTGGTAGCCATCAGCAGGAAATGGTCTGCCGGGAAGCTTTTCAAATCCAGTATGGCGGTTATCCGTTCATCCTGGGTAACAGGTATCAGGTTTACGATAGCTGTACCCTTGGCGATACGGGAGGAATCATCAGGTATATCAAAACAGCGCAGGCTGAATACCTTGCCCCGGTTGGTAAAGAAGAGCAGGGTATCATGGGTATCCGAAACCGACAGGAACCGGACAGCGTCTGCTTCGCGGGTGGGCATACCCATTATGCCGGTACCGCCGCGATGCTGCAGACGGAATACATTAGCCGGTACCCGTTTGATAAAGCCGCGCTCACTTAGGGTAACTATAACATCCATATGAGGCACCAGGTCTTCCACCCGGAATTCTATAACACCTTGGTTAGAAATCTCGGTGGCACGGGGTTGGCCATAGCTGGATTTAAGGTCTTTGGCATCTTCCTTCACCAGAGCATAAATCTTTTCAGGGTGAGACAGCAGGTCTTCCAGATAACCTATCCGTTTCATAAGTTCGGCATATTCATCCAGTATCTTCTGGCGTTCCAGATTGGCCAGACGGCGAAGCTGCAAATCCAGAATAGCCTGGGCCTGTACTACCGAGAAATCAAATTCGGCTATCAGGTTTTTACGGGCGGCATCACCGTTTTCGGAGCCGCGGATAATGGCGATGATACGATCAATAAAATCCAGCGCTTTTTTAAGACCTTCCAATATGTGGGCACGGTCTTTGGCGGCTTTAAGTTCAAACTGGCTTCGGCGGGTGATAATAAGATGGCGGAAATCTATGAAGTTTTTAAGTACTTCTTTCAGGCTGAGAACCTGCGGCTGTCCGTCTACCAACGCCAGCATATTTACAAAGAAAGAGGTGCGCATATTGGTATGTTTGTAAAGGCTGTTTAAAACCTGCTGGGGTTCGGCATCCCTCTTTAGTTCAATAACTACCCGCATGCCCTGGCGGTCAGATTCGTCACGCAGGTCGGAAATACCGGTCACTTTGCGTTCCTTGACCAGTTCGGCAATCTTAGCCACCAGTTCGGCCTTGTTTACCTGATAAGGAATCTCGGTAACAAATATAGCCTTGCGGGTTTCCACTTCGCCAATATGGGCTTTGGCCTGGATAACAATCTTACCTTTACCGGTAGCATAGGCACTCTTTATGCCATCAGTACCCAGTATAGTACCGCCGGTAGGAAAGTCCGGCCCGGAAACAAACTGCATCAGTTCGTCCACCCCGCAATCAGGGTTATCTATCAGGTAACAAATAGCCTGACAGAGTTCGGCCAAATTGTGGGGAGGTATATTGGTAGCCATACCCACCGCAATACCCGAACTGCCGTTCATGAGCAAGTTAGGTATGCGGGCCGGCAGAACAGTAGGCTCTTCCAGCGAGGAATCAAAGTTGGGCATGAAGTCTACGGTATTTTTGTCTATATCTGCCAGCAGATGTTCGGCTATCTGAGCCAAACGGGCTTCGGTATAACGCATGGCAGCCGCGGGGTCGTTGTCCACACTGCCAAAGTTACCCTGACCGTCCACCAGCGGGTAACGATAAGAAAAGGGCTGGGCCATGCGTACCATGGCGTCATAAACGGAAGAGTCACCGTGGGGATGGTATTTACCTAAAACTTCACCCACGATACGGGCACTCTTTTTATAGGGGGTATTGTGTTTCATACCCAGGTCATTCATGGCATAGAGGATGCGCCGTTGTACCGGCTTAAGCCCGTCACGCACATCCGGCAGGGCACGCGAGACTATTACACTCATAGCGTAATCAAGGTATGAGCCCTTCATTTCATCTTCTATATTTATCGGCCTGGTATTACCTGTTACCATATTCTAAACCTCCAGATCACCCTCGTTTTCATCATCAGTATATGTCTGGCTTTCAGCCTCAGCTTCTTCTGCCATCAGTTCGGTTTCATCTACTTCTATCTCGTATCCGCCTTCTTCTTTGTCACTCTCATCAGGCTCGGTGCTGACAGAACTCTTGGAAATCCCTCTGGAAGAGAATGAAGGTATACCCATCTGTGAGGGGTGCTGGAAGGTTTCACGTATAATCACCACCAGTTTTTCTTCATTGGAACTGATAACGGTGGCAGAATATTTGTTGCCGCCCTTCATCAGTTTTATAAGCCGCTTGGAAGTAGGTATATCCACCATCCCCAGCACTTCCCCGCCGCAGTTTTCCACCCACAGATTCATACCGTCTATCCGCAGACAAAGCTGGTCACCGGCTACAATTCTGGCCAGTACCCCTTTGGGAGCCAGGCGGGTCAGGTTTATCACCCCGGCTTTGCCTATTTCCTCCAGGAAATCCTGAGGCTGAACACGGTGAATAACCGGCCCGGCCGCGGTGCGTTCCTTGCTGAGCACTTCCAGCCGGTGCAGATTTTTTTCAGCTATTACATTATAAGGATCTATTTCTTTGGCACGGGTGTAGGCAGCAATAGCTTCCGGATAAATAGCCAGCTCCAGATAGGCACGCCCCAGACGGTTAAAGGCTTCTACATCATTCGGGAACTGGTCAACAATTTTTCTATTAACCTCCACCGCCTCTTGCCAGCGTCCTTCCATGGCTAAATCTACAGCCTGTTTACTGCTCTGGCGCTTGAGTCTTAGCTGTTCCTCTTCTTGATATGCCATAGATTCCTCATTTTTAGTTATTTGCTAAACGAGTAGTTATTTTACTGTATGCTAAACCCGTCTACAAGTATGAGAAACCATTTATTTGGTTATTATACTCCAATTAGCTTAAAAATTCGCTTAGCCCGGGGGCAAATTGACACCATTTCTAGGCTATGGTACTGTAATTTATAGGTGTTTTAATAATTTTTAACTACTGGAAGGAGCTACTGATGCTGGAAAAAGTAGAAGCCGTTCTGGATAAAATCAGACCGGCCCTGGAAGCCGACGGCGGCAATGTTGAACTGGTAGATGTTGTGGACGGAGTAGTAAAAGTAAAACTGGTTGGCGCTTGTGCCGGCTGCCCCATGTCTACAATGACCCTGAAAAATGGCATTGAGCGTATCCTGAAGCGCGAGATACCCGAAATCAAAGAAGTAGTGGCTGCCTAAAGCAGCCACTCTCTTTTTATATACAATTTAAACCAAACACTATACCGCTAAAAAACCCTAGTCTTTTTCCATCTCAAAGGCCTTGTGTATGGCTCTGACCGCATCTTTTACCTTGTCTTCTTCTATAATGCAGGTTATGCGTATTTCCGAAGTGGAAATGAGCAAAATATTTATGCCGACATCTGAAAGAGCCTTGAACATACGGGCGGCATAACCGGGGGCATTCAGCATGCCGGTGCCGATAATGCTGACTTTGCCTATTTTGGAATCACTCAGCACTTCTCTGGCCTGAAGTTCCTTGGCAATGGGGCCTATAACCTCCAGTGCCTTGCCCAAATCTGACTTGGTTACCGTAAAGGTCAGGTCTGTGATATGGTCCTGGCTGGAGTTCTGGACGATGGTATCCACGCTAACCCCGGCCTTTGCCAGCGGGGCAAAGAGACCTGCCGCTATGCCCGGCTTGTCAGGCACTCCTAAAATGGTTATCTTAGCTACCTCAAAATCATGGGCTATTCCGCTGACCCTGTTTCGTATTTCCATCTTTTCCCCTCCATGTATAAGTGTGCCGGGATTTTCATTAAAACTGGAAGCCACCAGAATGGGTATATTGTACACTTGGCCTATTTCCACCGCCCGCGGGTGCATTATCTTTGCCCCGTAAGACGAGAGTTCCAGCATTTCTTCATAACTTATTTCCGAAAGCCGCCGGGCGTCCGGTATCAGGCGGGGGTCAGCGGTATAAACGCCGTCCACGTCTGTATAACGTTCGCATATGGAAGCTCCCAAACTGGCCGCCAATGCAACCGCTGTGGTATCGGAACCGCCCCGCCCCAGAGTGGTAACATCCTGGCAGTCTGAAATACCCTGAAAACCGGCCACAATTACTACCCTGCCTTTATCCAGTTCGTCATGGATACGTTTGGGATCAATGCCGGTGATACGCGCTTTGGAATGGACCGAGTCCGTCCGAATGCCTGCCTGCTGGCCGGAAAGGCTGATAGCATCCTGACCCATATTTTTAAGTGCCATAGCCAGCAGGGTGCTGGAAACTATTTCACCGGTAGAGAGCAAAACATCCATCTCACGCGGTTCGGGACAATCATTGAGCTTGTGGGCAAGCTCAATCAGGTCATCGGTAGTATCTCCCATGGCCGAAACCACCGCCACCACATCATTGCCCTTCTGGCGGGCGGCAATAATCCGCTTGGCTACGTGTTTAATCCTTTCGGCATCACCAACCGAAGTGCCGCCGTATTTATGAACTACAACTGCCATACTAAACCCCAAACATTCTGTTTATATTTTGCCTGTTTGTTTTAATAGACCTGCACCGGCGGGAAAGCCGGATTTTGCCATCTATTATAAACCTTTAGCCTGAAAATAAAAGACTTAGGGTCTGCTACCCCACCACAGTACAAACATAATTATCACCAAAACTACCGCACCTACTATAATCCAGGTGAAAAGGCTGCGTTCCACGCTTTTTCGGCGGGTATTTCCTGCCAGCCGCCTGCGGGTACAATCCACACAGGTACAGGCCGGGGGATGCCCCCCGTACATGGCGTTTCGGTATCTGTCATCTTCTCTGGGCATATTTTATCTACCTCTAAATAAATCTATTTAAGAAAAGCCTGCATCAGGGTGCAGCCCTTTTCAAATATTATACCTGTTTTAAGGGCTTCTTTCTCTGTAAAACGGGATACTCCGTTAGCTGAAAAACCCTTGCCCCACATCAGGAAGGGTACAGGCTCTGCCACATGGGTTTTAAGCTTGATGGGGGTGGGATGGTCAGGCATAACAAGCACCCGAATATCTTCCGGGTACGAAAGAAGTTTACTCACCATAAACTCATCAATAAGCTCTATCGCCTTTACTTTATCCGAAAGACTGCCGGCATGGCCGGCTTCATCCGGTGCTTCTACATGAATTACCGCCATATCATTATCCCGCAGGGCAGAAAGACCGCCCTGCATCTGACCTGAAAAATCATTATTCAACCCGTCGGTTATGCCGTGTAGTTCCAGTATTTTCATATCCATCATCAGCCCCAAACCCCGCAGCAGGTCTACGCCTGAGGTTAGAGCGGCATCCAGCCCGTAAGCTTTTTTAAAAGAGGGCATGGGCGGAATGGGGCCGCTGCCCCAGAACAGCCAGATGGAATTGGCCGGCAGTTTACCCTGACTCTGGCGGTGAAGGTTTAGCGGGTGATCCCTGAGTATCTGCTGGGAGGAGCTGATAAGCTGGTTTAAGATAAGGCTTCCCTCACCCTGCGGCAGATAAGGAGATACCTCCCGGTCGGAAATATCGTGGGGAGGGGTACAGAGTGCGTTCGCCGTATTGCCCATACCCTTTAGTTTAAGCAGATGACGGTAATTTACCCCAGGGTAAAACTTTACCCGTTCACTGCCAAGCTGCTTAGACACTGCGTCCAGCAGTTCGGAGGCTTCTTGGCTGGAAATATGCCCGGCTGAGTAACTGGCCATTTTGCCGTCTATTATAGATACCAGATTACAGCGGAAAATAACTTCGTCAGGGGCAACACTTACCCCCATGCTGACAGCCTCAATAGCCGCCCGCCCTTTATAATAAATTTCGGGGTCATACCCCAGCAGGGACATGCAGGCACAGGCAGATGAGGGCTCCATGCCGGGGGGCACATTGGCGCTTAATCCCATAAAACCGTTTCGGGCCATCTTATCCAGATTGGGGGTGTGAGCCAGTTCCAGTGCAGTTTTACCGCCCTGTTCTTTTAGCCCCCAGCCGGAGGCACCATCAGTAATAAGTACGCAATATTTCATTTCATCCAACCCCTGCTTGCTTTAGCTTCAAGTTGCCCTTATTAGCAATTGTCTCTATAATAGTAAATCTGGCGGGGCGTAGCGCAGCCTGGTTAGCGCGCAGCGTTCGGGACGCTGAGGCCGGAAGTTCGAATCTTCTCGCCCCGACCATTCTAATTTGCTTATTCTCCGTTTTCTTTCCTTTTAGCCGCCTGCCAGAGTTCATTCTGTTCAGCAAAACTCATCTTGGCAATATCCCTGCCTGTTTTGCGGCAAAGCTCTTCCATGTGTTCAAAACGGCTGTAAAAACGCCTGTTTGCCCCTCTGAGGGCAGACTCAAGGTCTATTCCCTGCCTGCGGGCGTAATTGGCCAGTGTAAAGAGTATATCCCCAAATTCTTTTTCTTTTTCAAGGGCGTTTGGGGCAGAACTGTACTCAGCCACTTCTTCAGCCAGCTTTTCCAGCACCCCTTCGTCTTCTTTCCAATCAAAACCCACTCTGGCCACCCGTCCCTGTATTTCCTGACTGTAACTAAGGGCCGGTAACTGTTTGGGTACCCCGGAAAGCATGGGTTTGTCATGGCCACGCTCGGTCTTTTTTATCTCTTCCCAGTTATGCAAAACCTCTGCCGAGGACGAAAGCTTAGTTCCCCCGAATACATGGGGATGGCGGCGGATTAGCTTGGTGTTTATAGCCTCTATCACGTCACCCATATCAAACTCTTTGGCTTCACTGCCCATTTCGGCATGGAATACTATCTGGAGAAGCAGGTCTCCCAGTTCACCGCAAAAACGATCCTTGTCATCTGCGTCCAGAGCTTCCAGCACTTCATAGGTTTCTTCAAGAAAGCTGTCCCGCATGGATTTATGGGTCTGAGCCCTGTCCCAGGGACATCCCTCCGGGCTGCGAAGTATACCCAGAATTTCCCGCAGGCTATCAAAACTGCGCAGGTCTTGCGGCTGTTTCATTAGCTACCCCCTAAGACTACTGGTGTGATTATACGTTTATCACCCTTGGCTTGACAAGAAAAAGCCCCGCTTCCGGCGGGGCTTTTATATTTAAATGGATAAGCGGTGAATTAAATATTTTAGTCTCTCCGCCCGAATCCCACCAGCATAAGTACAAAATAAAGCAACTGGCCGACCGCCTGTAGCAAAGCCGCCACATAGGTAAGGGCAGCCGCACCCAGCACCGCTTTGACCCCGGCTGATTCCTGCACCGAAACCAGTGAACCGCCGCTAAGCATAGCCATGGCCCGGCTGGAAGCGTTGAACTCCACCGGCAGGGTAATGAGCGAGAATATTACCGCCACCGCAAATAAAGCTACCCCCGCCCAAGCCACCGAAAGACCGAATGACAAAGAGAAGCCATACAGAAAAAGACCCACCAGCACCATAATAAAGCCGAACTGGCTGCCAAAGTTGGCAACCGGGAAAAGGGCGTTACGGATTTTCAAAAAAGCATACAGTTCTTTATCCTGAACGGCGTGGCCTACTTCATGGGCGACAATGCCTATAGAAGCCACCGAAGCCGTATTGGCTACTTCAGGTGAAAGCCGCAGTACCTTGGCTTTGGGGTCATAATGGTCTGAAAGCTTGCCTTTGGTAAGCTCTACCTGAACATTCCCCAGCCCGTGTTCGTCCAGCAGGCGTCTGGCCGCCTGAACACCGCTCAGACCGGAAAGATTTCCCACTTTGGAATATTTTTTAAAAGAACTGCTGACCCGCCACTGGGCATATAGCATAAGCGCCAGGGGAGGCAGCATAAACAGCAAATATAAAAACATACTGTGCTCCTTAGGTTACATAAATACATTATATTTTAGCAGAAACAGCCCTTCTGATAAAGTTACTGTGCCTGCGGTTGCATTTGGGTTGTATATTTGCTATATTCCATAGGTACATTTTATTGGAGGTAGACTCACTTGCCTAACACAAAATCTGCGGAAAAAGCTTTGCGTGTAGCAGATGCCAACCGTCAGGAGAACCGCCGGGCCAAGAGCCAGGTTAAGACCAGCTTAACCAAGGTCAAGAAACTGGTTGATGCCGGTTCTATAAACGAAGCTGAAACCGCCGCTGTATCCGCTCAGAGCAATTTAGATAAGGCTGCCGAAAAGGGTATTATCCACCCCAAAAATGCCGCCCGCCGCAAGAGCCGCCTGATGAAAAAGCTCAGCCAAGCCGCTAAGTAACACCGCTTTTTATTTGCGTTTTCCACCTTCCTTTGTGTATTGACAGGGAAGGTGTTTTTGGTTTATTATGTAGAACAATTGTTCTTATGCGGGGACAGAGTTGATTGCTAAACTGACTACCAGACAGCGGGCTATGATAGATTTTATTGCCCGTTTCCGCCGCCGTTACGGGTATCCCCCCAGCATTCGGGATATCGTAAGCGGCTGTAATATCAGCTCTACCTCTGTTGTAGATTACAACCTCAAAATCCTGCAAAAAATGGGGCTTATCCGCCGCCAGGCCGAAATATCCCGCGGGATAGAGCTGGTGGGCACGGAAGAAACCAACGAAGGCCGCATAAGCATACCTGTCATCGGTCAGATTGCCGCCGGCACTCCCATACCCGTCCCCGAATCAGACAGCTTTGCCGTGGTAACTTCTGACGAAAGTATAGAGGTTACCGAAGACCTTACCCGAGGGCGGGAAAATATTTATGCTTTGCGGGTTAAGGGCGTCTCCATGATAGAAGACCTGATCAATGACGGCGATCTGGTAATAATGCAGCATACCCAAACGGTGGACAACGGTGAAACGGCCGCTGTCTGGCTGAAAGACCAGAAAGAAGTCACCCTGAAAAGGGTCTACATGGAACCGGGCAGGGTACGCCTGCAGCCGGCCAACCGCACTATGCCGCCCATTTATACCAAACCGGATAATGTTGAAATACAGGGGCGGGTTATAGCTGTAATCCGCCAGCTGGATTAGGATAGCTTAAGTTGAACGGGCAAACACCTTCTGAAACCCTGCATTGGTTTATACAGGCTGGAAAACTGCTTTTCGGGCGGGGACTGGTTTCCTCACACTCCGGCAACCTCAGCCAACGATGGAAAGACAAGCTTTACATAACCCGAACCGGCAGTTCACTGCCTCTTTTTAGCGAAACAGACCTGATACTGACCGGTCTTGACCATAATGACCAGTTTACCCCGCTTGCCTCAAGCGAACTGCCCGTTCACAGGGCTATTTACCGCCGCACATCCGCCAAAGCCATAGTTCATGCTCACCCGCCTTATGCAGCCGCTCTCTCCCTGCTTGAGGGGGAAATAATACCGGACTGCGGTGAGGGGCTTTACTGCCTGGGAGCTATACCGGTTATCGGTTTCGGAGAGCGGGTTCAGCCCGGCAGTCTGGCAGAAGAAGTGGCTACAGCACTGGAAACACACCGGGTTATAGTGGTAGCCGGTCATGGCAGCTTTGCAACAGGGGAAAACATAGAAGAAGCCCTGAAATACACTTTTGCTTTGGAAGAAATGTGCCAGGTAACCTATCTGGCTCGTATCCTCAAGAAAGCTGACTAAACTCCCAGATTAACCCCGTCAAAGTTGCGTTGCCCGCGGACAAAATCTGCCGCACTGCAACCGGCCTTACCTTCCAGCTGAAGACGGATTATCTCCAGCTCTCCCGAAGCTGAGCCAACCATTACTCGGGATTGCTCATAAACCCTGACTTCAGAAGGCTTCAACCCAAGCCCCAGATTTCGGGGCTTTGCTTCCAGTATTTTCAGAGTTTTTTGATTGAAGGTGGTAAAAACCCCCGGCCAAGGGAAAAAAGCTCTTACACGGCGTTCAATTTCAACAGCCGAAGTCTGCCAGTTTATCAGTCCCATCTCTTTGGTGACCATACCAAAATAGCTGGCCTGAGTGTTATCCTGCACCTTCGGTTCCGGCAGAGAGGGGATTTGACTTAATAACTCCAAAAGCATACACCCGCCGATAAAGGCCAGTTTGTCTGCCAGAATGGGGGTGGTATCTTCAGGGCGGATGGCTACCATAGAACGGGAATAAACCGGTCCGGTGTCCAGTCCAGCTTCCAGTTTCATCAGAGAAACGCCAGCCCATTCGTCACCCCCCAGCAGTGTGGCGGCAACCGGAGTTGCTCCCCGGTAACGGGGCAGCAGGGAGGGGTGAATATTGAGCACCCCGTAAACAGGTATATCCAATACTGCCTGAGGCAAAATAAGGCCGTAAGCAGCCACTACTATCACATCCGGTTTAAGCTCCTTTAAAAAAGCCTGCTCTTCAGGTTTCTTGAGACTCTGGGGCTGGTAAACCGCCAGCCCATGCTCCAGTGCTAGTGTCTTTACCGGGGGAGGACAAAGCTCACGCCCCCGCCCGGCCGGACGGTCAGGCTGGGTGTAAACGCCGCAGATATCGTATCCTTCGGCAAGAAGCATTTTAAGCGGGGTAAGGGCAAATTCGGGACTGCCCATAAAGACTATCTTGAGTTCATTCATCACCACCATTTTAACACCGCCTAATTACCATA